>NZ_JAQEUJ010000011.1:0-92133 GCF_027695515.1 Coprococcus sp. LG101-27
TTTATCAGACTTCCTACACTTGAAAAGTGCGAACATAAAAACAGTTTCATCAATATTCTCCTTTATAAATACCAATTTATCTTTTTCTTTCTGAAAATGGGCAATTCCGCAATGGAACTGCCCATATATCTTTAAAATATGCGATTTTTAAGGCTCTGCACCGTTTCAAGCACCATTTGGTGTAAATTTGGTGTATTTGTGTATTTTCAGAGCTTTTTCACAAATGAAGTACATCCCGTTTTGTAAGGTAAAACGGTACTTCTTAATAGAGCTTTGCACCTGCCGGAATATGGTCATCTACCATAAGGAGATGAAGCTTTTCTTCGCCTTCTTCTTCGTGTACTGCACTGAGAAGCATACCACAAGAGTCAATGCCCATCATTGCTCTTGGAGGAAGATTTGTGATTGCGATAAGTGTCTTACCAACAAGTTCTTCCGGCTCGTAATATGCGTGAATACCGCTTAAAATGGTTCTATCTGTGCCTGTTCCGTCATCAAGAGTGAACTGAAGGAGTTTCTTTGACTTCGGTACAGCAACGCATTCTTTAACCTTAACTGCTCTGAAATCTGACTTTGAGAATGTATCAAAATCAACATCTTCTTCAAACAAAGGCTCAACCTTTACCTTAGAAAAATCAATTTTCTCAGGCTCTGAATTTGGTGTAGAAACCTCTTTAGAACTTACACCATTTTCGGATTTTACACCACCGAGGGATTTCATTGTTGGGATTAATCGAACAATCTCTTCCACCTTTGTCCACTGAGCTCCGTCAGGCACCGTACACATCCAAAAACTGATTTTTTTGGTCTTCCACTGAAATCCATAGAGCCCCAAGTCGGCTGTGTCTTTTGTGTAGTATAAGTTTTTATTTAATAGATGAGGAAGATATATCTCCCTCTACTTTTATGGTGCGCACATGTCCTCAAAAACATGATACATCACTAATTATATTATAATCTTTCCCTGGAGATTTGCAACAATTTCCTGCTTTTTCTCCTGTGTTGCTTCCGCATAAATATCCATGGTTGTTGTAATATCTGAGTGACCCATGATACTTTGGATCACCTTCAAATTCGACTCATTCTCACACAGTCTTGTGCAGAATGTGTGCCTCAAATGATGAGCTGAAAAATGAGGAATAATGAGTGGTTCTCTATCCTCTTTCTCTGCTTTTTCTATTTCTTCTTTGTTATATGCAACTCTTGCCCTTTCAATCGCTCGATTAACTGCATTTGGTAAATATACCGTTCCAGTTGCTGTTACAAAAAAGAAATTTGAATATCCATCAATCTCTTCTGAGGAAAAGCCAATGCACTTTTGGATCTCATACTCATCCAGAAAAGCATTGAACACTTCATCGATCATCGGAATGGTTCTCCGTCCTGAAATCGTCTTTGGTGTAGAAATATGCTTGACCGATTTTCTGTTTTCATCAGGTCTGTAGATAAAAGTATGATTCACACTGATAATACGCTTTTCAAAATCCAGGTCATCCCATCGAAGACCGATGCATTCACCAATTCGCATTCCTGTTCCAAGAAGGACCGTTATAATAGGTACCCATCCTTGATATTCCCGATGGGCTTTTAAGTAATCCATAAAAGCTTTCTGCTGTGGAATCGTAAGCGCATGTCTCGGATTATCTTCCCAGATATGGCTCTTTTTGATTTCTGCCATTAATCCGTCTGTCGGATTTTGTCTGAGCAGTCCATCCCTTACAGCCATCTGGAATGCCGGATGCAACTGTGTATGTATACTATCCAGCGTATTTGCTTTCATTTCTTCATCCAGGATAATACGATAATAGAATTTTTTCACATCAGAATATTTGATCTTACCAATCAGTCTTTTTCCAAATGTTGGTCTGACAAAGTGATTATACATATAGAGATAATTCACTTTTGTTGATGGTTTCAAATCATATTTCTGTTCGATAAACCGATCATACAGTTCATTGAGCGTCATCCTGTCAGCCAGCTGCGGATTCAGTCCATCTTCTTTGTCGCGGATGATTTTTCTTTCTTTTGCTCTGAGTTCAACCAATGTTTTTGCGTAAACAGTTCGGCTATTTTTATCTAAATCTGTATAAGAATAAGAATACCGACCGTCTTTTCTCTGACTCTCACCGGTTCGCAACACATACCCCCGGCTGTCTTTTCTTGATTTTGCCATCCTCTCACCTCACTAATTGTGAGGAGCATCTTAGCTGTGCTTATCCTGTCGGTATAATAGTTCCAATCCTTTCTTAAGCACCTATTCATGGGGTCATCACTCTTTGGTCTTCCCATCTTTGCCATACTATTTCCTCCTTCCTTACAACACTATTATACTTTATGTCCGACAACAAGTCAACGTGTTTTGCTCCTCATGTATTACATTTTATTTTTTATAATTCATCTCTGAAATTCTCAAGATATTCATCCACAATCTCTGTATTAACCAGAACAACTCTCTTCACATGATAGACTGCTTTTGCATCTTTCGCTAATTCCTGAAATGTATGCAACCCCATAGAATATAATTGTGCCCCTTCCTCATAACGGACAAATTTCTTTCTTCCGACCTGCACCAGCTTTTCCAATTCTGGAATTTCTTTTCTGACTTTAGGCATGAAAAAACCTCCTTCCTTCGTACATAAAAAATATCTTTCATATATACAAAAGAAGGAGGGTGAAAATACAGCCTCTGATATGCAATTTTTTTGGCTTTAGAGAAAAATTATGTATTATCGTTCAAATTGTAGCACAGGTACAACATATCTATAATTTTTTGTTTATCCGTCCCTCTAATGCCTAATGATTTTAAATCCACTGTTTCATCAGCTATTTCAGATAAAAATTTTTTCATATCCTCCGCTATTTCCGGGCTGAGAACTTGCCTTGTATTGGCTGTGATTAACTGTGCTAATCGGAACACATCGTTTTTATGTTTCTTTATATTTTTGCTGTCAACCTGCTCTCCATTTAGCTTGCGTTCCTTTAAATCCAGCCACGCTTTCGCCTTAAATGGTATCAAGCAAGTCGGACTTAATACTGGAATGCCATCAACCATCATTTGTCCGGTTTTTAGCAATTCATAATACGCTTCATTTAAAAGGATTGCCGACAAACTGGATATTTCATCATCTATCGGAAGCGGCGTGAGAACTGCATCATCTTCCAATATAATAAAATCTGGATTTCTGGAAAATATCTCTATCATATATGGATATTCTTTGCTTTTCGGAGATGTGAAACGATAAAACTGTGCATTTCCGGTACTTTTATTCAAATGCTCATATCCTGCTTCCTTGACATACTCCCAGAACTGCCTGCCGAACTCCGCTGTTATGGATTCGACAATCAATACAATATCTACATCTTTTGTAGCACGAAACGGTAATTCTTCATTTTCCATAATCAAATCACAAGCTGTCCCGCCGATGATGACATATTGATTTTCAAACCCCTGAAATCTTTCCTTAAATTTTGTAAATCCGTTGACCATTACTCCTGCAACCTTCTTTCTTGCAATTCATCTACTGCTTCTTCAATTCTCTCATCATTTGTATCTCCAAAAGATAAAACAATGGAAATATCGTCAGCACTGTTATCCTCCGAAAATTGTTTCGGGTTGTATGCCCATAATTCAAGTCTGACCTGTTTATCCGGGTCTATCAGTTCATCTGTCAGCAAAGTTTTATCATAATCTTTCTCACTAATTGCATAGGTAACAACTCGGCTGGGATTTAGCATTGTTTTTTCAGAAAGTGCCGTTTCCCCTGCAAAGACCATGTTTTCTGTAACTTGCGCCTTATCTATATATCCTGCTTTGCGGACAGGCGTCGTCAAATATACTTTTGCTTTTTCAAATAATTCATCTCGCTTATATTTTGACTCAATAAACTTGTTGACACCGTCTTTTGCCACAAGAAACAAATTCGTCGCTTCCAACTGCTTTACTGCTCTAGTCAAGGTCATTGCTGTAAATGGAAGCACTTTTCTGGTTTCTGAAATATACATGCGTTTTTTCTTATTATACAGATAAAACAAAAGCAACTGCTGCGTTGAGTAAACAAACTTACCTGTCAGCTTTGGCGATTCTTTCTCATCTGTAAGCATTGTTCCAATGAAAGGAAGAAAGATCTGCTTATCAGTAATAAACGGTATATTATTTTCTATAAGACTTTTTCTTCGATAATTAGATACTGTCGCAAGTTCAAAGACGACTGGCACATTATCAATTTGCTGTATTTTTGCAATTTGTTTTTTCAATGCCGGAAGTGTGGCAAGTTCTTCTATTGGAGCAAGCATTATACAACGTCTGTTTCCAATATATGCTGTTTGAAAATCATAACTTCCTGCGATGTAAACAGGCAAAGAATCCTGATGATTCCATGCTTCATATTTTATAGAAATCCCGAATACACTGGTAAGCATATTTCTCATTCTCCTTTTAACTCATTTTCTTTCATTTTAACTTTGGCAATGTTAAAAGTCAAGTTTTTGAGTTATTTTGATTTTTCTAAAATTCTTTTCACTCACACCCTGTATTTTCCCCCTCCATCTTTTGTATATGTGAGAGGGTTCGTAGACACAGAGCAAGATCCACCCAGGTATTACCGTATCGCCATTTTATGGCTACGGCATACCTCCGGGTAAGTCTCTTGATGGGGATTCCGATTCCCCATACCCTCGTACAGACATCAAAGATATCTGTTGGCTCTCTATCAAAGATAGTCGCAGCACTTTATATAACCGGAAGGGACAGCCGGTTAAAAAGTGTAATCGCACATCCAAGATGTCTTATCAAAAAAGAAGGAGGACTATGGCACCAAAGAAGAAAGATAAGAATCTCAAGAGGAGTAACATCATCACATTAAAATTAACGGATATTGAATTGGCAGTATTAAATGAAGCCACTGACGTTACAGGACTTTCTCGTTCTGAATATGTGAGAAAACTACTACTTGAAAAGCAAATCAATCACCAAATTGAAGTTGTTGCAGACATGAACGATCTCAGAAAACTGGTCAGTGAATATGGAAAAATCGGATCGAATCTCAATCAGATCGCCAAGCATTTTAACAGTGGTGGCAGTCAGTCTCGTGCTATAGAAAATGAAATCCATCAGTGTATCACGGACTTATTCCTATTGAGAAAAGAGGTACTGAAACTGGCAGGTGGTATGAATGGCAATCGTAAAACACATTAAAAGCAGAAATGCAAATTACTCGGCTGCTATTAATTACCTTCTGTTTGAACATGATGAAAAAACCGGAAAAAAGATTGTAGATGAATCCGGTCGAAGCATCCTGCGAAAAGAGTTTTATATGGATGGTCTGAACTGTGATCCGATGTCTTTTGACAAGGAATGTGAACTGACAAATGCTCATTTTCACAAAAATAAGAAACGTGAAGATATCAAAAGTCACCACTACATTATCAGCTATGATCCAGCCGATGTTACAGAAAATGGACTTACCGGTGAGAGAGCACAGACAATCAGTTTGGAACTTGCAAAGCAGATGTTTCCCGGATATCAGGCACTGGTAGTTACTCACACCGATGGCCACAATGAATCCGGAAATATCCATACTCACATCGTCATCAACAGTGTGAGGAAGACTGCAGTGGAAAGGCAGCCTTATATGGATAAACCACATGAAGAAGTTGCCGGATACAAGCATCGTTCCACGGATAAATTCATGAACACTTTTAAGAAAACTGTCATGGATCGTTGCCTACAGGAAGGACTTCACCAGATAGATCTTCTTGCTCCGGCTGAAAGAAAAATCACTCAGAAAGAGTATATGGCACAGAAACACGGCCAGCAAACAATAGATGAGATCAATCGGAAAATTATCGAAGATGGTCTCAAACCAACATCCACCGTATTCCTTACGCAGAAAGAATATTTGCGACAAGCGATTGATGAATGTGCTGTCACTTCCAGTAATTTTGATGAATTCCAATCTAAACTTCTGGAACTATTTCAGATCTCTGTGATTGAGCATCGTGGCAGATATAGCTATCTTCATCCTGATCGACAGAAGCGGATTACTGAACGTGCACTGGGAACACGATATGGAAAAGAACACCTGGAACAGACCTTCTTACGCAAGGATCCATTGGCCATTCTCTACATCAGATCTCACCTGTGCCTGGTTGTAAATCTCCAGACAAATGTGAAAGCAATGCAGAACCCGGCTTATGCTCATCGGGTAAAACTTTCTAACCTGCAACAAATGGCAAATACTATTATCTATGTGCAGGAACATGGATTTGATACGCAGTCAGATTTGAAAAACACACTGCTTGCATCAAAGCAGGAACTGAAAGAAATGCAGACACAGTTTGCTCAGCATCGGTCCAATCTAAGGACTCTCAACGATCAGATCCGCTACACCGGACAGTACTATGCAAACAAGGAAGTTTATTCCCAATTTTCAAATGCAAAGTACAAAGGAAAGTACCGGAAAGAACATGCGAAAGAAATTCAGAAATATGAAGAAGCCAGAGATTGGCTGAGATCCTTTTATCAGGATGGAAAGATGACAAGCCTAAAAACCCTGACTTTACAAAAAGAAAAACTGCAACAGCAGATAGCTTCCGAAGAAGAAGCAATAAGTAGCTTGAAAGAAAAATTAAAAGATCTGGACACTGCCGATCAGAATGTTGATGCCATTCTTCAGATGCAGATTCCAGAACCAGTGAAATCAAAAACCAAAGATCTCGAACGATAACTATTACAAAACAAAGGAGGAACTATCACATGACACAAGAAGAATTTAATGTTGTATTTGAACTTCAGATGAGAAAGTGTGCCGATATTCTGGCACATAAAAAGAAAGAATATACCGGTGATAATATTGACCGCCTCAGTGCATTCAAGATTGCTGCCACTTTACAGAACTGTGATCCAAAAGCAGCACTGGCCGGCATGATGTCGAAACATGTCGTATCCCTTTACGATATGTGTTATTCCACTCTGTTACATTTTGACATGGAACAGTGGGATGAAAAGATCACAGACTGCATCAATTATCTGATTCTTTTAAAAGCTCTGGTAAAGGAGGAACAGGCCTATGGATCACATTGAAACAGCTATCTTAAACTGCTATGGGATCCGGGAAGCAGAACAGAATATGGTCTTTGCTGCCAGGCTCACACAACACGGTCATACGATCCAGAACATGGCAGATCTGATGGATCTTTACCATCAATCCTACAGTCAGAAGACCGTAGAAAACATTGCAGGACTTCCCCATCCAACAGTACAGAAATTCATGGTCATTACCGTGGCTGTTGTTGGTGCAAGCAGACGCTTCCTGGCACAGATCACAAGGCATCAAAACGAAGTAAAGTACATGAGTGCATCTCTGCAGTACAGCAATTATTCCGGTCATGCTGCATTTGCTATTCCATATGGAATCATGAAAGCAGATAAAGAAATCCAGGATATTTACAAGAAAAGCTGTCAGTCAGATCTGGATCATTATGCAGAGCTTTGTACCTTAGGCATTGATCATGATTCAGCCGGATATGCTACACCTCAGGGACTTCGAAACGTACTGATCATCAGTGCAACACCTTACCAGTGGAAGCATATGATCGGCCAGAGAACCTGCAGAAGAAATACGGATGAAACCAGGATCGTGATGCTCTATATCTGGCAAAGATTGTACAAATTAAGCCCGATTCTTTTTGCACCGGATCTGACCGGTCCATTCTGTCAAAGAGGAAGCTGTATGGAAAAACAGATGTCCTGCCAGAATCCTATTTCGAAACTTTGGATGCCGTCAGATATTTTAAAAACTGATTATCCATTGCTCATCAGGAAGGAGGTGAGCAACCATAAAGATTAAACTGATTGACTTTGGTCTGAAAGCAGATCATCATCCCTTCCGGCCACATGAAAATGATGCCGGTGCTGATGTATTCATGCCTTATGATTGCGTATTAAAACCAGGTGAGGTTGCAAGAATTCCACTTGGATTCGGTCTCATCATACCGGATGGATTTGCCGGATATGTCTTTCCACGAAGCAGCATGGCAGCAAAAGGACTGGTATGCGAACTTCCACCGATCGACTCCGGTTACCGTGGTGAGATCCATGCCATTATCAGCAACGTAAGCATATCTTCTCAGACCATTCATAAAGACACACGCGTCGGTCAGCTGGTGATTACACCGGTCGTGATTGCAGACTTTGTCCTGGACCTTGGTGAAGAACGAGGAACCGGGTCATTCGGAAGCACAGGAGAATAATACTATGATTACATTTGGAAGAAAATTAAAACACTTAAGACAGAAAAATCATCTCACCCAGAAAGAACTCGGCATAGCTGTCGGATTTTCTGACAGCTGTGCTGATGTCCGGATTGCTCAGTACGAAAGCGATGTCCGAACACCGAAAGAAGATCTTATGAAACTCTTCGCATCAACACTCGGCGTTCCAGTTGAACTCTTTACCGTACCGGTACTCTCAGAACCCAGGGAGTATGAGGCGGCGGAATATTGGAGGTATGAATTAGGGGCGGAACTAGATTAATTGTCATAATACTGAAATGAGGCAACGGATTTTCCGTTGCCTCGCTTTTATCATTTTGATGGTAATTGAA
The DNA here is from genome assembly GCF_027695515.1 of Coprococcus sp. LG101-27. Lineage (NCBI taxonomy): Bacteria > Bacillati > Bacillota > Clostridia > Lachnospirales > Lachnospiraceae > Coprococcus > Coprococcus sp. LG101-27. The sequence goes on from NZ_JAQEUJ010000011.1 coordinate 8,604, forward strand.
AATATCCTCCTGTGTTGAGCAATCCTCTTTTTCTGCGCTTTATCTGCATATCTATATATTTCATTTTATTTCTGTTCCATCGATAAAAAGCACATATTTATCCGGATTATGAACAATATCATAATCTTTTCTATATTCAATCGGTCTAAATTCTATCTGCATAATGGATTTTCCATTTTCGATATCTTCTTTCCAAGAATATACGGTCATATCAAGGCTGGTTGCATATCCATGATCTGTAGAAAATTTTATTGAATGAAATGAATTCTCTTTGTACATTTTTAAAAGCAGTCTTGCAAATGCTTCTTTTTTATCAGAAATGTTTTTTCTGTTAGCAACTACTGTAAGATTCTCATCTCTATTCATAGAAAAACTGCCAACTACATCTGGCTCACCTTCTTTATACTTTAATAAGCTTTTCCCAATTATCATTCCAACAATAATCGAAAAAACGATAGCAACAAATACAAGTGTTATATTATTTTTCTTCATTTTATCAAGTTCCTCAGAATTATATATAAGTCTTTAGAACTACTATATCATATTTTCACGTTAAACCAAATAAGAAAGCGCCGCAGGTTTATAAACTGCGACGCCTTTGTCTGCCTTGTTCTTTATGAACTTGTGATTATTTTAACTGTTTTATCAATTTCCGTCAATCTGCAATTTTGCTTAAAATTATCTGTTAATTTTCTCCATTTATCGTTTTTATCACGAATTACTTTTTCTGTTTTTACACTATCTATAAAATTTAATCACTGATTATATATTATTTTGTGTTATTTCGCTATTAGTATTTCTAATACCTATTTTTGCATTCTCTTTTTGGATATATTCTTCTAAAGTCGAAAATGCCATTGCTTCCCCGGTACACATTACCAGAAGATCCCGCTGTATCACATACTTATCCGGGGCACTTAAGAGATCTTTCCGCTCAATCCTGGTCATCTCCTGGAACCGGTCGTGCAATTTGTCTTCTGCATAAATATAGGAATGAAATCTTGTTACTTCTTCAAAATTCTTCCCACAGACTACAAACCCAACCGACACAAGCTTTGCCGGCGGTCCTCATTTATCTGGGATGTTAAGAATTCCGTATCCAGGAACGCAACCATCTCGTTGTCGAGTTTTTCTGCGATATTCGGTATACTTTTCGGTAATATATTTCTATTTATATTTTTTTTTGGTTTTTTCTTGATCTTTGTCAATGAAAACACTCCTTTTTTTATAACGCATATATATTTTTCTTCTTCCAGTATACCTAAAAAAGAACGGAACGACAATCACAACCTTCCTGTCTGGATATATGCAACAAGAGACCTATCCTTTTAGATAAGTCTCTTGTTAACTACCGAGGACAATAAAAAAGTTAAAAACACCGTCCCTACCGATTTACTCTCCCGCTTCCGTCACTATTCATAAGCGTTAATACTTCTTCTTCCGAAATATAATTCAGATCGCCCGGTATTGTATGTTTGATGGCGGCCGCTGCAAGGGCAAATTCCAGTGCCCGGTCCGGTTCCATGTGTGTTAAAATTCCGTGTAAGAACCCTGCCGCAAAAGAATCTCCTCCTCCAACACGGTCTACAATATGCAGATTGTACCCACTTCCCTGATATAATCCAGATTCACTGCATACAGCACCTGACCAGCCATTATCCGAAGCACTGATGCTTTTTCTAAGTGTTGTGATAAGGTTAGTAAATCCATATCGCTCTCTTACATTTTCCATATGTTTTTCATCTACACAGATACTGTAGTCCCCATCGATAAAATTCTTATCTTTTTCTGCATATCCCAGGCACTTTGCAGCATCTCTTGCATTTCCGAAACAGATATCTACATACGGCATCAGCTCTGAAAGCATCTTCTGCTTTCCTTTCACATCTTCTGTCCACAATTTCGCACGGTAGTTTAAGTCGAACGATGTTGTCACATCGTGTTCCTTTGCCTTTTGCAAAGCAATCCTGGTAAGTCTTGCCGTCTCTTCACTTAACACCGGCGTAATTCCGGATACATGAAAGAGCTCTGCGCCATCAAAGATCTGATCAAAATCAAATTCTTCTGCTGATGCCTGAGTAATAGACGAATCCGCTCTGTCATAGACAACGCTCGAAGGACGCACCGAGGCCCCGTTTTCCAGAAAGTAAATTCCAAGCCTTTTCCCGCCCCGTGCAATATAACGGCAATCTACGCCTGATTTTTTTAAAGTTGCAATGGCTGCCTCTCCAATTGCGTTAGAAGGAATTTTGGAGATATATGTCACATCATGGCCTAATTGGGCTAGAGAGACAGCCACATTGGCCTCGGCACCACCATAATTGATTTCAAACTCCGAGGCCTGTGCAAAACGTTGATAACCCGGCGGTGATAATCTGAGCATAATCTCGCCCATTGTAACAACCTTAGCCATTACTTCACCTCCCTGGCAGAATGAACCAGTGAAACCGCTTCGCGGGTCAGCTCTGTAATCTGATCAAAAGCACCTCTTGCCACAAGATTTCCCTTTACCATCCAGCTTCCGCCACATGCAAGTATTTTGTCATATTGAAGATACGGTACAATGTTTTCAGGGTTGATTCCGCCAGTCGGCATGAATTTCAGTGTCGTATATGGTGCCGCAACTGCTTTTATCATACCAAGACCACCTGATGGTTCTGCCGGGAAGAACTTGACAACTTCAAGTCCCATCGCAATTGCCTGTTCCATTTCACTCGGTGTGACAACACCCGGAGTAATCGGAATCTCATGATCGATACAATATTTTACTACAACAGGGTTGAATCCCGGGCTTACAATAAACTGCGCTCCGGCTTTCACCGCACGGTCAACCTGTTCTACTGTCAGAACGGTTCCGGCCCCTACGACCATCTCCGGAAACTTCTGGGACATAATACGAATAGATTCTTCGGCGGCAGCTGTGCGGAATGTCACCTCCGCACATGCCAGTCCACCGTCGCACAAAGCTTTCGCCAGCAAAGCAGCATCTTTGGCGTCCTCCAGCACAACCACCGGCACAATTCCAAATTGCTCTAATTTTTTCAATACTTTATTCATTTCATAGCTCCTTAGTCAATCGAAATAAGAGATTTCATAACAGAATAACTTCCTTCTTTCTGAATCTGCTCCAGATATCCGCATACTGCTGCTTCAAATCCTTCGATTTCCGTAAGATCTTCTCCCCAGAATTCTGTATTCTTACATACTGCGTGTACCATTTTCTCTGCTGAATCTTCTCTGTGTTTATAATAGAACTGAAGCACTGCTTTATCATCCTTTACAGTATATGTGTTTCCTTCTCTCTCTGCAATAAGTCCCTCATCTGTCAGTGTGTGTCCGCTAAAGAATGCGATGTAGAATGCAAAGGAAGCTGTAATACATTTCGGAAGTGCTCCTTTACGCTTTACATATTCTTTCAGAGACGGCATAACCCTTGCCTTCCATTTTGATGTCGAATTGAGAGAAATTGCCAGCAATGCATGGTCGATAAAAGGATTTTTAAAACGTTCTGTCACCGCAGCCGCAAAATCAAGTAATTCCTCTTTCGGCAAATCAAGTGTTGGAATAATCTCATCATAGATTGTCTTATTCATGAATCCACAGATAACCTCATCATTCATACAATCTCTTACGATATCTTTTCCGGCAAGATATGCTCCCAGTACAAAGGATGTATGTGCACCATTCAGGATGCGGACTTTACGTTGTTTATATGGTTTATGATTATCTGTGATAAGGATCGGAAGACCTGCTTCTTCGATTGGAAATTCTTTTTTGATAGACTGTGGTCCTTCAATTACCCAGAATCCAAAGATTTCTCCTGTATCCAGAACATTATCTTCATATCCAAGTTCTTCACAGATTGCAGATGCCTCATTTCTTGGATATCCTGTAACAATTCTGTCGACAAGTGTAGAACAGAATACATTTTCTTTCTGAATCCATGCAATAAATTCTTCTCCAAGATTCCACTGTTTTGCATATTTCAGCACACATTTTTCCAGTTCTTTTCCGTTATCATCAATAAGCTCGCAGGAAAGTATGATAAATCCTTTTCCTTCCTCTTTTCCAAATGTTTCAAATCTGTGATACATAAACTGTGTCAGTTTTGCCGGATAAGATTCTCCTGGTTTGTCTTCAAATTTACATTCTGCGTCATAACGGATTCCCGCTTCTGTTGTATTACACAAGATAAATCTAAGTTCTGGATTTTCTGCGCATCTCATGACCTCTTCATAGTCTTCATAAGCATTCAGACATCTGCTTACACTGGAGATTACTCTCTTGTCATTCACTTTCTTTCCATCCTGAAATCCACGAAGGAATAATGTATAAAGTCCTTCCTGCTCGTTAATTCTGTCATTCAGTCGGAATCCTCCTTCCACATTCCGGATCGGCTGAACCAGGACGACTTTTCCGTTAAATCCTGCCTTTTCATTCATTACATCGACAAAATAATCCACAAATGCGCGCATGAAATTGCCTTCTCCGAACTGCAGCACTTTTTCCGGTGCATCTTTTAACACATATCCTTTATAACCGTTTTCTTTTAATACTTCATAGTTTAATTTCTTCATTATAAATATCCGTTCCTTTCTTTCCGTAATCTCCTGAACCTGCCACTCGCAGCTTCTTCCGAATGCATGGCAATTTAGAGCGTTACTCCCTGTTTGAAGATTGCCATATCATGGAATCCGGCTTCCTCAGCTTTTACTTTTTCCCCACTTGCAACCTTCAGAACATATTCATAAAGCCTTTGTGATAATTCCTCTACACTTTTTTCCTTTACCAGTTCTCCACAGTTAAAATCAATCCAATTATTTTTTTTGTTATACAACCGATCATTCGATGATATCTTAACTGTCGGTACCGGAGACGCAAATGGTGTTCCACGCCCTGTGGTAAAAAGAACAATATGTGCTCCCGATGCAGCACACGCAGTGGAAGCAACCAGGTCATTTCCCGGTGCACTTAAAAGATTCAATCCTTTATTTTTCACACGTTCTCCATAAGCAAGGACACCTTTTACCGGTGCGGTTCCCGATTTCTGCACACATCCCAGTGACTTGTCTTCCAGCGTTGAGATGCCTCCCTTTTTATTTCCCGGCGACGGATTCTCATATATCGTCTGATTATGTGAGGTAAAATAATTCTTAAAGTCATTGATCAGATGTACCGTCTGTTCAAATAACTGTTCATTTGCACAACGGTTCATAAGCAGCGTCTCCGCTCCAAACATTTCCGGCACCTCTGTAAGAATCGTTGTTCCTCCTCTGGATATCAGCAGATCTGAGAAACCTCCAACCGTAGGATTTGCCGTAATGCCTGATAATCCATCCGAGCCTCCGCACTTCATACCAATGATCAATTCACTACATGAGATCGGCTCTCTCTTAAATGTTCCGGCATACGCCAGTAATTCTCTTACGGCATGGACACCTTCTTCCAATTCGTTATCACAATCCTGTGCATTTAAGAATTTTATGCGTTCTCCATCGTAGTCACCGACATATTGTTTCAGAATATCTATGCCACTGTTTTCACATCCAAGTCCCAGGACCAGTACACCTCCTGCATTCGGATGATTGATCAGGTCGGCCAGAATTTTTCTGGAATTTTCCTGGTCTTCTCCCATCTGTGAACACCCATATGGATGCGGAAATGCAACTATCGCATCAACGGTTCCCTGACAATATTGTCTGGATAATTCTGCTATTTTTTCTGCAACACTATTGACGCATCCTACTGTCGGGATGACCCATATCTCATTTCTCACCCCTACACTTCCGTCTGCCCTTCGAAATCCCATGAATTCATCCGGTTTTCTTTCTTGAATATCCTTTTTTTCTGGTCGATAGCTATAGTCAACCAGATCTCCAAGTCCCGTTTTCATATTATGTACATGAACCCAGCTTCCTTTCGAAATATTCACTTTGGCATTACCGATCGGATTCCCGTATTTTATAACAGCCTCTCCTTCTCCTATCGTATGTAATGCAAATTTATGTCCCTGCGGAATATCTTCCAGAAGTGTAAGCCGAACATCATTCAGGATGATATCAGTTCCTTTTGCAAGTGGCTGCAAAGCCACTGCAACGGAATCTGCCGGATTTATTCTTATATATTCTTTCTTTCTGGACATTCTTTCGTCCCCCCTTACCTTTTTATTTTGTAAAATCGATCACAACCTTTAACATAGATCCCGCATTTTCTGAAAATTCTTTAAATGCTTTGTCTGCTTCGTCCAGTTTATAAGTATTTGTCACAATCTTCTCCAGATCGACTTTTCCTGCTTTCACCAGATCAATCAGTTCCAGGAAATCTTTCTTTAAAGCATTTCTTGATCCAAAAATATTCAATTCCTTTTTCTGGATGATCGTGAAGTTAAAGTCCAGATTCTTCTTACCCACACCGATCAGAACCACTCTTCCGCCATATGCCGCACAATCAATACAGTTCTGGAATGTAGATGGAAGTCCTACTGCTTCAATTGTCACATCGAATCCATTCCCATTCGTAATCCTCCGGACTTCTTCTTCCAGTTTTTCTTTTGAAGTATTCAAAATCGAACCTTTTAACTGAAATGTATTTACCGCATAATCCAGTTTCTCTTTTGCTATATCTGCTATATAAACCTCGGCACCTCTTGCTTTTGCTGCATTTGCTGCAAGTACGCCGATTGTACCGGCGCCTACGACCAGAATCTTATCTCCTTCTTTTACGTTTGCTCTTGATACCCCGTGCCAGCTAATACAGAATGGTTCGATCAGTGCAAGTGTTTTTGCCGGCAGACCTTTTCCATCATATACACGCTCGATCGGAACGCTGACATACTCTGAAAATGCGCCATCTCTCTGTGCTCCCATTGTCTCATTATGTTCACAACAATTCAGAAGGCCTCTCTGGCAGGAATAACAGGTACCATCATTAAAGTATGGATTAACGGTAACAATCATGCCCGGCTTTAATCCTCTGTCATTTTCATCAATTTCTACAATCTCTCCCGAAAACTCATGTCCCGGAACTCTTGGATATGATGCATATGCGAAGGTTCCTCTGTATGTACCAAGGTCACTTCCGCAAATTCCACCATACAAAATTTTCAAAAGTACCTCTCCCGGTTTGCGGATTGGCTTTTCCTGTTCTTTAATTACGACTTTTCCTGGCTCTTCGATTAAAATTGTTTTCATTTTCTCTTCCTCCGTTATTTGTTGTATTTTATGTTGTATTATTTGTTGTATACAACATAGCATTCGCAATATTCTTTGTCAAGATATATTTATTCTTTCACTTTTTTTTGTCTATTATGCTCAAATTCCCCTTTGGGTTTTTATTAATAATAACAACAAACTTTCTCCATTCTATTTTATGTATCTGTAATATTTTGATAGACTGGCACACAATAATAAGTTATAATATACAATGTCGAATACAATAATATTCTCAATAATAAAAAAGAAAGTAGACTGATTATGAAAAAAGAAACGTTAAAGCAACACGCTTATAATATTATCAAGGACAAGATTATCAATTGCGAGTACGCTCCGAGTGCACTACTCAATGAAGAAATGCTCAAAGAAGATGTCCAGGCAAGCCGGACTCCTATCAGAGACGCCCTTGGCCGCCTGGAACAGGAAGGGTTGGTGACAATCCTTCCCAAAAAAGGCATCATGGTCGCTCCATTGACCATCCGTGAGATCAATATGGTTCACGAAGCACGCACTCTGATCGAACCTTTTGCAATCTTGCATTATGGAAATAAAATTTCAGATGAAATCTACCAGAATTATTTCCGCATCTTTCAACGTGACACTGCGAATGTTTCCGATCTTAACGAGTATTATGAGACAGACAAACAATTCCACCAAATGTTCATCGATGCAACCAGCAATAACTATCTGATCAGTACTTACGAACGGATAGCCCAACAGAATACACGACTTCGTATCTATTCTGGAAGAAAAAGCCGGAATCGTCTGTTAGCTTCCCAACAGGAGCACCTGAAAATCGTGGAATACTGCCTGAAGCAAGATTGGGCACTCGCTTCAAAAGCAATGGAAGAACATCTCTATCATTCGAAAGAAGCTTCTTTCGAGGCTGCTTTTCACGCAGATTCTATGACTATATAATAAATTTAAATATGTTAAAAAGTGCAGACTCGGACTTTACCGCTTTCCTGCACTTTTTCTATGTTCCTTTATTTCGAAGATAATTGCGGACATCCATATTTCTTTGCCCAGATACTTGTCACGATTGGTACCAGTATAGCTGTGACTACGACAGATGCCGCCAACTGTGTTGTCGCAACCGCCTGATATGGAGCCCACGTCTTATCAATCAACACAACCGCCGCTGGTACCGCAACAGAATTTCCCGCCGTAGACGCAACTGCAAATGCTGCATATCCCGGCTGTTTGCATATAAGTCTGTCGAAAAACAATGTGAAAAATCCGCCGACAAACACTGTAATCAAACCTAACAGAATCCCCTGTGGTCCACCTTTCACCACGTCTTTTAAGTTAATGCCTGCTCCAAGTGTCAATCCAACAAATGGTATCAGAATGTCTGCCATAGGAGCGAAGAATTTCATCATTGATTTATCTACATTTCCAATAATCATCCCTAAAATCATCGGTACAATTACTGCTACAAGAGACATCATAGGAATACTTGCCATTCCAGAAGCTCCCAATGCCAGCAAGGTAAAAAACGGACCATCATTCAATGCCAGCAGCGCCACTGTCGCAGCATCTGCTTCATCTCCATATGTCTTTACAAGTGATAAATACAAAGAACCATTACTGTTCGTAACTCCGGCGACAATCGATAATGCCGTAAGGCCCCAGAATCCGGCCTGTCCAAACACTTTTCCTACAACAATTCCAAGGATTGCGCCGATTAAAAATTTAGATAACAGTAATGTACCCCCTCTTTTCAGAACCGCCGGCATATCCTTCAATTGTAATGTGGTTCCCAGGCAGAACAACTGTAGTCCCATACATGTGGCAGCCCCTGCATTAGAAAATGCAGCAGTCGTCAATCCACCGATTTCCAATGCCTGCGGAAACAATGTATGTATGACCGCACCGATAAGCAACGGAACCAGCATCAATCCCGCAGGAACTTTTTGTAAAAATTTCATAATCATAGTCAAGTCCTCCTATACTTCTTTTCATTTTCTCTTTCTTATGTTGTATACATTAAAGTATACATCTTATTTTGTCAATACTTGTTCCTCAAAAATAAAAAAACAGTTTTTTTTCACGAATTTATTGATATTTTTTTGTGCATTATTACTTTATTATCTTTATATCATCATGTTCGAATTCATTTTCAATTTATTTTTTTGCCTCATCTCCCATCTGTATACATTACTTTTTTTATTTGCCACAGTGGACAATAAATATCCTTTCATGTAGTAAAATAGCAGGAAATACAACTTTCGTTTTCTTTCCTGCTATATCTATAAATTCTATTTTTATTTTAAACTGGTAATTATTATAAGTGGCTTTTAGCCATTTTTTCAGTCACCCTACTTACATTTTCTGTCCAACAGATTTTCCAGCCTTCCCGGGATGGACTGAAATATAAAAAAGAAGAGCAATAAGCCCTTCCATCTTCTTATTCATGTATTTATTCCACCAATGCCCTCACCGCATTGATAATTCTCTGTTGCTTTTCTTTAGGTAGTTTCTCTATCATTTCAGATAATTCATTCGTAACGCCAGTAACCGAATGTGTCACAACATCAATCAATAGTGTATCTGCTGAAACATCTAATGCATTTGCAATCGCAATAAAGGTATCAAGTTTTGTTACTTTCAGTCCTCTCTCTATAACACTTACATGAGTTGGACTTAAGCTTACCAGTGCTGCCAATTCTTCTTGTGTAAGATTCTTAGCTTCCCTTGCAGCTTTTATTCTCTGACCAACCGCCTTTAAATCCATTGTGACACCTCCTTTAGAACGATAATTCGGTCTAAAACTAGTATAACGATTGATCTTTAAAACATACAGAATCTACAGATTGTTAACTTGTTCTTTAGAACTATTTTAAATTAAAAAGGTCCAAAAGGGCACTTTCCCTTTTGAGCCTATACACTTTATCAACTAACGTATTTTGCTTTCATTTTTCCTCATGGTCATGAGGCTTTTTTCTCTTAAATCGCATTCTATGAATCCTTTGATTGTTCTTTCTGTTCTTCAATAATTCGTTCGGTTGCTTTATGAATCCTATCCTTGGAATAGGGTGGTCTTAAATTCAATGATAACCGTCCCTTTCTGATCATATACGTTTCACTGCCATCTTCCGAAGCTCCTTTCAACCAGCAATCATCCGGATACTTCTCAGCAAAGGATCTCAACCGTTTCTGCAAGCTCTGATTGAAGGTATACACATCATAGAATCCGTCATCTTCATTGGTCAGAATAATCGTTTCTTTTTCACACTTTAACCTTCGCATATTCTACCCCCGCTTTCTTTCCATTTCCTGATCCAGGTACTTTGGTATCGGCTTTCCGGACCGACGAGCAATAGCAATCTGTTTCTGATGCAGTCGTTTAATCACGGATCTTTGTTTCTTAGGTTTCCTTGTCTCTTCATTGCCTCCAACTTCATCCGATACGCAAATGCCTTCTCACTCGGCAATAACTCCTCCCTTTGGATGTTGGCATCCACCATCGCTATTACCGCATCATCATCCGATAATTCTCTTACGATAGCTGGGATTGTAGTAAGTCCTGCCATCTTTGCTGCATGTAATCTTCGGTGACCGGAGATCATTTCATATTCATCATTACTGTCCACTCGAAGCAGTACTGGTGTCAGTACACCACTAAGTTTTACGCTATCGATCAGATCCTGCATTTTCTCATCATCAAGAACCTTAAATGGATGATTCTTGAATGCATGGATCTTGTTGATCTCAATTTCCATTGCTGATTCTTCATTAACAACACCTAATAATTCGTCAAGACTTGCCAGTTTAATTTTCTCACCCGGTCTATTTTTCATCACTCATAACCTCCTGTGTCAGATTCATATATGCCATAGATACTTTACCTTTCGGACAGTGCGTGTAGATGCTGATTCCCTCTGCACTTGTCTCTGCCGCTTTTACTGACATTGGAATTACATTTTTAAAGATCGCAATCTGGCTTCCATAAGTTTCCTGCACAAGTGCCGCAATGTCCTTCGCATAGTTTGTTCTGAAATCTACCATAGTTAAAAGAATTCCTTCTATCGTCAATTTCCGGTTCAGTCTTTTCTTCACCATAGAGATTGTTTTAATCAGCTGCTGTAATCCCTTCACTGGAAGATATGCTGCCTGGACCGGAATCAAAACAGAATCCGAAGATACCAGTGCATTGATCGTCATCATTCCAAGGCTAGGTAAGCAATCGATCAAAATATAATCGTATCGGGATCGTATCGTATCGATGTATTCCTTCATGATCATTTCCCGGCTCATTACATTTCCCATCGTCACTTCCAAAGTTGACAATTCAATATTGGCCGGAAGCAGATCTACATCTTCCTGATGATGCAGAATACCGTCTTCCACTGATATTTCATCTTCATTAATCACTTTCGTCATGATGGTTGCCAAAGTAACTCCCAGTTCATCCGGCTCTACATATCCAAGACTTGCTGTCAGACTTCCCTGTGGATCTGCATCGATCAATAACACTTTTTTGCCTTCTCTTGCCAGGCCAATTCCTAAATTTACGGTTGTAGTGGTCTTTCCGACTCCGCCTTTCTGGTTAGTAATGGATATCACTTTACACATATGTTGTTCCTCCTATTCTTTCATCAAAATTCTTCATCACGGAATGCTTCCAGATATTCATCAATAAGATCCAGATTAACTAGCACAATTCGTTTGACATGGTATACTGCTCTGGCATCTTTCGCTAACTGTTGAAATGTATGAACCCCCATGGAATAAAGCATTGCACCTTCTTCATAACGAACAAATTTCTTACGTCCTCCTTTGACAAGCTTTTCCAAATCCGGAACCTTGCTTCGGTTATTTCCCATAACGCATCCCCCTTCTCTTCTTTAATTCTGATACAACCTCAGGATTGTCTTCTAAAAAATCATCCAGAATATTCAGATCCACAATAGCTGTCTTTCGAATCGGATAATTGGCTTCTGCTCTTTTTGCCAGTCTGACAAAAGGCCAGTAGGACATCTTATAAATCTTTGCTCCTTGTGTGTAATTTACAAATCTGCGTTTCTTTCCTTCCAGATATTTTTCCAAGTCAGGTGTTTTTCGTTTTTTCATGGCTTCCTCCTTGTTTCCAGAAATCTGTATATTACCAGATACTCATTTTATTTGGCAGGTACGTGAAAGGATGTTATATCTTAAAAAAAGGACACATCCAAATGGTATTTCTACCAAAAGTGATGTGTCCTTGTTTAACACTATATTTTCGAAAAATGCTCCTCAAAAATAATCGATATTTTGTTCTTTAGACATATAAGATAAACAGTCAGGAATCCATAGAACCCCTTATTCTATTCTCTTATAATCCGTACGTCACCATTTAAACTTATACAGCTCCAAGCCGTTTCATGTAGCTCCATGTCAATCCGTGGAACCACTTTTCCTGATTGGATGTCTATGACTACCAAACCGAACTCTTTTTTGGGGATTAGTACAGCTTAGCACCAGCCGGGATTCTGTCATCTACCATCAGAAGGTTCAGTCCTTCGTGACCGTCTTCCTCGTGTACTGCTGAAATCAGCATACCTTCAGAATCGATTCCCATCATCTTTCTCGGTGGCAGGTTCACGATAGCGATCGCTGTCTTACCAACCAGTTCTTCCGGCTCGTAATACTCGTGAATACCACTTAAAATCACGCGATCCTTGCGTTCTCCGTCATCCAGTGTGAACTTCAGAAGCTTCTTGGATTTCGGTACTTCCTCACAAGCCAGGATCTTAACTGCACGGAAATCTGACTTGCTGAATGTCTCAAAGTCAACCATTTCCTCAAAGATTGGCTCAATCTTTACGTTGGAGAAATCAACTTTTGCTGTCTCTGCTGGAGCAGTTGCAGCTGTCTGAGCTACATTATTTGCTTCATTTTTTGCAGAACCCTGTGATTTCATTGTCGGGAACAGCAGCACATCTCTGATCGCCTCAGCCCCTGTCAACAGCATACACATACGGTCGATACCGAATCCGATACCACCTGTAGGCGGCATACCAATTTCCAGTGCGTTCATGAAGTCTTCATCTGTTGTGTTGGCTTCATCATCACCCTGTGCAAGCAGTTCTTCCTGTGCTTTGAAACGTTCTCTCTGATCGATCGGGTCATTCAGCTCTGAGTATGCATTTGCCATTTCCCATCCGTTCATGAAGAACTCGAAACGTTCTACATAGTCCGGATTTTCCGGTTTCTTCTTTGTAAGTGGTGAAATCTCAACCGGATGATCCATAACGAATGTCGGCTGAAGAAGGTGTTCTTCTACATATTCTTCGAAGAACAGATTCAGAATATCACCTTTTTTATGTCTTTCTTCAAATTCAAGATTGTGTGCTTTCGCAAGTTCTCTTGCCTGTTCAAGAGTTTCTACTTCGTTCCAGTCAACACCTGCATATTTCTTAACAGCATCAACCATTGTGATACGCTCGAACGGCTTTCCGAGATCCATCTCGATTCCTTTATATACAATCTGAGTAGTTCCAAGAACTTCCTGTGCAACAAAACGGTACAGGTTCTCTGTCAGATCCATCATGCCATGATAGTCTGTGTATGCCTGATAAAGTTCCATCAGAGTGAATTCCGGGTTATGTCTTGTATCAAGACCTTCGTTACGGAATACACGTCCAATCTCATATACTCTTTCCAGACCACCAACGATCAGTCTCTTCAGATAAAGTTCCAGAGAAATACGGAGCTTCAGGTCTTCGTTCAGGGCATTGAAATGTGTCTCGAACGGTCTTGCAGCTGCTCCTCCGGCATTCTGTACAAGCATCGGAGTCTCTACTTCCATAAAGCCTTCATTTCCAAGATATTTACGGATTGCGGTAAGGATCTTGGAACGTTTAATAAAAGTATCCTTTACTTCCGGGTTCATGATCAGATCCACATATCTCTGACGATAACGGGTATCTGTATTTGTCAGTCCGTGGAACTTCTCCGGAAGGATCTGCAGGCTCTTTGAGAGAAGCTTTACAGCAGATGCATGAATGGAAATCTCCCCTGTCTTTGTTTTGAATACTTCTCCTTCAAGACCTACGATATCACCGATATCCATCTTCTTGAATGCTTTATATTCTTCTTCTCCGATACTGTCTCTTGCTACATAAGACTGGATATTTCCCTGTAAATCCTGCACATTACAGAAAGATGCTTTTCCCATCACACGTTTGGACATCATACGTCCTGCGAGTACAACGTGTTTTCCTTCCAGTTCATCAAAGTTGTCTTTCACTTCCTGGCTGTGATGTGTTACGTCATATTTTGTGATCTCAAAAGGATTCTGTCCGTTTGCCTGCAGTTCTGCAAGTTTCTCACGGCGCACCTTTCTTAAATGATTCAAATCCTGTTCCTGTCCATTGTTCTGCTGTGTTGCCACTTTTTTCACTCCTTCTCTCTGCTGTATACCATCTTATACTGAACGATTGATCTTCAGTACTTCGTACTCAATAACTCCTGCCTGTGTCTCAACTGCTACTACGTCTCCGACTTTCTTACCGATCAGGGCTTTTCCTACCGGAGATTCATTGGAAATCTTACCTGCCAGGCTGTTTGCTTCTGTAGAACCTACCAGTTGAAATACGATTTCCTCTTCAAATTCTTTATCATATACATCTACTGTACATCCGATGTTGATGGTATCAAGATCCACGTCATCTTCTACTACAACTTCTGCATTCTTGAGGATTTTCTCAAGTTCTTCGATACGTGCCTCGATATCACGCTGCTCGTCCTTTGCTGCATCGTACTCAGCGTTCTCTGAAAGGTCTCCCTGTTCTCTGGCTTCTTTGATCTTTCCTGCTACTTCTTTTCTTTTCACAACTTTTAAATTTTCAAGCTCATCTTCCAGTTTCTTAAGTCCTGTATAGGTGAGTAATGTTTTCTTTGCTTCCATTATAATTCTCCTTACTTACCGACAAATCATTTTCTATTCAAGCCGCAGATACTGATTTTATCCGCATTTAAAGCTACTTTCACAATTTCATTATTATACATATTTCCAGCGGCTGTGTCAACAATTCTTTGCTGGTTTAATATATGCAAAAACGCATTCTCTCATGCGAAAGAACACGTTTTATGTCTATCCGATTTTTTCCATTAAAAGGTTCTCCAGTTCTTCATAACTTTCCACCTGATTGATCTCATCTCTGAGCTTCGCAGAACCCTGCATTCCCTTGGTATACCATGCCACATGCTTGCGCATTTCACGGATTCCGATATAATCTCCCTTGAACTCGATCTGCAGTCTTGCATGACGCAGCATTGTTTCCCGGATCTGGTCTGTGCCCGGCCTTTCCGGAATGGATCCGGTCTCTTCATATGCCAGTAATTCCCTGAAGATCCATGGATTTCCCTGGCAGCCTCTTCCGATCATCACACCATCACAGCCGGTCTGCTCAAACATATCCAGTGCCTTCTGTCCGCTTGTCACATCCCCATTTCCGATTACAGGAATCTTCACTGCTTCTTTCACCTTACGGATAATCTCCCAGTCTGCATTTCCGGAGTAATACTGTTCTCTGGTCCTTCCATGTACTGCGATTGCCGCTGCACCTGCTTCTTCTGCAACCTTCGCAATCTCCGGTGCATTGATACAGGTATCGTCAAATCCTTTGCGGATCTTTATCGTCACCGGTTTCTTGATCGCTCTCGCTGTCTTATATACAATATCATAGATTCGCTTCGGATCCTTCATCAACGCCGAACCTTCTCCATTGCGCACGACCTTTGGAACCGGACAGCCCATATTGATATCCAGGATCTGAAATGGAAGTTCTTCGATCCGCTTTGCCTGCTCGGAAATGATGTCCGGATCTTCCCCGAAAAGCTGAAGTGATACCGGGTATTCTCTTGGATCGATCGCAAGCAGCGCCTTGGTATTCTTATTCTTATACCGGAGCGCCTTTGCACTGATCATTTCCATGCACAGAAGCCCTGCTCCCTGTTCCTTGCATAACAGACGAAATGGCAGGTCTGTTACCCCTGCCATCGGTGCCAGCACATAACGGTTCGGAAGCTCTACATTTCCTATCGTCAGTGTCTTTATCATTCAATCTCTTCCCCCAGAAAAAATACTTTGTAATAAAGCTGAAGCTGTGTCAGAAGCTCCTGCTTCTTCTCGTCTGTCTGAATCTCCTTGATCTTCAGACGGCTTCCGATCTCGTCAAACATCGGATCTCCCTCTGCAGAAGTCACTTCAAATTCCAGCTCCCCATTCTCCTCAAATACAAGTGTAAGGATTCCCCCGACATCATGTACATACAGCACACACATGATCTTCAATTCATCTTTGATGTGCTGTGGCAGATTATCAAAATCCGGATTCATATAAAATTTTTCTTCGTAAGAGTTGGCTCCGCATAATACGATCTTATCCTGATACATAAATTCTCCTTCTATACATACCCATAAATTCCACGTACCGAAACTTCTCCGGCAAAGACAGACTTTCTGCTGCCGTCTTCACATTCTACCTGCAATTCCCCGGTCTTGTCAATCCCCAGTGCCAGTGCATCATATTCATGTTCCGGTTCCAGTACACGCACCCGACGCCCACAGTTTACCAGCAGACAGTTATAATCTTCCATGATCGGCTCCAGACTTCCCGCCTCGCAGACCGCTTCGTAGGCTTTTTCAAAATGCTCCATAATCGCAGCGATCAGCTCAAACCTGCGAAATTCTTTGCCCGCTTCGATCCGCAGTGAAGTCGCTGTCTTTGCGATATCTTCCGGAAAGGACTCCATATTGACATTGATTCCGATTCCGATCACTACATGATTGATGTAATCGATCTCTGCGCTCATCTCCGTCAGTATCCCACTGATCTTCTTTCCACTCACGACCAGATCATTCGGCCATTTGATTCCTATATCCAACTCGGTCTTTTCACGCAAAGCTTTCGTTGCCGCATATGCCATGACAAGTGTCAGCATCGGTGCATCTGACGGATTCATCACAGGTCTTAACAGAATCGACATGGAAATACTGCTGCCCGCCGGTGATTGCCAGCATCTGCCGCGTCTTCCTTTTCCCGCCGTCTGCGTCTCTGCAACAAAAAGAGTTCCATCTGCACCTCCGGCCTCGCCTAGTGCTTTGGCCCGGTTATTAGTCGAATCGATCTCGTCATAATACTCCAGATTTTTCGCCATCCATTTTGTCTCCAGACAGCTTTTTATCGCATCCGCGGTAATCCGATCCGGAATATCCACAATGCGATAACCTTTGTTTCTCACGGCTTCAATCTCATAGCCTTCTTCTTTTAACTGATTGATTGCTTTCCACACAGCAGTCCTGGACACCTGAAAGTGGTCACAGAGCTGCTGCCCCGACAGATACCCATCGCTCTGCCGGAGCATCTTTAATATCTCCGCTTTCATGCTTATTATTCGTTCTCTCCTAAAGTTGCAACCATAACTGCCTTGATTGTATGCAGACGATTCTCAGCTTCATCAAATACTCTTGACTGTGGTCCTTCAAATACTTCTTCGGTAACTTCTTTTTCTTTGATCGCCGGCAAGCAGTGTGAGAAGATTGTAGTATCTTTTCCTGTACGTTCCATCAGAGCTGCATTTACCTGATATGGCTTTCCGAGACGCTCTCTTTCCTGCTCTTTCTTTTCTTCACCCATGGAAATCCATACGTCTGTGTAAATGACATCTGCTCCCTTTACACCATCAAGGTCATCGGTGATCTCGATAGTTGCTCCGGATTCTTTTGCATATTCGTCACATCTCTTCCACAGAGATTCCGAAGTCCAGAGGGCCTTCGGTGCAACGATTGCTACATCTACTCCGATTTTGGCGCATCCTACCAGAAGGCTGTTCGCAACGTTGTTACGTCCATCTCCAAGGTATGCAACCTTCAGACCTTTCAGGTGTCCGAATTCTTCTTTCATGGTAAGGAGCATAGCCAGACATTGTGTCGGATGTGTAGTATCTGTCAGACCATTCCATACCGGAATTCCACTGTACTCTGCAAGTACATCTGCGTATCTCTGTTCAAATCCACGGAATTCGATTCCATCGAACATTCTTCCAAGTACACGTGCTGTATCTTCGATACTCTCTTTATCGCCTAACTGGATTTCATTACCTGCAAGGTATGTCGGGATTCCACCTTCATCCTGTGCTCCTACGGTAAATGCACATCTGGTTCTTGTAGATGGCTTTTCAAAAATAAGGGCAATGTTCTTTCCTTCCAGGCTGTGTCCTTTAATTCCTGCTTTCTTCTTTGCCTTTAATTCACCTGCCAGGTCAACGAGATATTCAATCTCTGCCGGTGTATAATCTTCCAGTTTCAAAAAACTTCTTCCTTTTAAATTCATCTTGTAGTCCTTTCTCAGCTTTGCAATCGCATGGACGAATTTCGGCAGTTTTTCTTTTCCCTCATCTGTACGAGTCTCGTACTTTCTGCTCGTCTCATTCCACAGTTCATCTGCTGTATAAATATTATATTTTGGAATTCTCATGAGCTTCGCACTTGCCTCCAGCATTCCATAGAACAACTCTCTGTCTGAACAGCCGATCGGCAACTTGAGTTTGAAACGATATTCCGTCTTTTCAAGTTCGCTCAAAAGCTTCATTATTTCTACATAATAACACTCTTCTCGTGTTTCTTCAATATAGTAAATCGATCCAGTGAGCCCGTAAAGCGCTCTTTTTGCATCATAATAGCCAATTTTCAAATTCTGTCTGCTCCGCTTTGCCGAAAATTCGAGAATACTGCCAAGTCCTACTCTCGGTTCGATCTCCAGCAGAGAGCCGTCTTCCGGAATCGTCGTCTTCGGCACTCTTCCCGGACCAAAGATCCTTACCTGGATCAGATCCTTATATCCCCTTTTTAGAAGAGACGCGGTCGGCACATTATTGACCGCACCACCATCAATATATGTCTTGCCGTGCAGCGGTTCATTTTTAAATCCAAGCAGATATGCGCTGGCAAGAAGAAAATCCTCCAGAAGACCTTCCGGTATATCTTCAATACTCAGATCCAGTTCCTTCATATCCGATACAGAAAATGTCAAAAGGCAGAATTCTTTTCCGCATTTCCTGATCTTTTCTTCGTCTACAACCTCATGGATCAATTCCTTAAGCGGTGTAATATCAATTCCACCATCTGCAAGCTTCTTCCAGAGACCTTTCAAAATCTCTCTTATGGACGCCTCTCTATCAAAGAACTGTTCCATCAACTCATCATCCACATCCATAACACGGGAAAATGCCATCTCTTTCCAGATATGTCCTGCTTTCTCCAGATCTCCCATACAAACAAGGGCGCCATTCAGGGCGCCCACAGAAGTACCCGCTACTGCACTGATCTTCACACCAGCTTCCGAAAGAGCCCGCCACGCACCGATCTGATACGCACCTCTGGCTCCTCCTCCATCGAATACCAATCCATATTCTTTATTTAAATCGATTATCGGTTTCATCAAATCACACTCTCCTTTGCGCTTGATTTCCCCTCATCACTACCGTCGCTGTCTTGCCGCCTCGAACATCAGAACCGAAGATGCAACCGCCGCATTCAGTGATTCTACCTCTCCACACATCGGAATCTTGATATAACACTCTGCTACATCTGCCACTTCATCCCGAAGTCCGTTACCCTCATTTCCAATTAAAAATGCTGTCCCTTTTGTGTAATCCTCCTGATCGTAGCTGTTCTTTCCTTTCAGATGTGCCGCATAGGAATGAATCCCGGCTTCTGCAAGTACTTCCAGAGTTTCTGGCAAATGCTCTACATACACAAACGGCATTCGGTAAACCGATCCCATCGTTGAACGGATCACCTTGGGATTATAAATATCCACACAGTCGTGACTCATGATCACGCCGGTTACGCCTGCCGCTTCCCCTGCACGGAGAATGGTTCCCAGGTTTCCCGGATCCTGCAGATTATCCAGCACCATCAGAAGCGGTTTCCTTCCCTGCGCGTCCAGATCCAGCATCTCACATATCTCACAGCTCCTCTGCTCCATCACAAGCAGGATCCCCTGTGGTGTCTTTGTATCTGACACGTGGGAAAATACATGATCTGACAGGATTTCCAGCTGTCTTCCCCATGCCGAAAGTCCCAGCTCTTCTCCATATCGGCTGTAAAACTGCTCCGATACATAAACCTCTCTCACCTGCGCACGCGGAGCTTCCCGGTACATCCGGATCCCTTCTACGATATAGACGCCTTCTTCATCACGTGCCTTTCTCTTTTTCTGCCATGTAACAAGCTGTTTTACCCTGGCATTTCCTGTACTGGTTATCATACTGTAATCTCTTTCCTTTTATTCTTTTTCATTACATCTTGAAACGATATCCCACACCCCAGATTGTCTCAATATACTGTGGGTTTGAGGTATCATATTCAATTTTCTCACGGATTTTCTTGATGTGCACAGTTACCGTTGCGATATCTCCGATGGATTCCATATCCCAGATCTCGCTGAAAAGTTCATCCTTGGTATATACATGGTTCGGATGACTGGCAAGGAAGGTCAGAAGATCAAACTCTTTTGTTGTAAAATTCTTCTCCACTCCGTTTACCCACACTCGGCGTGCAGTGGTATCAATCTTAAGTCCACGGATCTCGATCACCTTATTCTCTTCCACGGCACTTCCGATCAGCCGCTCATAACGTGCCAGATGTGCTTTTACCCTTGCCACCAGCTCGCTTGGACTAAACGGCTTGGTCATATAGTCATCAGCCCCAAGTCCGAGTCCTCTGATCTTGTCGATATCATCTTTTTTCGCAGATACCATGATGATCGGTGTATTCTTTTCCGCACGAACCTTACGACAAATCTCAAAGCCATCCACGCCCGGAAGCATCAGATCCAGGATCACCAGATCAAAATCACCGAAAAGCGCCTTATCAAGCCCTGTCTGTCCATCATTTGCAACCTCTACTTCAAATCCACTCAGCTCCAGATAATCTTTCTCCAGATCTGCAATACTCTCTTCATCTTCTACAATTAAAATCTTACTCATTTATCGGTACCTCCTGATATTTTCTGATTACAAAATACATCACTGTGCCAACACCTTCCCGGCTGGTCGCCCAGATTTTGCCACCGTGATCTTCAATGATCTTCTTCACGATCGAAAGACCGATTCCGCTTCCGCCCTTGGATGAATTCCTTGAAGCATCCGTCCGGTAGAACCGGTCAAATATATTCGGCAGATCTTTCGCTGCGATTCCTTTTCCGTTATCCTCAAGCTCTACCTGAATAAAATCACCTACGTCTTTTACCCGCAGATTGATCAGCCCGTGCTCTCGTTCCATGTATTTCAAAGAATTGCTGACAATGTTGTTGATCACTCTCTTTAACTGTTCCGGATCTGCAATGATCTTCTGATCACCCTCTACATAATTGAAATAACCAAACTCTACATTCTTTGAATCCAGCTCCATCTCAATATCTTCGGCACAGTCATTGAAATAATCGTTGACTGAAAGCGGTGCAAAGTTGTACGGGATCCGGTTTGTATCGATCTTCGCATATAAGGTCAGTTCGTTGATCAGCGTATCCATCTCATTCGCCTTATTATAAATGGTTCCGATATATTTTTCCATCTTCTCCGGCGTATCTGCAACCCCGTCACGGATTCCTTCCACATAGCCCTTGATCGCTGTGATCGGCGTCTTTAAGTCATGGGAAATATTGCTGATCAGTTCTTTGCTTTCCCGGTCACTCTTCAGCTTCTCCTCTGCATTATCTCTCAGACGGATCCGCATCTTTTCAAATGCCTGCATCAGCCGTCCCATCTCATCATCTTTTTCCGGCTTGATCTCAAAATTCAGATTGCCTTCTTCTACGTTCTGCGCTGCTTCCTGCAACTTGTGAATCGGACTGATGATACTTCCATAAATCCACACCATCATGATCATCGCTGTAAATGCCAGAATCAGGACTACTGCGATACATGCGCTTATAATAAACTGCTGGATCTCCGGCATATCTCCCAGCACTCTGATGGATTTTGCAAAATCTTTATATTCCTCACCGGTAATTCCATAAGTATGCTCAATGACTCCGATCTGATAACGCGCAATTCCAAATATAAATGCCGTTGTCAGGATAGTCGGTATCATGATCATCGTCACAAAAGAAATCACCAGTTTCGTCCTTAGTTTCATGCTATATTCATCCTCCATTCATCGTGCACGCCCGGTTATGAGGTCCGTATGGCGCTCACGCAAGTCTGCCTGATAACTAATAGCATATCATAAAAACGGGTGCTTCACATCAAAGCACCCGTAAAATTTTCTAAATTTTTTCTAAAACGATCAAATTCAGAACCTGTTATTAAAGATATTTCTTCAAAGTATCCACTTTATCCAACTTCTCCCATGGAAGATCCAGGTCGTTACGTCCAAAGTGTCCGTAAGCTGCTGTCTGTTTGTAGATCGGACGTCTCAGATCAAGCATCTTGATAATTCCAGCCGGACGAAGGTCAAAGTTCTCTCGAACGATTTCCACAAGCTTATCATCTGCAATCTTTCCTGTTCCGAAAGTATCTACCATGACAGATGTCGGCTGTGCAACACCGATTGCATAAGAAAGCTGGATCTCGCATTTTTTGGCAATTCCTGCTGCTACGATATTCTTAGCAACATAACGTGCTGCATAAGCTGCTGAACGGTCTACCTTTGTACAGTCTTTTCCTGAGAAAGCTCCACCGCCGTGACGCGCCATTCCCCCATAAGTATCTACGATGATCTTACGTCCGGTAAGGCCGCTGTCCCCATGTGGTCCACCGATCACAAAACGTCCGGTCGGATTGATGAAGAATTTTGTATTCTCATCTACCATATCTGCCGGAAGGATTTCATCAAAAATGTATTTTTTCACGTCTTCATGGATCTGTTCCTGTGAAACATCCGGATCATGCTGTGTAGAAAGTACTACTGCATCAAGGCGGGCCGGAACTCCATTTTCATCATATTCTACTGTTACCTGTGTTTTTCCATCCGGACGAAGATATGGAAGTGTTCCGTTCTTTCTTACTTCTGTAAGACGTCTTGCAAGTTTGTGTGCAAGAGCGATCGGATAAGGCATATATTCTTCTGTCTCATCAGATGCATATCCGAACATCATTCCCTGGTCTCCTGCACCGATTGCTTCCAATTCTTCATCTGACATCTTGTGTTCCTTTGCTTCAAGAGCTTTATCAACACCCATGGCAATATCGCTTGACTGTTCGTCAATTGCTGTCAGAACGCCACATGTGTCAGCATCAAATCCGTACTTTCCTCTTGTATAACCAATTTCACGAACAGTATCACGAACGATTTTCTGAATATCTACATATGCATTTGTAGTAATTTCTCCCATTACCATAACAATTCCTGTAGTCGCGCATGTCTCGCAAGCTACACGGCTCATTGGATCCTGCTCCATAAGTGCATCCAGGATCGCATCGGAAATCTGGTCGCACATCTTATCCGGATGTCCTTCAGTTACTGATTCAGAAGTAAATAATAATCTCTCCATCTTTTTTCCTTTCTTTTCTTCTTTGTATCTGCCTCTCTTATCTCTGGAATAATGAAAATCGACAAACAGAATTTCTCTTCTGTCTATGCAAATTTAAAGGTCAGCCCCAAAGGACTGACCTGATATCTCATCATCAATCCTCTTATTGTTCGATTGCTCGCTCAGGTTGGCACCTTCCGGCTTACCGGGGTTGCCGTGGCTTCGCAGGTCCTTTGTACCTCCACCACTCTGAATAAGAGAAAGCGTATTTAATTGTTACCGCTACACATCATAACACTGTCCATAGCTTCCGTCAATATACATTTTGGGAAATATGTTCTATCAAAACAGGAATTCCTGTCTTAACCTACTTTTAACTTGAATTTCTGGATCTCACGTTCTGTAGAAACTCTCTCGATCACTGCGCCGAGACTTCTGAGCTTCTCTTCAAAACGTTCGTATCCCCTCTGGATATATACGATGTCATCTACGATCGTAATGCCATCTGCGGCCATTCCTGCAATCACAAGTGCTGCTCCTGCACGAAGATCCGGTGCACTGACCCTTGCTCCCGAGAATTTATCTACGCCTTCGATAGTCGCTGCATTGCCTTCAACCTTGACATTTGCACCCATTCTTGCAAGTTCTGAAAGATATTTGAAACGATTCTCGAAAATACTTTCTGTAATCGTGCTTGTCCCTTTACAAAGAGCAAGTGTAACACCAATCTGCGGCTGCATATCTGTCGGGAATCCCGGATATGGAAGAGTCTTCACCTGTGTATTATGAAGATCTCCTTTGGACACAACACGCACTGCATCATCAAATTCTTCTACTTCACATCCGATCTCAACAAGCTTTGCAATCGTAGCTTCCAGATGCTTCGGAATAACATTCATAACAGTCACATCACCTCTGGTTGCTGCTGCCGCAAACATAAATGTGCCGGCTTCGATCTGATCCGGAATGATAGAATAATCTGTCTTATGAAGGCGGGATACACCGCGGATCTTAATCACGTCCGTACCTGCTCCACGAATGTTCGCTCCCATACTGTTCAGGAAGTTTGCCACATCGACAACATGAGGCTCTTTTGCCACATTCTCAAGGATCGTAAGTCCTTCTGCCATCGATGCTGCCATCATAACGTTGATCGTAGCTCCTACGCTTACCACATCAAAATAAATGTGCTTTCCGATCAGACGCTCTGCTTCTGCGATAATCTTGCCATGCTCGATATCCACATAAGCACCAAGCGCACGAAAACCTTTCAGATGCTGGTCGATCGGACGGCTTCCGATATTGCATCCTCCCGGAAGAGCGACTTCTGCTCTTTTATACTTACCAAGAAGTGCTCCAAGCAAGTAATAAGATGCACGGATCTTCTTGATGTAATCATATTCTATATCAAAATTTTCAATGTTGCTTCCGTTGATTCTGACTGTGTGCCGGTCAATACGGTCAACCTCGGCACCAATTCCACTGATTGCTTCCAGCAGAACGTTGATATCGTTGACATCCGGAAGATTATCGATAGTAACTGTCTCATCTGTCATAATCGCAGCTGCCAGAATTGCCAGTGCTGCATTCTTTGCTCCACCGATCTCGACTTCGCCGACCAGCGGATTGCCACCCTTAATAATATACTGTTCCATTTCGCACCTCAATTAACGATTTCTTTCCCTCTGAAATATATCCTGTTCTATACTTCTGTCAAACACTCTATTCATACTCTTTATTATTTCATGAATAAAAAACCTCATACTTTTTATTCTTTCCAGATCTCTCAGGATTTGTATGAAGCTTTTTGTATAATCCTCTATATCACATATCAGTATAGCATATTTCTATATCCATTGCAAAATTATTTATCTTGCCTTCTTCATTTTCGTAAAACTTTTGTAATAATTTCTTTAAAAAATTTATTGATTTTCCAAAACTTCCATTACATTTTCAATGGTTTCTTCCAGCTCCAGTCCATCCTCTGAAACAGTAATATCTGCATATTTTTCAAATAATACTACTCTTTCGTCATATAGATCCTTCAGCGTCTGCCCGTCCCGAAGTGCAACTCCCCTTTTCTTTGCATTCTTCAGTCTGGAATTGATAACCTCAAATGACGCATGCAGATAAACAATGGTTCCGATCTCTTTGTAATGCTTCATTGCTTCTTCACAGTAAACTACGCTTCCTCCCGGGGAAATCACCGCATGTTCCGCTTCCACATCACGATTGACCTGATTCTCAATACTTAAGAATCCGTCCAGACCTTCTTCTGCGATAATCTCCCGCAAAAGTCTGTTCTCCTGCTTCTGAATCAGCAGATCTGTATCAACAAACTCGTATCCAAGCCGCTTTGCGACTACCACTCCGACGGTACTTTTTCCAACTGCCGGCATTCCGATAAATATAATATTCTTCATATGTACCCTGGCCCACTCCTTACCGAAACTGTGTTTCAGATGCTGTCATTTTTATATCGGACGATATTATAGCACAAGTCCTGTGCATGAAGCAACTGTTTTTTCCTGTTGCCGCCTGCCTTTTCCTCTTCTTTCCATCAATTCCTGGTACATCAGGATTTCTACGATCTCCCGGATCTGTTCCGGAGTATAAGTCTCTTTTTCCCATTTTTCCTGTTTCATAACCTGTTCATACGCCCTACGACACATCAGGCACAGCTGGAGCTTATCCGGGTACTCATCATAGATCATGCTTCCTTCATATTCCTGGCGGTCGCATTCTTCCTGTATATATGGAAAAATCTTTTTTGCTGTTGCCGGATACATACTTTGCAGGTATTCCCGGTCGCGCTTCTGGATTTTGTCTTCGTCAAATGCGTATGGAATCGGATACATCATATAATAAGGCAATCTCAGGTCCATGTCTGGCACTTCCATTTCTTTTTTCTATGCTTTAGTGTATGCGGTATGGGGGTGTGGGGTTCCTGGGGGGTGTGGAAGGGGGACGATTTTCGGGCAATCCTGTTTCCGGGGCGGATTCGGAATGTAACAGGGAGGTAACGGGGAAGGAAGCGGCAAGTGGCGGCACCGGACAGATTCGCCCCGAAATCTGATGATTTCGCGTCTCAGGCTGTCCTCACCAGTCGTGCGGGAGTCACGGCTGGTGTCCACCTCTTGCCGCTTTCTTCTCCTAACTCCCTGTAACGTTCCTGCATATGCCCTGGAAACAGGATTGCCCGAAAATCTGCGTGCTCCAAGACGGGAGGGGTGCCCCGGAACTCTACTCGCGAAGTTGAGTGTTGTTCAGGACGGGCGCCAGGCGGACATTTGTCCTGTGGCTTGGGATATTGTGTGGAGATTTATTTTACTGGATTTTGGTTGTAAAAAGGACATATTCTATATTGAAATAATTGGGTTTATGGTATACTGAATTATAGGTATATATTTTTTCATGCTTTACGAGGGAGGACATATATGGATATAATTATCAGACCTGCGGAAACCAGTGATTTTGACAGTGTAGTACATATCCTGAATCAGGTTCAGGCTTTGCATGTGAACTGGCGGCCTGATATTTACAAAGAAAGTAAGGATTTTTTCTCTTTGGATGCTTTTCAGGATGCTTTGGATAAAGAAGCTTTTTATGTTGCCGAATCAGAGCACAGGATTATTGGAATTCTGGAGCTTACATACCGGCATATTGAATTTCCTTCGATGCTTACCCGTGATGTAATTTATATCGATACAATGGCGGTTGATGAAAATTACAGAGGTATGGGTATCGGACATCATTTTTTTGAAATGCTAAAGGACTTAAAAAAAGAGAAACATTTTGATGGCATTGAATTACAGGTAAACGCTAAAAATGTTGCTGCATATGAAATGTACAAAAAATATGGCTTTACAGAAAAATCAATCAACATGGAATTATTATAAGTAGTGAGGTGCAAAGTTATGAATAATGAAATTGTGAATGCTATGGAGGAACTTGAAAACTGGTTGGCTGATCCGACTGAACTGGGGCGGAAACCGGCGAAGATTGAGTATACAGCTTCTTTTGAGGATGAGGATGGGATCAAATGTATGATCTTTAAATTCAAGAAATCTTTCTTTGGAAAATGGCTTCTTGGAATCGTCAGTGAATCCGGAACCTTCAGTGAGATGAAGGAATACAATTCTGCCACAGAAACAGAAAATGCAAAAGCATTGCTTCATATTTTAAAAGAATACTGGAAAAAAATGGCAGAAAAAGAGCAGGGATTTATCGAAATTCCGATTGAAAATCTGATCGAATGGGACGAGCCGAATGGGGAAGGTTGTGTCGTTTCCGATAAGATCACAAAAGAAGGCTACAAAGTCGGCTATATGCTCCGCGAAGAGCCAACAGAAGGGAATCCGGACAGTGGCTGGAGATTCATGGCTGGCAATGAAGATGACGAATATATGGACAATCCGGATAATCATCATGTCTTTGCACTCAACACCATCTGCAATTACGACAGCGATATTATCCCTTATCTTCATGCCAAAATCGGATCTGCTTTCATACGTGTAGATGAGTCCCATTTTGAAAAATATCATGAATTTAAGCCTATGTTCATCCAAAAGCAATAAATAAGTAAAAATAAACTCTGTTTTTCCCACTTCGCCACAACATCCTCGTCTGCCAATGCACAGGCGTGTGGAAGGTTTGACTTTCCGGTTCCGTTTTGTACTACAGCCATCAAGTCAATGAGACGCACCAGAAAGCCAAACCTTCCACACGCCATCCCATTCGCCACCTACAACTTAATCTTAGCCAGCGCATCCGCAAATGGATTATTCACCGGCTCATCCTTCTGCTGTCTTAAATATTTCTGCACATCCTTCTTGCTGACTCCCGCACCTTCTTTCTTCCGTCTCTCCTGGAACGATGTCAGCTTCTCCTTATGTCCGCAGACACACACAAAAATCTGTCCATCCCCTCTTCCTTTCAGCTGCATCTTCTTGTGACACACCGGACATCTCGCATTCGTTGTCCGTGATACTGTTTCGCGGTATCCGCACTCTCTGTCCTGACAAACCAGCATCTCACTGTTCTTTCCTTTCACTGCAAGCATTCTCTTACCACATCGCGGACATTTACTATTTGTCAGATTATCATGCCGGAACGTTCCTGCTCCCGCCTTAATCTCAGAAACCACCTGATCCGTATATTTATCAATATCCTTCATAAAATCCTTCCGCGAAAGCTTTCCCTTCGCAATCTGCGACAAACGCATTTCCCAGTCTGCTGTAAGTTCCGGCTGTTTTAACTCTTCCGGCACAAGTTCCAGAAGCTGCTTCGCTTTCGATGTAAGATAGATATCTTTTCCACGCTTTTCCAGCAAAAAGCTTTTAAAAAGTTTTTCAATAATATCCGCTCTTGTCGCAACCGTTCCCAATCCTCCTGTCTCGCCAAGCGTTTTCGCCATCGCTTTGTCATGGCTTTCCATATAAGCCGTCGGGTTCTCCATTGCTGACAAAAGTGTTGCTTCATTAAAATGTGCCGGTGGCTTCGTTTTACCTTCTGTCAATGACAACACAAGTCCTTTAATCTCCTGTCCTTTTTCCAGTTCCGGCAGTGTCTGTCCCTTCAAACCCTTTCCAGACTCATACGCTTCTTCCTCTTCTTCATCCTCATCTGAATAGACTTCCTCTTCATAAGCAGCCCGCCATCCCTGCGCTTTCACAATCTTTCCAGACGCAAAGAAAGTTTCACCGCCAACCTTCACCATAATCTGTGTCTGCTCATACTCAAATGACGGATAAAGCACAGCAAGAAAACGCCGTACAACCAGATCATAAATTTTCCGCTCTTCATTTGTCATATGACTCAGATCCACAAACTGCTCCGTTGGGATGATCGCATGATGATCCGATACCTTTGCATCATTTACAAAAGCAAGCTTTCCGCTCAGATCCTTTTTCTGCGCTGTCATTGCAAGCTTACGGTACGGTCCTGTACCACACGCCTCCAGACGGTCCTTGATCGTCGGAACAATGTCTTTGCTCAGATATCTGGAATCCGTTCTTGGATAGGTCAGCACCTTATGATTCTCATACAGTCTCTGCATGATATTCAGCGTCTCTTTCGCCGAATATCCAAACCGCTGATTGGCTTCTCTCTGCAGCTCTGTCAGATCATATAAAGGCGGTGCATACGTTTTTTTCGGTGTTTTTTTAATCTCTTCCACTACCGCTTTCTGTCCATCCAGCTTTTTCATCAGTCCGGTCATTTTCTCTTTATCGAATGAGCGATAACTCTTTGACTTCTGATCCTGCCATGTCAGCATAATATTTTGTCCTTTTGCGATCATTCCATAATAACCTTCCGGAACAAAACTACGGATCTTTTCTTCTCTCTTTGCAATCATTGCAAGCGTTGGTGTCTGCACACGTCCACAGGAAAGCTGCGCATTATATTTACAGGTCAGTGCCCTTGTTGCATTGATTCCAACCAGCCAGTCTGCCTCGGCACGGCACATTGCAGCATCGTAAAGCGAATCATACTCATGCCCGTTCTTCAACTTTGCAAAACCTTCTCTGATTGCCTTATCCGTTACAGATGAGATCCACAGCCTCTTGATCGGCTTTTTGCTTCCTGCTTTTTCCAGAATCAGCCTTGCTACTAACTCTCCTTCTCGTCCTGCATCCGTAGCAATGATAATCTCATTCACATCCTTGCGGTGAATCTGTGTTTTCACCGCTGCGAACTGTTTTCCGGTCTGCTTTATTACTTCAAGCTTAAATGGAGCCGGCTTCATCGGAAGCACATCCATTTTCCACTCTTTATATTTTTTATCGTAATCTTCCGGATCTGCCAGCGTAACCAGATGACCAAGTCCCCAGGTTACAATATAACGCTCTCCTTCAATTGCTCCATTTATCTTTTTCCCACATTTAAGTACGCGCGCAATATCACGCGCAACAGAAGGTTTTTCTGCAATTACAAGTGCCTTCATTCTGTCTTTTCTACTCCTTTTTATTCTTCTGCCACTTCCATCATTGTCTTTAATTTATCCTGCGCTTCGGTCATACACTGGAGTAACAGTGGGTTAAATGTACCGCATTCACCATTCCTGATCATTTCCAGTGCTTTTTCATGCGAAAATGCCTTCTTGTAAACACGTTCACTCACCAGGGCATCGTACACATCCGCCAGCGATACTACTTGTGCCGAAATCGGAATTTCTTCTCCGACAAGTCCGTCCGGATATCCCTTTCCATCATATCTTTCATGATGCCAGCGGCAAATCTCATATGCAAGCTTGAGCAGCTTTTCATTCCGGTACATATCCAGATTATCCAGCATTTGTGCACCGATCAAGGTATGTGCCTTCATAATCTCAAATTCCTCTTTGGTAAGCTTTCCCGGTTTGTTCAGAATTCTCTCGTCAATTCCAATCTTTCCGATATCATGCAAAGCCGATACTGTTGCAATCAAAAATCTATCTTCCCATGAGAGCTGATATTTTCCTGTCTTTTTCACCAGTTGTTCCAGTAAAAGCTGTGTGATCAGATTGATATGGATCACATGCCGACCGCTTTCTCCGTTTCTGAACTCAACAATCTGACTCAGGATACCGATCAGCATTCGGTTATTTCTCTCTTTTTCGTAAATCTGCCTGGTCACCAGACGGATCAGTCTCCTCTGTTTTGCATATAGCTTGATCATGTTCAGGACGCGTTGATATACGATTTTCGCATCAAACGGGCGGCTGATGTAATCTGAAACGCCCATCTCATATGCCCGTCTGATATAGCTATCTGAATCTTCACTGGAAATCATGATTACCGGAATATCTTCAATCCAATGATTCTGGTTCATCGCAGCAAGAACTTCAAATCCATCCATTTCCGGCATCACAATATCGAGCAGCACCAGTGAAATCCCTGTTTCATACCGTTCCAGTTGTTCCAGACATTCTTCTCCGTTAGCCGCCTCCAGGATCCGGTAGTCCTCTTTCAGGATCTCTTTCAGAATCTCGCGGTTTATTTCCGAATCATCCACGATAAGGATCTGTTGTTTCAGTTTTTCTGATGCAGAATTTTCTTCCTTTTTCTTTCCATTTTCATCCCATTCTGTGACAACCATATTTTTATAATTTTTAGCTATATACATCTGTCTGTCAGCACTGGCAACAGCATCTTCCATATTGCCTTCGCGGAATATAGTTCCGCCGATGCTGACCGAAAGCTGCATTTTCTCATAATTCGGCACAACCGCATCGTGGATTTTTTCCCGGATCAGTTTCAGCTTATCCTCAAAAATATGCTTCTTAATCGAAGGTAGGATCAGTAAAAATTCATCTCCGCCATACCGGATCAGAATATCTGTCTTCCGGATATATTTTTTGATAATGTTCGCAGTCGTTATAAGTGCCGCATCTCCCGCACTGTGTCCATAAGTATCGTTATGGAGCTTAAAATCATCCAGATCGATCACTGCAATTCCGGCTTCATCCTCCATCTTTTTGATCTCTTCTTCAAAAAAACGCCGATTATATATCCCGGTCAGTACATCCGTATATAGCTTTTCATTATATCCTGACAGTTTACTGATCAGCTTCTCATACCCTTCCTGATCAATCTGAATACTCTCATCAAGATTCTGAATCATTTCCATAACATAAGGTCTGCCATCAATCTCAACATAACGCGAGATTACCTGAAATACCTGCGAATCCAGAAATTCAAATTTTATCTTCTGCGTCTGTTCTTTCAGTGCCAGAAGAGAGCTGCAGTTCTTGCATTCCTTGTCTTTTTTCCAGAAAGTGTAACACTGACACGTTTCAGATAAATCTCCTGCATTTATCCGTTTTTCCCGATCCATCAGCATTTTCCCGTCTACCAGTCTGACAACCTGAAACACTTCCCTCAAAGATTCCATCTTTCTTTCCGCTTCCTGCATTGTCATTTGGTCCTGTTTGTTCATCCCTTTATCCTCTCAATTTTATCCTGCCATTCATACTCTTTTTTACGCTATATAATGATGTTGGGGTCAAAAAGTATTTTGACCCCTTTGATACCAGATTGCTACGTGCTTTGGCACTCTCGCAATCCTCAAAAACATTCGTAATCCGCTCATTTTTCTTTGAAAAATGGCTACTTACTCATGTTTTTGGCGGATCAAGAGGTCAAACATCCTCTTGCAAGCAAGCTTGCATCGGCTTTCTGACCTTTTGACCCTGGTATCATCATATAATAAAATTATTATAGGCAAATTCCTCCTTATTGTCCAGTTTTCCTTCATTAAAAAAACCGAAAATCCAACAAAGGATTCTCGGTTTTTAATGCTTTATGACTGAGCTGCTCCAATTCGGGCAACTGCTCTTTTCAGTGCCGCCTCTGCGCGGCGCATATCTGTGCCTTCCTGCTTCGCAGCAATTCTGTCCTCAGCGCGCTTCTTCGCCGCTTCGGCACGTGCCACATCAATTTCATCCGGCCACTGTGCATCTTCTGCAAGCACCGTTACCCTCTCCTGCAGGATTTCTACAAATCCTCCGAGAATTGCCGCTTTCTTAATCTCCCCGTCATTGTGGATTCGCATCACGCATGGTTCAAGAATCGTCGTCAGCGGAATATGCTTTGCATAGATACCAAGTTCTCCTTCAGTACTTACAAATTCAAGGAATTCGCAATCACCCTCCAGAAACTTCTTTTCCGGCGAAATAATGTTAAGTTTAAATTTATCTGCCATAGGACGTCCCTCCTATTTCACACGGGCAAGCACGTCATCGATATTACCTGCATTCAGGAAATATCCCTCCGGAATATCATCATGCTTTCCTTCGAGGATCTCTTTAAATCCTTGAATTGTCTCGCCAATTGGAACATAACGTCCTTCCAGACCTGTAAACTGTGTCGCAACGTGGAATGGCTGGGAAAGGAATCTCTGGATCTTTCTTGCTCTGGATACGACCAGCTTATCTTCTTCGGAAAGTTCATCCATACCAAGAATTGCAATGATATCCTGCAGTTCTTTGTATTTCTGAAGAATTTCCTGTACTCCACGGGCTACTTTATAGTGTTCTTCTCCGACAATGTGTGGATCCAGAATACGTGAAGTAGATTCCAGTGGATCTACAGCCGGGTAAATACCAAGCTCTGTGATCGCACGGGAAAGTACGGTCGTTGCATCCAAATGGGCAAATGTTGTTGCCGGAGCCGGGTCAGTAAGGTCATCGGCTGGCACATATACTGCCTGCACGGATGTGATGGATCCGTTCTTCGTGGATGTGATACGCTCCTGCAGCGCACCCATTTCTGTCTGCAGTGTCGGCTGATAACCTACCGCTGAAGGCATACGTCCAAGAAGCGCTGATACTTCGGAACCTGCCTGTGTAAAACGGAAAATGTTATCAATGAAAAGAAGTACATCCTTTCCACCTTTATCGCGGAAATATTCTGCAAGAGTCAGTCCTGTAAGTCCGACTCTCATACGTGCTCCAGGTGGTTCATTCATCTGACCGAATACCATCGCTGTCTTTTTGATAACTCCGGATTCTGTCATCTCATAGTAAAGGTCATTTCCTTCACGGGTACGTTCTCCTACACCAGTGAATACAGAATAGCCGCCATGCTCCGTTGCAATATTGGTAATCAGTTCCTGGATAAGAACGGTCTTTCCTACACCAGCTCCACCGAACAGACCGATTTTTCCACCTTTCTGATATGGGCACAGAAGGTCAACAACCTTGATACCTGTCTCCAGCATCTCTGTCTGTGTTGCCTGCTCTTCAAAGCTTGGAGCTTTTCTGTGAATCGGTGCGTATTCAACATCCTTCGGAGCCTCTTTTTCATCAATCGGCTCACCCAGTACGTTGAAGATACGTCCGAGTGTTGCTTCGCCAACCGGAACTGAAATCGGTCCCCCGGTTGCTACGGCGTCCATGCCTCGCACCAGTCCGTCTGTCGGTCCCATGGCGATAC
Source organism: Coprococcus sp. LG101-27 (assembly GCF_027695515.1). Taxonomy (NCBI): domain Bacteria; kingdom Bacillati; phylum Bacillota; class Clostridia; order Lachnospirales; family Lachnospiraceae; genus Coprococcus; species Coprococcus sp. LG101-27. The sequence goes on from NZ_JAQEUJ010000011.1 coordinate 43,199, forward strand.
ATCTTACGATATCATCACCCAGATGCTGTGCAACTTCTACCACAAGTTTTCCTCCATCCTTGCGCGTAATCTCAACCGCATCGTTGATCTCCGGCAAGTATCCTTCCGAAAACTTAAGGTCAAGAACGGCACCGATAACCTGGGTAATTTTCCCTATATTTTTATCTGCCATTTTCTCCTCCTTACATACAGAAACCTGTATTTATCCGATCGCCTCTGCTCCGGCAATGATCTCGGTAAGTTCCTGTGTGATCGCACCCTGACGTGCTCTGTTATATTTCAATTCCAAATCATCTATCATCTCTTCCGCATTGCTGGTTGCCGAATCCATCGCCTGCATACGTGCACCGTTCTCACTGGCAACTGCTTCCACAAATGCGCCATACAGAATGCTGCTGATATATTTCGGAACAAGAAGGCTGATTGCCTCTTCCGCTTCCGGTTCAAAGTTCATCGGTGTAAGCTGCGCCTTTGCATCCTCTTCTCCCGCTTCTTCCTGCACCTCTGCCGGAAGGACTTTGATCATCGTCGGAATGTGACTTACCGTATTTTTGAAAAATGTGTAGATCAGATAGATCTCACCAATCTCACCATTTTCAAAATCTGTCAGAAGTCTTTTGGTAATACTCTTCGCATCATCATAGGACGGTTCTTCGATCATCTCTGAATAATCAGCGACAATATCATATCCTTTGTGTTTCAGAAGTTCCAGTCCTTTTCCTCCAATTGCATAGATCCGGATATTCTCCTTCGTAAAGGCTTCGTTTTCAGTCACCATCTTCACTACATTGGAGTTATATCCACCTGCCAGTCCACGATTGGATGTTACAACAATGACTGCTTTCTTCTTCGAATCATCTGCTTTCAGATATGGATGATTGATATTCCCTGCCTTTGCAAGCAGAGAGGTCATTGTTGCATACATACAGTCAAAATACGGCTTTGATTCTTCTGCCCGGGTTCTTGCTTTCTGCAGCTTTACGGTAGAGACAAGTTTCATGGCTTTTGTAATCTGCTGCGTGCTCTGTACACTGGTACGGCGACGCTTGATATCTCTCATAGATGCCACTTTGTATCACCTACCTTGCCTGAAATTGTTCTTTATATTCTCCGATTGCTTTTCTGAGAGCTTCTTCTACTTCTTCCTTCAGCACTTTGTCATTCTTGATAGATTCTGGAATTTCCGGATATTTTGTCTTAATATAATCAAAAAGTCCGCTTTCAAAAGCCAGAATATCTTCTACCGCAATATCAAGAAGAAGCTTCTTAACTGCTGCATAAATGATAATAATCTGGTATTCTACCGGCATCGGCTGGTACTGCGGCTGTTTCAGGATCTCTTTGATCCGGACTCCCTGTGCCAGACGTTCGGAAGTCTCTGCATCCAGTTCCGATCCGAACTGTGCAAAGGATGCCAGCTCACGGTACTGTGCAAGATCAATACGGATTGTACCAGCGATCTTCTTCATCGCCTTGATCTGTGCCGATCCACCTACACGGGATACAGAAAGTCCGGCATTAACGGCCGGTCTGAAACCAGAGTTGAACATCTCTGTTTCCAGATAAATCTGTCCGTCTGTGATGGAAATAACGTTGGTAGGAATGTATGCTGATACGTCACCTGCCTGTGTCTCGATAATCGGAAGTGCAGTAAGTGAACCTCCGCCAAGTTCATCTGAAAGACGGGCTGCTCTTTCAAGAAGTCTTGAATGCAGATAGAATACATCTCCCGGATAAGCCTCACGTCCAGGTGGACGTTTCAGAAGTAAGGAAAGGGTACGGTATGCAGTTGCATGTTTGGACAGGTCATCATAAACGATCAGTACATCATCTCCGTTCTCCATCCATTCTTCTCCCATCGCACATCCTGAATACGGTGCGATGTACTGCAGTGGTGCAAGCTCACTGGCTGTTGACACAACTACAGTTGTATAATCCATTGCCCCAAAGGTCTCCAGAGTCTTAACAAGAGAAGCTACGGTCGAAGCTTTCTGACCGATTGCTACATAAATACACTTTACGCCCTGCCCTTTCTGGTTGATGATCGTATCAATCGCGATCGCTGTCTTACCGGTCTGTCTGTCACCGATGATCAGCTCTCTCTGTCCACGACCGATCGGAACCATGGAGTCGATCGCTTTAATACCTGTCTGAAGCGGTGTATCTACTGACTTACGGGAAATAACCCCCGGTGCCACACGCTCGATCTGACGATGCCTGGTTGCCTGGATTGGTCCTTTTCCATCGATTGGCTGTCCAAGTGCATTAACTACACGGCCAAGCATACAGTCGCCTACCGGAACCTCTACAACTCGTCCGGTTGTCTTTACAGTATCACCTTCATTGATATTCTTATGATCTCCCAGAAGAACAGCACCTACGTTGTCCTCTTCCAGGTTCAGAACCATTCCGTATACTTCTGAAGGGAACTCCAAAAGTTCACCCTGCATTGCATTTTCAAGGCCGTGGACACGCGCAATACCATCTGCCACCTGAATAACCGTTCCGACATCCGATACGTTCAGCTCAGAGGAATATCTTTCAATCTGTTCTTTGATCACAGAACTTATTTCTTCTGGTCTTAAATTCATGGAGCGAATCCACCTTCTTTCTACTAATTCTAACTGCTATACCTGAATTTTCTTCAGGCTCTTTGACAGTTCATACAGCTTTGTCTTAATACTTGTATCCACAACTCTGTCACCGATACGGATCACCATTCCGCCGATCAGAGAAGCATCTACCTGATAATTCATCTCAAAGGATTCATATTTTGTTGTCTGAAGAAGCCGCTGCATGACTGCTTCTTTCTGTGCCTCGCTCAGTTCTACTGCTGTAGCGATATATGCAATCCCGATTTTCTTTTCTTCTTTTACAAGTCCGATAAAATATTCAAATACAGAATCAATCTTGCTGTAGCGCCCTTTTTCGATCATCAGCTTCATCAGCTCTACAATCTCATTTGAAACACGTCCGCGGAAAATCGTCTCGATCATCTGCTCTTTGTCTTCACGCATAACTCTCGGATTTCCGAGAATCTTCTGAAGCTCTGCATTTTCTTCGAGGATCACTCCGATACTCTGTACTTCCTCGAATATCTCATCCATTTTTCCGCAGTCACGGGCAGCTTCAAACAGGGCGTCACCATATACCTTTGATACTAGCTTAGCCATGTCTGTTCTCCCATTTCTTTTAATGTTTCTTCGATCAGTTCATCCTGTACACTGGTATCGATCGAAGCTGCTACTACTTTACCTGCCATTGCTGATGCAATGGAGATCATCTCCTGCTTCATATCATCAAGCGCACGCTTCCGTTCCAGTTCGATCTCATTATTGGCACGTGTGATGATCCTTGCTGCTTCTTCTTTTGCTTCTGCAACAATTTCATTTTCGGTCTTCATCGCTTTTTTCCGTGCCTCACTGAGAATAGCCTGCGCCTCTTTATCGATTTCTTTTAATTTCTGTTCGTATTCTTCTTTGTAAACGGCTGCCTCTTTCCGGTCATTCTTTGCTGACTCCTGTTCATCAGCAACTCTCTGCTTTCTGTCTTCCAGAAGTTTTCTTACCGGTTTGAAAAGCAGATATGACAGAAACGTGAACATGACAAGCATACTGAGTGCCATGACACAGGCATCAAAAAGAAGCTGCGCATCCAGATTAAACAAACGTTCCAAGGCGTTGCCTCCTTTCTCTTATTTTACAGGCAAAACCTTTTTACAGCTTTCCAAGAAGCGGGTTTGCGAACAAGAGAATAAGTGCAATAACCAAACTGTACAGACCTGTTGTCTCTGCTACTGCCTGTCCTAAAAGCATTGTAGACGTGATGTCTGATCTTGCTCCCGGGTTACGTCCTACCGCAGATGCACCATGACCTGCTGCAATACCCTGTCCTACACCAGGACCAATACCTGCGATCATCGCAAGTCCTGCGCCGATTGCTGAACACGCTAAAACTAAAGCTTCATTTGAAATATTACCCATAATAATTTTCCTCCTTAATCACTGCAAACCTGATACTGTCTGAACTTAGATCCCAGTTTGCTTTTTACTCCGCTGACGGCATCTTGTCATTGATATATACCATCGTCAGCATGCAGAATACATATGCCTGAATTGCTCCCGAGAACACATCGAAATAGATGTGTAAAAATCCCGGCCATGCCCATGCGATCTTATACAGAAGACCATAAATAAGTCCCATGATTACAGTACCGGACAGCACATTTCCAAACAGACGAAGTGAGATGGAAAATGGTGCTGCGATCTCCCCGATCAAGTTGATTGGGAACAAGAACGGCAATGGTTTGAACAGGCCTGTAAATGCCTCAATTTTGTTGTATTTGATGTTATTGAACTGAATCAGCACAAATGTGATAAGTCCAAGTGGAAGTGTTACACCATAATCTGCAGTTGGTGGCCGAAGCCCCAAAAGTCCCGAAAGGTTTGCCACAATCAAAAACAAAAACAAAGACCCGATATAATTCCGGAACGCCAGTCCGTTTTTCCCCATGCTTCCTTTTACCATATTGTCAAGCATCTCAACGATAAGCTCGGCAATATTCTGCAGGGTTCCGGGTTTGCCTTCGGCATCGCTCAGCTTAGCTCGGACAACCAACGCAAAAATCAGCAGTAATAACGCTACGATCAATATGCTGACATGTGTAGTGGTGAGCCATAACTCCTGCCCAAATAACTGGAATTTAACGAGACCGTGAATTTGAAAATCCGGCTCCTTAGCTGCCAGCATTCCTAAGCTGTTCCCCACGCGCTCTACCTCCTTTACTTAGATTTTTTGAATTTAGCGAAAAGCTTATGCATAATTGGCTGCAAATATGCCGCAAGCTTTAAACTCATAATTCCTGCAAACAGTGTAAGTACATTCGCAATCCGAAGCCAGCTGACGGCTATAAATACTACAACTACAACCAGATATCTTATCGCGTAAGATTTCTGCATGTATCTCTGTGCTTCCTGTTCTCCATAAAGTACCGCCTCATCCAACGAGTTTTTCATATGGATTACCATGAAAACACCTGCAGCCACCCCGATCCAAAGCCCTGCTGTCATTCTCAGATGATCCCCTGGGATAATCAGACATACAATCTGTGCGATTATTCCATACAGAAGCATAGTGATGATCATATCCTTCAGTACGGTATTGTCTGTCTTACTCATGTTGTTTCATTCCTCCCTGCTCAATTTTTGTTTTTGTCTTCCGGATCTTCATTCGCATGTCTCGCAAGTACCCATGCATTGCGCAGACCTGCCAATACACCCACTATCACCAAAGGGATAAAAACTGGAAAAGAAACCTTCTTTTCCAGCCATGTACCAAAAAAAGTGCATAGCAAAATGGGAACCAGTATACTGATGCCTAACTGACTGATGAGTGCAAAGGTTTTATATACGCTTTGTTTATATTTCATGATACTTATCTCCATTCTCTATATCACTTTCCATTTATTATATCCTTTTTTATGAAATATGTCCACTGGTTTACACACGATTGTATTTTTTCTTATACAATTTCCAAATATTGTCATCACTTTTACCGATAAATGCCATTAAATGCGTTGATTATTTAAAATATTTTATATGGTCATTTTTTTCACAATAGTAAAAGTGCTGCAAAGCGTTTTTAGCCTTGCAGCACTTTTTTATTCATCCCATTCCAGTCTGTGAAGATGTCCTTCTGTATTCATTCCGGCAAACCCATTCTGCCGGAGCGCTTCATATAACACGATCGCAACCGAATTTCCAAGATTCAGTGAACGGATATCTCCGATCATCGGAATCCGGATGCTGTCTTCCTTGTGGTGACAGAGGATTTCTTCCGGAATCCCTGCGCTTTCTTTTCCGAACATGATATAACAGTCCGGTTCATATTTAACATCCGTATAAAGATTCGGTGATTTTGTAGTTGCCATATAAATCTTCGCTCCCGGATTTTTTTCCATAAAATCCCGGTAATCAATATAAGTCGTCACATCCAGATGTTCCCAGTAATCCATCCCTGCCCGTTTCAGGTTCTTTTCATTTAACCGGAAACCAAGTGGCTCGATCAGATGAAGTCTGGTATTCGTCGCCACACAGGTCCTTCCGATATTTCCGGTGTTTGCCGGGATTTCCGGTTCAAAAAGTACAATATTAAGCATTTGCATTCTCCTTCATTTCGTAAATTCGTGCCAGTTCGTCCGGTGCCGGTCTGTCGAGAAATCTTTTTTCTCCCCCACCCCAGATAATCCGCTCGTTTCCTTCTGTTGTGTGTCCGATGATCTCTGCCGGAATACCTTCCCTTTTCAGTCTTTCCTTTAGTTCTTCACCCTTCGGTGTCACCATAAGAACCGCTCCTGTACTGGTAAGCTGGTAAGGATTCAGATGAAATACTTCACAGACTTCAATCGTTTCCTGACGTACCGTCATTTTCTTCATCTCTACCGAAAGACCAATTCCTGCACCTTCTGCCATATCCCAAAGTGCTGCAAGAATCCCTCCTTCTCCGATCGGATGCATTGCTGACACCCCATTCCGGCCGGCAATCTCCATTGCCCTGTCACTGAAAATTTCATCTCTCATATCTTCCAACTTATTTAAGAATCCCGGCGCAAACCGCTCTGCCAGAGCCGCCCCTTCTTCCCGTATGATCCGTAAGGTTCCTTCCATACCAATCCATTTAACCAGGACAATCTCTTCGCCTGCTTTTGCCGATCTGCTTGCAAGCAGCTGTTCTTTTTTTGCCTCACCGTGTGCTGTTACATGAACAATACTCGTCTGGATCCCATTTACACTTTGCGCATCTGCAAAGAAAACCCTGAGACCTTTTTCTTTACATATCTCCGAAATCTCCACCATCATCGCTTTCAATCTGGACTCATAGGCAAACGTCGGGAGCATGATCCGGACACTGATCCCATATGCCCGCGCTCCTCTGGAAGCCAGCTGATCCACTGCCTGCGCTATGGCAAATACTCCAAGATCTTTTTCATTTCCGGCTAATGAAACATCCGTTGCGATTGTGATCCGCTCTTCACTTTCATCTGCTATATAACAGGTTTCCTCCTGTGACGGTCTTAAAAAATCTATACCTTCTATATTATTCTGTATCTGTTTTAAAACCGAACGCCGATAGACGGTCTGTGACACTCTTCCTGCTTTCATACTTTTATCCTCTTTCTGTTCTGCCATTCTTTCCAACAGCCGCCTGCTTTTTATTACTTAAGTGCAGATGCCTTGCTGATCGCCGCATTAATCTTCTCCTGATCCTGGGTTGCAATTGCTTCCTCCACCAGCTTAGTTGCCTCTGCATTATCTGATTTTGTCCCGACTTTCACGGTAACATCAGAAGTCTGATAGGTGCTGTTATTGATTACTTCCCGGCTGACCTCTTCTCCGTTTTCATAGGTAACTTTCCAGAGCCGTGCCGTGCTTCCATCCATTCCGGCTCCCTCTGTTTCCTGTGAGCCGACCGCACTTTCCGTATCTTCTACATACTTTTTCGTATACTCTGTTGTCTCCAAAGTCTCACTTTCAAATTCCACGGAATGTCCTGCAGCTCTGGTATCTTTTCCGTAAATATAAAAACCAAGCTGGTTATTGCCATCGATATATCCTTCGATCAGGATCGGTGTATCGTAATTATTGACAAATTTAAAATCACTGATTCCTTCCGCTATCATTGCATCCCTTGATGGTTCTACATAGCTGACACTCATGGAATGCGGTGCACGCCGGGTGACCTCCAGTTCCGCATAAAGAACCGCATTATAAAGCGTCGTAGATACCTGACACAGACCACCTCCGATACTCTCTACAATCTGTCCGTTCTCATAGGCACTTCCTGCCACATAGCCATTCTCTTCTGTGTAAGGAAGTGTGGCCTGTTCCACTGAAAATTCTTCTCCCGGCATAACAACAGTTCCGTTGATCAGCTCCGTTGCTCGCCTGATGTTCTGCACGCGGTCCCCCCATCCGGCGTTTGTCGTATAAGAGCCAAGCTCATCCTGCAGGGATTCCAGATCTGCCTTTTTGATTGTCGGCTCTTCCGTATCCAGCTTTAACTCGACTTCTGCGTCCTCGTAATTCCATTTTTTGTTCATGAAATTCTTAATCTTCTTCACAGATTTATCTACATCAACCGTATAACCTTCTGCTTCATCTGTCAGATCGAATCCGCTTCCGTTATAGGATGCCGATGCATTGACCGCTTTCTGTTCCAGCGGAACCGCACGTTCCTGGATCAGCTCTCTGAGTTTTGCTTCATCAACTTTAAAGCTTTCATCTATGACATATTTCTTCTTATCTAAATTATGTATCTTCTGATAGCGGCTCCAGATGCTTCCATTTTTTCCGTATCCGACCGCCTTTTTTGCAAGCTTATCAATATTTTCTACTTCCGCTCCCATTTCCTCGATTGACACATCTGCGCCCTGATCTTTTACCTTCAGTACAAGTTGCTTGTTCCGATAATCTCCAAGTGTATTATTTACCGCTTTCACTGCTTCTTCCTTGGTCATTCCGGATACATCTGTCTTCCCTATAAAAACATTTTTGCAGATATGCTCCTCATCTACCTTGCTCACATACCGCCATAATGTGAACTGAATCACGGAGAAAATAATCACGATGGCTGCAATAACCGTAATCCCCACATGCAGATTTCTCTGCCGGATACGCTTTTGTGCCTTTTCACTTAACTCTCTCTTTTTCTTTCGTGCCGCCATCAAAAAAATCCTCCTGATTTTATATGATATATGGAATAATTGATGTTGCTACCATTGCAACAATAACAACAAGAATAATCACTGCCGCTATCTTCCGTGTCTGTTTTGGATTAAACACTTTTTTTCACCTCAAATCACACATTTGTTTTCATTCTATACTCTTTCATTTCTTTTTTCAAGATATCCATTACTACTGTCAGATGTTACTGTTTGCATAATTCCCGGATTTCTTCTGTAACACAAAATACCTTTGCCTGATGATCCAGTGGGTTCCGGTTCTGGTAGTCAAACAGAAGCACACATTCTTCCTCTTTCATATCCCCCAGAACATCATAAGAAAACCTCTCAATGTGCGTCATTTTTCTAAGCTGCCGCTTCTCCATATTTTCATAATTTTCCAGATAACGCCTCTCTTCATCCTCACGGTCATAGAACAGGCGGAACTCTTCTTTGGAAATCCGCTCATCGCCTGCAAATAACGGACGGCTCTTTGCATTCTCCCTCAGATAAAAGTCCAGTGTCAGAAGCTGCTTATACGCCTCACATCTTTCTGCATCATAAAATCTTGCAAAATCATACAGGATCTCATATCTTGCCGTGCGTGCATGACTTAAAGTATCCAGCCCATTTTCTTCATAATACTCTGCCAGCTTTTCAAAAAGCGTAAATGGTCTTTTAAAGTGTCGGATCAGATAAGGAAGCGTGTAACAGAACTGCCTGCTGTTATAGTAGGTCTCCACCATTTCCTCGATCCCTTTCAGGCGCAGGGTATCCTCATATGGAAGCCACTTTGTATACAAAACTTCATACGGTGGCATTCCTTTATAAACCAGTCCGTAATCGTCTTTCTTCTCTTCCATATAAGAACCCTTCAGTACTTTCAGAAAACCAAGCTGCAGCTGCTCCGGTTCCAGTGCATAAACATCATCAAAGGATTTCCCAAAGCTTTCATAATCTTCATACGGCAATCCTGCGATCAGATCCAGGTGCTGATGTACATTACCATAAGAATTGATTCTCCTTACCACTTCTGCAACCTGTTCAAATTTCATTGTCCGGTGAATCTCACGTATCGTATCCAGGTTGGTAGACTGCACACCGATTTCCAGCTGGATCAGCCCTGGCCGCATGGTTTTTATCAATTCCATTTCTTCTTCATTCAAAAGGTCTGCCGCAACCTCAAAATGGAAATTGGTAATGCCGTTATCATGCTCTTTGATATAACGCCAGACTGTCATGGCGTGATCATGTTTGCAGTTAAATGTACGGTCTACAAATTTAATCTGAGGTACTTTATGATCGATAAAAAATTGCAGTTCTTTTTTTACCAGTTCCAGATCACGGAACCGCAGACACTTATCTATAGAAGAAAGACAATAACTGCACGAAAACGGACATCCACGGCTTGTCTCATAATAAATAATCTTATGTTCAAAAAGCTCCATGTTCTCATATACAAACGGAACCTTACTCAGATCCATGGTCTTGCGCCATTCATTTTCCACAATCTGCCCGGTCTGTTCCCGGTATACGATTCCTTTCATATTCTGAAGTCCGTCCGCTGTCTTGTCCTGATAAAAGTGTAAAAGATCGCAGAAAGTCTGCTCCCCTTCTCCTTTCATGACGCCATCCACTTCTGGCAGACGCTCCAGCACCTTTACTCCATCATAAGATACCTCCGGTCCGCCTATCCAGATGATGATCTGCGGCATCACTTTCTTGATCTCCCTGCAGATCTCTTCAATATAAGTAAGATTCCAGATATAGCAGGACAGACAGAGCATGTCCGGCTTCCTTTTGTAGATATCCCGCAGAATCTCATCGAGCTGCTGATTGATCGTATATTCTCCAATACTGATCTCATCTGATGTATCACCATACTTTTCCGCATATGCTTTCAGACAGTAGACTGCCAGATTGGAATGTATATATTTCGCATTGACTGCACCTAAAAGTACTTTCATATCGTTTCCTTTCCGTTTCCAAAAAGTTTTATCTTTAGTATCATACTCCATTTTCAGATTGGCGTAAACCAAAATGATAAAATAAAATCTCCTCAGATACATTGACATTTTTACAAAAACACGGTAAAATAATGTTCTGTGCAGCCGGGGTGCTAGCGGTACCCTGTACCTACAATCCGCTATAGTGGGGGTGATGCTGTGCCGAGGGCTTTACTTGTCAAAGCTGCCTCTGGTTTGTGGCGTTGAGATTTGGGTCTTACGCGGCGGGACTCTGTGAACCGTGTCAGGTCGGGAACGAAGCAGCACTAAGCAGAACCTCTCGGGTGCCGTAAGGTAGCCTGGGTTGAGTTTACAGCCAGAGTAACGTTTGGTAGGCTTTAGTTCGACGCACAGCGCACAGAAAAAAGAAATTATAAAAGCTACGGATTTTGCTTCCGTAGCTTTTTTCATGCAAAAAAGCCTGCCTTTGACAGGTTCTTCGATTAAGGATTTTCTTCCGGCATATTTGCTGATTCCTGTTCTTTCTTTTTCATCTTCTGCTTCTTGCGCAGTTCCTTGAAAAAGCTCTTCATCATCTGTGAGCATTCTTCTTCCAGAACTCCTGTCGTAAGCTCTGCCTGATGATTAAACGCTTCCACCTGTAGAAGATTCAGGATGGAACCGGCGCATCCGGCTTTCGGATTCATACATCCAACAACCACTCGTGGAATCCTTGCCTGTACAATGGCTCCGGAACACATCTGACATGGTTCCAGCGTTACATATAAGGTGCATTCTTCCAGCCGCCAGTCACCCATTACCTTACTTGCCTTTTTGATTGCAGAAATTTCTGCATGTGCAAGGGGATTCTTATCCGTTGTCCGCCTGTTGTATCCTCGTCCGATAATTTTCCCCTGATATACGATCACACAACCAATCGGTACTTCCTCAATCTTCCATGCTTTTTTCGCCTGACGGATCGCTTCCTTCATGTATTTTTCGTCTTCGGTCAATATCTGCCGCATCTTCCTTCTCCTTTACTTCTTTTCGAATCACTGCCCCTACCGGTCTGCACCAGTAACCGAAATGTTCCTCATCTTCAATCTCATATTCTTCCAGATCCAGTTCACCATCAGATGGCTTCATGAACTGACTGAATCCAAATGCTCCTGCCGCCCGCTGCTCACCAGGAAAATAAAGTCCCGGAACCCCAATCCAGCATTTCCCTTCTTTTTCAAATGATACCAGATGATGGTAATTATAATATCCATGGAGTAGAAAATGATTATTCGCAAGCTTCCATTCCTTTCGCGGAAGTCCGGCAAGCTCCTGACGGGTGATCTTATAGATGATATCCTTTGTGGTTTTTGGTGGTAAATCTGAATTTGCGTTCTGAGAATTTCTTTCTTCCGGCACATTTGGGTTGCTTTTCGATTTCCTAACTGCATCTGTGTTTTTAGATTGTTCTGAGGTATCCTGTTCTTCTATATTCTCAGATTTTCTCTGGCTTGTTTTCTCCTCAAGTATTTTCTCATTTCCTGGCTTCTCGTATTTTTCATTGCTTAGCACGTCTCCGCCATTTGCAATTTTTTTATTTTTCCCCGATTTGTTTAGCTTCCATTCTTCTTCCGTAATCATCCTGCTAACATCTACCGGTCTCGCCTCATCCCAGACTGCTCCATAATATCCTGCATCCGCTCCGTTTCCAGCCCGAAGGATCATTCCACCAATCCTGCCAAACTGTCCATCTCCTCCCACATCGTCTGTCGTATAGCTCAGCTTATAACCAAATGCTGCCTGCGCCCCTCTGATCTCTCCCATTAAGATCCCTATGCACTGTCCATCCTCTTCATAAAACAGATAAATTTCCAGTGTACGACCTCCCGCTACGGGAAATCCTCTCCCATAAATCTGGACCACGGTCGCCTCTTCCTGCTCAAGAACCTTTACAAAACCTGTATTTCTTGTCCTTTTTCCATTCTGATATTCATATAAATACCGGATAAAGCTTTTCATAATCTAGCACCTGCACCTTCCTTCTAACTGCCTGTTCTAAACTATTCTGACTTTCCGGTAAAAATTACCATTTTTAAAAAATCAGAGCGGAATCTTCCGCTCTGACAAATAACTCGTTGATTAATCCAGATAAATCGGTGGCTCGTAGTCTTTTCCCATCGTAGCTTTCTTTCGCTCTTCCACCCCAAGGAACGCCCACTCTGTCATGTCTGTCCACTTGTGATCTTTTCGGTCATATACCTGTACATAACCGATTCTGTGTGGATGCATACGCACACTGTTTGTCCGATACTCATGTCCGGTATATGGGTTCACATCTCCATTTACCAGATCTTCATCAATATCCTCCCGACGCTTGATCGGCTGGAAATCCTGCGGCCATCCGGAAGATTTCTTTTCCTTTTTCGGAGTAATCAGCTTTGTAAGCTTCGAAAACGGAGAATGCTTCTCCTCGTGAATCTCTTCCGCTGCCGGTTCTTCTGTCTGGTCAGCTTCTGCCTGGTTCTCTTCATCCGCCGGCTGCTCCTGATATGCTGCTTCCGCATCCACTGGCTGTTCTGTACAAGCTGGCTGTTCCTCATATACAGTATCGTCTGCCTGCACTTCCGCTATATCTGCAGTTTCTTCTGTATAAACTGGTTCGGAAACCTCTTCTGGAATTATTTCTTCAGCTACTTCAAGAACTTCTTTCGGTTCTGTGTATGGCTCTGCTTCTTCTGTCAGAACCTCCTCTTCCAAAGCTTCTGTCGCCACAGTATCTTCTGAATCTGCAGCATCTTCTGCCTCTTCAGATTCTTCATATACTTCCTGAGTCTCTGCTTCTTCCGCAACCGGCTCTGCCGCATCCAGTTCCAGTTCCATCTGTACAGCTTCTTCCTCCGGTTCTGCTGTGGTCTCTTCAAGTATATCTACAATCTCTCCAACTGTAATATCACGTTCTACATTCTTTTTTGCTTCTTCTCTTGCTGCCTTTCTTTCTTTTTTCGCGGTAAGCTTCTCAAGTTCTCTTCCCGTCGGCATCTCTTCTTCATCCAAAGCTTCCTTTTCCGAATCCGCATTACCCAGAATGCTGAGCTGGAACGGGCATCCAAGAATATCTGCGATCATACGCATATCCTGCTCCTGAAAATTATCTCTGCCAAGCCGCTGTGTCAGATTTTGACGGGACATCTTTTTCCCGGTTCTTGCTTCGATTTCTTCTGCAAGCTCTTTAATTGTCATATCTTTTCTGCTTAAGACAATTTTTACCTGCTCCCCGAATGTGAGATTAATCATGTATTTTTCCTCCTTTTCTCCCCGTATAAATATATCTTCTTTCTAAATACAGACTTATTGCTTTGTTAACTTAAAACTTTCTTGATAAAGGAATCTTTTTCACTTATCTTTTATTCTAGCAAATGACATTTTATCCGTCAACACCTAATAAATGCGCGAATTTTTTGTATTTTTTCAAAAAATAATTTGACAAATCAAAATCAGTCACTATAATAAAGCGTATCAAGAACGATGGCGTTCCCTATTATCCGGGGAACGCCTTTTTTGTTCTTTCTTTTAAATCGAGAAGGAGGGAATCAGTTATGAAAAAACTAGAAATCATTATCCAGCCGGAAAAACTGGAGGCTCTGAAAGCAATCCTGGATGCTTCCAATGTCAGCGGTATTATGATCAGTAACATTATGGGATATGGTAATCAGAAAGGACACAAACAATTTTATCGCGGTGCTGAATACAGCGTAAATCTTCTTCCTAAGATCAAAGTAGAAACTGTTGTTGAACCGGAAGTTGCAGAACCTCTGATCCGGAAAATTGTCGAAGAGATCAAAACCGGTGCTTACGGCGATGGTAAAATTTTTGTTTACGAAGTACAGGATGCTGTAAGAATCCGTACCGGTGAACGCGGATCTGCTGCTCTTTAGCTAAAAATATATGTGAATTAGAATAGTGTTGAATATTGTTATCAAAGAGGATAACTGCAAATGAACTGTCTGTAGATCATTCATTGCAGCTATCCTTTTTATTTGAAATGGAGGATGTTAAATATGGGATTATCTGATTTAATTGCAGGCGGAATGGATGCAACCGCCGCCACTGAACTACTGCTTAATGTTGTCTGGACAATCATCGGTGCAACTCTTGTTTACTTTATGCAGGCTGGATTTGCAATGTGTGAAGCCGGATTTACCAGAGCAAAAAATACTGGAAATATACTGATGAAAAATATGATGGACTTTGTACTTGGAAGTTTGTTCTTTTTCATCTTCGGATTTGCGATCATGCACGGAACCGACTGGAATGGTATCATCGGTATAAAAGGGTTCTTCAATCCTACAACACTTGCCGATGCCGACGGACTTTTCAACGGACTGCCAATCGGAGTCTTCCTTATTTTCCATACAGTATTCTGCGCCACATCCGCTACTATCGTATCCGGTTCTATGGCAGAACGTACAAAATTCCTTGCTTACTTATTATATAGTGCAGCAATCAGTATTTTTATTTACCCGGTAACCGGCCACTGGATCTGGGGCGGTGGATGGCTCGCTCAGATGGGATTCCACGATTTTGCAGGTTCCACAGCAGTCCATATGATCGGCGGTATCTGTGCACTTGTTGGTGCCAAAATCCTCGGACCTCGTATTGGAAAATATGATAAAGAAGGGAATGCCCGTGCGATTCCCGGACACAACCTTTCCATTGCAGCTCTTGGCGTATTTATTCTCTGGTTCTGCTGGTTCGGTTTCAACTGCGGCTCTACCACAGCAGCTTCCACAAACCTCGGTGATATCGCAATGACAACCAATCTTGCCGCTGCTGCCGCAACACTTGCAACCCTTGTTGTAACCTGGATCCGCTATGGAAAACCAGATGTATCCATGACATTCAACGGTTCCCTCGCCGGACTCGTAGCAATCACCGCCGGATGCGACACCGTCAGCAACTACTCTGCAATCATCATCGGACTGATCGCTGGTATCCTCGTCGTATTCTCCGTAGAATTCTTCGACAAAGTAGCCAAGATCGATGACCCGGTAGGTGCGATCAGTGTCCACGGCGTATGCGGTTTCACAGGCAGTATCCTCGTCGGAGTCTTCTCCCCGGAATACACCCTCAAAACCCAGGTGATCGGTGTCCTTTCAACCGTAGCCTACGTCCTCGTAATGGCAATCATCGTATTCACCATCATCGATAAAACCGTAGGTCTCCGCGTCACCAAAGGAGAAGAACTCGACGGTCTCGATATCCACGAACACGGCTGCTCAGCATATGCAGACTTTAACTTCCGTTTATAGCCGGGCGAAGTAAAATAAAAAGATACAGCCTCTGGGATGCTTGCATTTCAGTGGCTGTATCTTTTTATTTTAATGAGCGGCTACGCGACTGAGGAAAGTCATCAGACTTTCCGAGGTTCGCCCGGCGGACGTCTTGTACTACCTTTATCATTCTACATCCCCTGAAATCCTTCCATTTCAGTGGCTGTATCTTTTTATTTTAATGAGCGGCTACGCGACTGAGGAAAGTTGCCAGACTTTCCGAGGTTCGCCCGGCGGATGGCTTGTACTACTTATATCATTCTACCACTTCTTATTCTTCAGCACGATCGCCGATTTCTTACCCATCATCAGTGAAATATTTCCCTCTTTCACGATATACTCTTCGAATTCTCCAATATACCCATCTTCATAAGAATACATCACTCGCGCCATATTATGTCCTTCGGCAACTTCTGCTTGCCATACCGGAACCCTTACTTCCTTCAGATGATCGGAATTATTGATAATAACCACGATCTGCTCATTCCCCCAGAATCTTCCATAGGCCAGAAGATCCGGTTCTGCTTTCAGCATCTTGATTGACCCCTTTCTGAGAGCCAGAGACTTTCTGTGGATTTGGATCATCTCACGGTAGAAATTGATCAGATCCCGTTTTTCTCTTCCCCACGGATAAGTTCTCCGGTTATCCGGATCCGTGAAACCACAAAGTCCTGCTTCGTCTCCATAATAAAGGGTCGGCGCTCCCGGCCAGGTCATCTGCATGATGATTGCTTCCCGCATAACGGCAAGGCTTACCCCTTCTTCTGCCGCACGCGATCCAAGCTGTCCCACACGGCCAACCTTGTGGTTGGTACGCGTCAGGAAACGGGAATGGTCATGGTTTGACAACTGATTCATCGCCGTCTGAAGTGACGGTGTCATCATATTTGCCATATGATGTTTCATAGCATTCACAAAATTGTCTGCATTTCCGAGAAGATCGCCGCGATATTCATCACTGTGCTTCTCCATCCCGGTCAGGAACCAGGTGACCGGCTCCATAAATGCATCGTAATTCATAACGCTGTCCCATTCATCGCCCTGTAGCCAGTCACTCGGATCTCCATAGTGCTCGGCAAGGATCAGTGCGTGTGGATTTGCTTCTTTTACTGCCTT
Organism: Coprococcus sp. LG101-27; assembly: GCF_027695515.1. Taxonomy (NCBI): domain Bacteria; kingdom Bacillati; phylum Bacillota; class Clostridia; order Lachnospirales; family Lachnospiraceae; genus Coprococcus; species Coprococcus sp. LG101-27. Next base: position 60,307 of record NZ_JAQEUJ010000011.1, read on the forward strand.
ACGAAATTTCTTCCAGAATTCATGATTGTACTCATTGCTTCTTCCAAGGTCTGCTGCAACATCCAGTCTCCATCCGTCTACATTATACGGCGGTGAAACCCATTTCTTTGCGATACCAAGAACATACTCTTCCAGCTCTTTTGAATCTTCATAATTCAGCTTTGGCAGCGTATCGTGTCCCCACCAGCCGTCATAGCTTCCATTTCCCGGCCATTCATTCTCCCCGGTACGATGGAATAGAAAATAATTCCGGTACGGACTCTTCGGTGACACAAAAGCACCTACTTCATAACCATCGGCGCTCTCGTAGATCAGCTCTCTGTCCAGCCATTTATTGAAAGAACCACAATGGTTGAAGACGCCGTCAATGATGATTCGCATTCCCCTCTTATGGAGTTCTTCTACCAGCTTGATGAACAGCCGGTTACTTGCTTCCAGATTCTCTTTTCTGGTAGTTCTTGTCCGGTAACGGTCCGCATGGATATTGTTATTTTCTCCCGGATCCAGAAGCCTTCCTTCATCGACTTCAATTTTACCGACATGCGGATCAATATAATCGTAATCCTGTGTGTCATATTTATGATTAGATGGTGATACAAATAGTGGATTACAATAGACAACTTCTACTCCAAGTCCATGCAGGTAATCCAGTTTATCAATGATCCCCTGGATATCTCCTCCGTAAAATTCCCGTACATCCATCGGCTGCGGATCCCGGTACCAGTCATCTACATGATGAACCTGCTCTCCAATATAAAAGTACTCTCCCGTCTGTACATCATTATCCGGGTCGCCGTTACAGAAGCGGTCTGTATAAATCTGATACATGACCGCTCCTTTTGCCCAATCCGGTGCCGTAAAGCCCGGCACGATTTTAAAATCATAATAATCCACAAGTTTGCTCTCTGCTCCCCATTTGTTATAGTAGCAGATCTCATTTCCTGATCTGATCTTAAAATGATACCGGAATGGTTTATCTTCTAATTTGTATTTCACTTCATAAAAGTCAAATGCCTTATTTGAGATTACTTTGTTCATTGGAATGCATAGTTCGCGGTTTTCCAGATAGACTTCGTCTACGTCGTGAGCTGCTGTACGGAACCACAACTGAAGTTCATCTCCTGCCTCCGGTTCCGGCGGACTCACATACGCCTCTGTTCCATCACAAAACAATGCTTCTTTTTTCATAATCTAGCCTCTATTCTTCAAATAATGCTTCAAATTCTTCTCTTGTAATCTTCTCTTTTTCAAGAAGCAGATCTGCACATTTATAAAGAACAGCTTCATGCTCTTTAATAATGGTCTTTGCACGGTCATAACATTCGTCAATGATCCGCTTCACTTCACTGTCGATCGTTGTGGCAACCTGTTCACCATAACCTCTGGAGGTATGACCAAAATCTCTTCCGATAAATACTTCATCATTATCATCTCCATAGCTTACAAGACCAAGTGCTTCCGACATACCGAACTTCGTTACCATGGATTTGGCGTATGCTGTTGCCTGCTTGATATCCTGGGATGCCCCGGTTGTAATATCATCAAAGATCAGCTCTTCTGCCACACGTCCACCTAGTGATACGGTAATATCCTGCAACATCTTTCCTTTGGTATTGAACATCTCATCCTTTTCAGGAAGCGGCATCGTATATCCGGCTGCCCCTACACCGGTAGGAATGATCGACACGCTGTACACCGGTCCTACATCCGGAAGTACATGGAATAAAATGGCATGTCCTGCTTCATGGAATGCAGTGATCTTCTTCTCTTTATCAGAAATTACACGACTCTTCTTCTCTGCACCGATTCCGACTTTTACAAATGCTCTGCGGATATCCTCCTGTTGCAGATACACTCTTCCATCCTTTGCTGCAAGGATCGCAGCCTCATTCAGAAGATTTTCCAGATCAGCTCCGGTAAATCCTGCCGTTGTTCTCGCAACCTGTTCCAGATCCACATCATCCCCGAGCGGTTTGCCCTTGGCATGAACCTGAAGGATTTCCAGGCGTCCCTTTACATCCGGTCTGCCGACCATGACTTTACGGTCAAAACGTCCCGGTCTTAAGATCGCCGGATCAAGAATATCGACACGGTTGGTTGCTGCAAGTACGATGATTCCTTCATTCGCGCCAAAACCATCCATCTCTACGAGGAGTTGGTTCAGCGTCTGCTCTCTCTCATCATGTCCGCCGCCCATACCAGTTCCACGACGTCTTGCCACGGCATCGATCTCATCGATAAAAATAATACAAGGTGCATTTTTCTTGGCATCCTCGAAAAGATCTCTTACACGGGATGCTCCGACACCGACAAACATCTCCACAAAATCAGAGCCTGAAATGGTAAAGAACGGGACACCTGCTTCTCCCGCAATTGCTCTTGCAAGAAGCGTCTTACCTGTTCCCGGAGGTCCTTCAAGAAGAACACCTTTCGGGATTCTGGCTCCTACCTGCGTATATTTTCCAGGACTCTTGAGGAAATCCACGATCTCTGCAAGCTCTTCCTTTTCTTCCTGCAGTCCGGCAACCTGTGCAAACGTCACATGGTTTTCTTCCTGCGTGCTCATCTTTGCCCTGCTCTTTCCGAAATTCATCGCTTTTGCATTCGATCCGCCCTGACGATTCATCATCATCACAACAAATACCATGATGCCTGCCATCAATATGATCGGAACCAGTGTTGTTGACATCCAGCTATCCTGCGGGACGTTGTCCACACTGTAGGAAATGTCATAAGATTCAAGCAGATCCTCTGCACTGTTGACATCGGATACATGAAGCTGTTCGATGTCATCATTCTTCAACCGGATCTTCAATGTCCCGGTCGGTGCGACTTTGTTCTGCTTGATCTCTACACTTTCTACCTTCTCTTTTTTCAGATCTTTCTGAAAATCCTGATACGTGTATGCTGTCTGCTGCACACCCGACTGGCTCATAAACCAGTACACACCTGCCAGCACCAGAACACAGAGCAGAATCGAAAGACCACTGATTCCTCTTGTCTTATTATTATTCAAAACCTGCTCCTTCCACCTGTTACATCTCTACAATTCCGATGTACGGTAAGTTTCTATATTTTTGTGCATAGTCCAGACCGAATCCTACCACAAATTCATCCGGAATATTAAATCCGACATAATCTACATGTACGTCGCGCACACGACGATCCGGTTTGTCAAGAAGTGTACAAAGCTTCATGCTCTTCGGTCCTCTCTTCCGAAGGATGTCAAGCAGATAATAAAGAGTACGTCCTGAATCTACGATATCCTCAACAACAATTACATCTTTCCCCTCCAGAGACTCATCCAGATCTTTTGCAATCTTAACGATTCCACTGGACTGAGTTCCGTCACCATAGCTGCTGACGCTCATAAAGTCCATTGTTACCGGCACTGTAATCCTTTTTGCCAGCTCACACATAAAGAACACTCCACCCTTTAAAACACAGATCAGATGAACCTGCTTTCCCGCATATTCTTCACTGATCTTTTTTCCAAGTTCTTCAATTCTAGCATTTACTTCTTCTTCCGGAATTAACATTTTCACTTTCTCGGCCATTTAAAGTACCTCCATTTATCGTAATTTCTAATATTTTCGTTGTCTGCTCTGTCACCTGGTATGCCTTGCTCTGCCGGCAGCCCACAATCCATAAAATCTCGCTTCCCTCTGCGATCAGAGGAATTCCGGCACGTTCTGCCGCTGGTATTTTTTTATTGATAAAATAAGATTTCAGCTTCTGCCTTCCTCCGCTTTCATCAATTACAATAAAATCGCCAGCCCTTCTGGTGCGTACAGCGACACTCTGCTTTATTATACCATAATCAAACCATTTCGTGTACGTTTTTTTCGGGATCTGGCATCTGCATTCTTCTTTTCCAAAAATACGGTAGGAAATTTCCCATTTCCCGTAAGTTATCTTTCCCGAAACCTGCTGTAGATCCAGATTTTTCTCTTCTTCTGCCAATTCCGGACTCTTCTTTTTCCTCTTCAGTTCAATCCCTTCATAGGTTCTGCATGCGCAGACTCCATAAGGAAGATCCAGTCTTTTTCCAACCTGTTTTTCAAACAGTCCCTCCAACTTTTCTATATGAATCTGCTCCAGATCTTTTTCATGTCCTGCTACCAGTGCCAATGCTTTCCGGAGAATCATTTTCCGGATTAGCCGTTCCTGTCTGTGATATACCTCTGCATGGATGCCGATCTTTTCTCCATTTTGGGCAGAACAGATCTGATATGCACTTTCCGTCTGCCGTTCCATATAATCCCAGATCTCCCTTAGCTGATCCATAGACCGATTCATATGCTCCACAGTTTTTTCATTGATATTTTCTTTAAAATACGGAATCACATGGTTACGAATGCGATTTCGCATATATGCATCTTCCATATTTGTCGCATCAATGCAGTAAGGCATCTCCCGTCCCTTCAGATAATCCTCAATCTCTTTTCTCCCCACGCAAAGAAGCGGCCGTATATACATCCCGTTTACCGGATATATACCGCCGAGCCCCCGAAGTCCGCTGCCGCGGGCAAGATGCAGGAAAAATGTCTCTGCATTGTCATCCTGATGATGTGCCAGTGCGATCCTGGTTCCTCCCCATTCTTCCGCTGCCTGCTCAAATATTTTCCTTCGTGCAGTCCTTCCCGCCTCTTCTTCTGACATCCTGTATTCCACTGCCATTTTCGGAATATCCACCGATACACTCCTGCATGGGATTTCTTTTTTCTCACACAGTGTCTTTACAAATTCTTCATCAGCTTTTGCCTCTTCCCCACGGATCCCGTGATTCACGTGTACCGCAAGCATCTCAAATCCGATCTTTTTTCGCAGCTCTTCCAGTATCAGAAAAAGGCATACAGAATCTGCCCCTCCGGAAAGACCAACGACAACTTTATCTCCTTTTTCAAGCATCTTCCACTGCCTGATATAGTTCTCTACTTTTTTTAACATGGTAAATTCCTCTCGTCTTTTATCTACTGTAACACATCTTCCAGATTCCCGCCACAAGGACTGTCATATCATCTCCTGCTTTTCCGGCCGCCAGCTCCAGCACCTTATCCAGAATATAATTCGCCAGTTCCTCCGGATTCTCCAGCGGACTTCCCCCAATCATCAGATCCAGTAAATGCTCCTGCTCTCCTGCCGGAAGCGCATCCAGGATCCCGTCCGATACCATGACCACCACATCTCCGGATTCCAACTGTCTGGTTTCCTTTTCACTTTGCTGTCTCTGGATTACCCCCAGCGGAAGACTTTCCGAACGGATATGCTCCACCCCGTCTTTAGTCCGCAGAAATGTCACTGCCGCTCCTGCTTTTACAAACTCACATTTTCCATTATAGAGATCAAAAATGCTCATATCAACCGTAGAAAAGCGAACCTCTTCCCGTCCCATAACAAGAGCCGTATTGATCATGGAAAGTGCAGTTTCCACAGGAAATCCTGCTCCAAGAAGCTCTTCCAGCATTTCTATCAGCATCCCGCTTTCCTGTAGCGCTCTCTCACCAGATCCCATTCCGTCTGACAAGATTGCCGCCTCTTTTCCACCCGGAAGTGTCTTCATAAGAAAACTGTCACCAGATATCTTTTGTCCGTTTTTTCCCATTTTTGCCACACCCTGCAGCACATAATATCCCGGTCCTTCCACACATACAATAGTTTCATACTCCTGTCCCAGAACCTGCCTCTCGTTCTGAGCCGGGCACATCCTTCTCTTAGTACATACTGATAAAAGCTCTGCCGCTTTTCTGGTTGGGATACAGTTTCCCTTCTCACTTTTTACCGTTACATGAATTTCATATCTGCCATGCTCATCCACAAAAAAAACGGAACTCAGCATCCGGATCCCTGCCTTTTTGAAATGCTGCGCAACCTTTTTTGCAAGCGGCGGATCCGTAAAAATACTCGCATCCAGATCTCTCGTCACATAGCAGAGCATGTCCGCAAAAGAATCCAGCTGTGCCGCACATCCCTCACGGCTCTGTACCATCTTATTATTCCACACCAGAATCCTTTTTGCCTCCTGGAAAGTTTCCAGTGATTCTCGTAAAAACCGTGGTGCCTGAATACACTCCCTCTGAAGATGCTGTTTCATCTCTTTATTCAGTTCTGCACCATATCCTTCAATCGTACACAAAAGATCATAAAAAAGCTGCCAGTGTTCTGCCTTCTTTCTCTCCAGACACTCCGATTTCCTGCTGCATCCTCTGCACACCTTTTCCGTAATCCGATCATACATTTCTGTCATTTCTTCGGGTGTAAAACACTGCTTTTTCGGCTCCATTTTCAGAAACCTGTCTGCTAGATGCCGAAGCGACACTGCCATTTTATCTGCCTGCGTTACATATGGACTTGTGATCACTTGCTCCTCCCTGTATTTAACCTCCATTTGCCACCACCCTCTAAATTTCTATGAATGAAAAAAGCTTCGGGACATTTTCTTCCCAAAGCTTTTCTTATGTTACTGCTGTGCACGGAACAGAATCTCATTCTCCTTTACAAGTCCCAGCTTCTCTCTGGCGACTTCCTCGATGTATTCATCTGTTCCTACATATTTTTTCAGTTTATTAATTTCTTCTGAGCGTTCTTTTTCCGCATCGATCTGTGTCTGCAGTTCTTCTTCCTGCACCTTATATGCATCATTGCTCTTTTTGAGCGCCATCCCATGTACAATAACCATGCCGCATAATAATATAATAACTGCGGTAATCGCAACAATACTTCTTTTGTGCTTCTGAAGCCCGCTCCCCGGACGCTTTTTCCGGTTCTTCTTTAAGCTTCCCATCTAATCTATTCACCTTTCGCTATCAGTTGATCTTGTATAGCTTCTTACTACTAAACCCATTTAGTCTTCTACAGTGTACCGTTTTTAACCAGATTTATCAACTCTTTTTACTCTTTTTTCACAAATTCGTGTAGAAATCTTTTTGTAAGCTCTTACAAAGACAGCTGAAAGCAGCGCCATCCAGATTGCTCCGAGCGCAATCCCCAGTCCGATATACCACCGCAGAACACCATCACTCGTATGATAGATCTGCACAAAGGTATAAACGGAAATCCCTGCCCAGTAACAGGCATCCTCCAGATTGATCAGCCACAATCTGTGAGCAACCAGTCTGCGCAAAACCCTGATCCACAGATAGACTGCCACGATCAGGACACCGGTCAGGATTGCATAACAGAAAACCCTGATCTCTGTTCCGATACCAGACATTTTTTCTCCTCCTACCGAAACAGTTTTGACAACAGATTTTCTCCGGCTTTTACTCCAGAATGGATATCCGAATAAGAAATATTGTCAATATTGCCTGCCAGGTCGACCTCCCCTTTTTCAAGATTCAGCCGGTTTACATGCATGTCCGTACCTTTTACCATCAGCATTCCCTGCTCTGTCTCAAGCAGTATCTCATTTAAATCAAAAGAAAGAACGTCCAGCACTCCCGTTACTGTACCTGTCTTCCGGTTATTGATAACCAGCCTGTGATTCTGAGGTTTTACCAGCTGTCTCTCTTCCATACAAATCCCAACCTTTCCTATACTGTCTTTCTAGTTATTGTATGAATAACATCTGGTAAATATGCCTCGGATCCGCTGCCGGAATGATCTCAAACCACATCTTTTCTGATGTTCCGGAGTTTTAAAGATAACGGAATAAATCTGCCGCCTCTTCTTTTTTAGTCGTATCTCGCAGATCCAGAACCTCTGCCTTTACAGTCTTGGTTCCAAACTGGATCTCAATGATATCACCTTTTTTTACTTTCGTGGAAGCCTTCGCCACCGCCCCGTTGATCAGGACTCTTCCTGCATCACAGGCTTCATTTGCAACGGTGCGCCGTTTGATCAGGCGGGACACCTTTAAAAATTTATCAAGTCTCATTTTGATTTTTCCTTCCCGTAATACGAATAAAGCGCAGCCCTTTTCAGACTGCGCCATTTTTCAAAAATGTTTTACAAATTATGCATTAACAGCATCTTTTAAAGCTTTTCCTGCTTTGAATTTCGGAGCCTTGCAAGCTTCGATCTTCATAGTTTTTCCAGTCTGTGGATTTCTTCCTTCTCTTGCAGCTCTTTCGCTTACTTCGAAAGTTCCGAATCCTACTAACTGAACTTTTTCACCTTTTTTCATTTCTTCTGTAACAACATCAACAAATGCTTTTAATGCTTTTTCTGCATCTTTCTTTGAAATATCTGCCTGTTCTGCAACTGCAGCTACTAATTCTGTCTTGTTCATGACTTACGTCCTCCTGTAAAATATACTCCCGGAACACCCCGGCATTTTGTCTTTTTGCTAGGTTTATTCTGCGTATCCATGCGGTCTGACACGCCCCTTACCCTACATATGTTATATAAGTTTTTACCTTCTTTGTCAAGTCTAAACCCTTAAAATCTAAGAAAACCGAACGCTATACCTGAAACGCAAACAGATTCCGCAAAAACCGCTTTTTTTCTTCTGTCTGTGCGACAGAAAGTGAAAGTTTTTCGACATTTTTTGCAGGAATCCATGCCTTTCCCGAGTGGTAATACGAATTGGTGATCTTCCAGAATTTTTCCGGATAAGCAAGACGGATTGCAAGGTAATCCCGTTCTTTTTTCCCAAGATTATTCACCGAATCATACGCTCTCATCATCCGATATCCAAGCCGTTCATCATAATGATGCTTTTCCATACATTTGCGCAGGAAATAATACAGATCTTCCATCTGAACATCCCGGTGTGCATGTTCAAATCCAGTCACCGCCATGCCTTCCTGACAGACCAGAAGATTATGATAATTATAGTCTCCGTGGACCATATGATTTTCTGCCTCCGCTTCTTTAAAAACACTGTCCAGATCCATATTTTCCAGTATTTTCAGCACTCTGTCTGCCCAAAAATACATCTGGTCATATCCCTTTAAAAATGCGATCTCAAACGGGCTTTTCACACTTCTTCTGCAGACAAATTCCCGAACCTTTCTGAGTTCTCTGTTATGCCTTGCGTACTCCTTGATCACCGGATTTTCTTCTCTTCCTGCAAATCCGTTTTCTTCCCCAGCCAGACGCATGCATAGATGGATCCGGGCAAGATTTTCCGCACCGGCGATCAGTTCATTTTCACGTCTGACATCACACTCACGTCCCTGAAACCATTTCTTTAAGATATAGCCTGTTCCATCCTCGGCTTTACTGACATAAGCATCCTCTTTATTAAGCAGAGGCGTATCTACCCATTCAAATCCATTCGCATTTAACTGCTCATATATTTTTGCAAGCGCGCAGATCCGGCTCTCCTCCATGCGCGTCTCCTTCAAGAGGAGCAGCCCCTTATCTGTATCGCATAAAATAGCACCCCTTACTTTGTGGGTGCCGAATACTTCCATCTGATATTGTGTCAATACACTGATTCCATAATCTTTCATGGCTTCCCCCTGCCGCTTTGTTTTACCGGTCTTTCTAATGTATGCAGGGGGAGACTTAAGTCATGCATGATTTTTGATTATTCCAATTCTTTTATTCTGGCAAGTAAATATTCCCGTGTATTTTTCTCCGGTTCCTCGATCACTTCCTGTAAAAGTGTCTGGAGTGTCTGACCAATTTTCGGTCCTTTTTCAATACCTGCCGCGATCAGATCCTGACCGTTTACTTTTAGTTCTTTTAAAGAAACACATTGCTTTTTCTCCAGAATCTCCTGGTAGCACTTCTCGATACCAGCCAGATTTTCCAGCTTCTTATCACGCTGATAATCACTCTGTGCCAACGTATCAGCCATCCGTACCTTCATATAATACGGGAACAGTTCCGCACTGATCCGGTTCATTGCGCGGCGTACATGCTTCATCGTTGCAGGCATCCGGTCATCATGATACAGCACCAGCTTTGACACCTTACGCAGCGTATCATTATCGAATTTCAAGCGATGCATGATCGACTTTGTGAGTTCTTCGCTGACGTATGCATGCCCTTTAAAATGTGCCGTCCCATCCGGATCGACCGTCTTTCGTGCCGGTTTCCCCGTATCGTGAAACAGCATTGTAAGACGCAGCACTTTATCTGCCGGAATATTCATCAGCGCATGGATCGTATGCTCACCTACATTATAACAGTGATGCAAAGTTTCCTGTGTTGTTTCCATCATTGCATCGAATTCCGGGAGGATCACCTTTGTGATCCCAAGCTCATATGCATCCAGGATCTTTTCCGGATGATCGGAGACCAGAAGCTTTACAAGCTCTGTCTGAATACGTTCTGCACTGATATAGGAAAGATTTGGTGCAAGTTTTCGGATTGCCTGTCTGGTCTCTTTCTCAATCTCAAATCCAAGCTGCGCCGAAAAACGGATCGCCCTCAAAATCCGCAGGGCATCCTCCGAAAAACGTGCCTCAGCATTTCCCACACAACGGATCACACCTTTTTTCAGATCCTCCATCCCATGAAACAGATCCACCAGTCCATCCTGTTCATTGTACGCCATCGCATTGATCGTAAAATCTCTGCGCAGCAGATCCTCTGACAGACTTCTGGTAAACTGCACTTTACTCGGATGCCGGTTGTCTTCGTATTTCCCGTCAATCCGGTATGTCGTCACTTCAAATCCTTCTCCATTTAAAAGCACCGTAATCGTTCCATGCTCGATTCCGGTGTCAAAAGTTCTGGCAAATAATGACTTCGTCTCTTCCGGCGCTGCCGATGTTGTGATATCCCAGTCACCCGGCACACGTCCGAGAAAAGAATCCCGGACGCAGCCGCCGACTGCATATGCCTCAAAGCCATGTTTTTGTAATGTAGTTATAATTCGATTCACCTTTTCAGGTAACTGAATTTTCATATACATTCGCTCCTAGTATGCTTTTCCAAAATAAACAACATGTTTAGCCTGTTTGCCACAGAAAATACAGGTATCTCCGTCTTTTACCTGATCCTCTTTGCAGATACAGCGGGTGGTTGCTCCACCTGTTGCTGCCTTGATCTCATCTTCACATTCTGCGCTTCCACACCATTTTGCTTTGATAAATCCACGTTTGGTGTTGAATTTTTCATTCATTTCATCCATGGTTTCAGCAAAATCAATGTGGCTGTCAAGGAATGCTTTTGCACGGTCATACATATCCTTCTGGATTGTTTCAAGGATCTCGCCAAGTTTTGTCTCGATCTCATCTAAAGAAACAACGATCTTTTCTCTTGTATCACGACGTACAACAACAACCTGGTTCTGTTCGATATCCTTTGGTCCGATCTCGATACGTGTCGGGATACCAAGCATTTCCTGCTCACTGAATTTCCATCCAGGGCTCTTCTCAGAATCGTCAATCTTCACGCTGTAGCCAGCTTTTTTCAGTCTCTCTGTCAGTTCATTTGCTTTTTCAAGAACGCCTTCTTTGTGCTGTGCGATCGGAATGACTCTTGTTTGAACCGGTGCGATTCTCGGTGGAAGAACAAGTCCGCTGTCATCACCATGAACCATGATCAGGGCTCCGATGATACGTGTAGACAGTCCCCATGAAGTCTCATATACGCTGTGAAGTTCATTGTTCTTATCCAGATATTTGATGTCAAATGCATCCGGGAACGCATTTCCGAAGAAATGGCTGGTTGCAGACTGAAGTGCTTTTCCGTCATGCATCAGAGCTTCTACGGTGTAAGTGTCCTGTGCACCTGCGAACTTCTCGCTCTCTGTCTTCGGACCTGATACGAACGGGATTGCAAGGGAATCACGGATCAGTTCCTGATATACACGAAGCATGGTCAGTGTTCTCTGTTCTGCTTCTTCATAAGTTGCATGAATGGTGTGTCCTTCCTGCCATAAGAATTCTCTGGAACGAAGGAACGGTCTGGTTGTCTTCTCCCAGCGAAGTACCGAACACCACTGATTCCATACTTTCGGAAGGTCACGGTAAGACTGTACGGTTCTTGCCCACAGGTCGCAGAACAGAGTCTCCGATGTCGGACGGATGCACATTGGCTCCTGAAGAGTCTCAAGACCACCTTTTGTTACCCATGCAACTTCCGGTGCAAATCCTTCGATATGATCGCTTTCCTTCTGAAGAAGGTTCTCCGGGATCAGCATTGGCAGGTATACGTTTTCAACACCTGTCTCTTTAAATCTCTTGTCAAGGTCTGCCTGGATCTTCTCCCAGATTGCATATCCATTTGGAAGATAATTAAGACATCCTTTTACACTTGAATAATCACAAAGCTTTGCTTCTCTTACAACGTCGGTATACCACTGTGCGAAATCTTCATCACGAGAGGTAATCGCCTGTACAAATTTCTTTTCCTTAGCCATTGATAAAGTTCTCCTTCTCTTCATTTTTGATTTTATAAATAAGGTTATCATAAAACCAGAAGATGCTGCTCTCTGCAGCCTCTGCCGGATGCAGGGGATTCAGATCAGACATGCTTTGCCCGTAAAATAAAAAACACCAAATCTTCATGCCCCTGACAAGGGACCGAAAATTCGGCGGTACCACCCTAATTAATCGTATTACGATTCACTTCATTACCCGTTAACGCCAGGCATACGCCACACTTTTCATGCGGAACTCCAAGGTCGGTTCTATAATTTCCATGCAGCTTCCTCCCACCAGCCAGAAGCCTCTCTGTGCCACTTTCATCATATACTAGTCCTCTTCATCGTCAAATCTCTTCGATTTACTATAGAGTTTAATTGAGATTTTCGGATTTGTCAACCCAATTGACAAGCCCTTTCCGTTATGTTTTAATCAAAGAAACAAAATTTTCGCATATGGGGAGGAATTATTTTGCAAACACCTGAAATTCTATATGAAGACGACCAGATTCTGGTCTGCCACAAACCTGCCGGTGTTCCCGTGCAGACAAAAAAGATCGGTACACAGGACATGGAGAGCATTCTGAAAAATTATCTGTTCATCCATTCTTCACATCATGCCGGACATAAGCCACCTTATCTTGCCGTGATCCACAGACTGGATCAACCGGTTTCCGGCATCCTGGTTTTTGCCCGCACACCTGCGGCTGCGAAAAATCTGAACCAGCAGTTACAGAACGATCAATTTGAAAAATACTACCAGGCTGTAGTATGTGGAGCCCTTCCGGACTCCGGCACTCTGACCGATTATCTGGTAAAGGACGGCCGCACCAACACCTCCCGCATCTGCAGTAAAAATACACCCGGTGCCAAAAAAGCTGTCCTTTCGTATGAAATACTGGAAACTTCCGAAGTGACTGGCTTATCCGTTGTTCAGATCCATCTCGGAACCGGACGCCATCACCAGATCCGTGTCCAGATGGCAGGTGTAGGCGCACCACTCTGGGGTGACAACAAATATAACCCGGAATTTGTAAATAAAAGAGGATATTTCCCAATTGCACTGCGGGCTTTCCGGCTTTCTTTCTGCCATCCGACCACCGGAAAACGTATGGAATTTGAAGTCCCATGTAACTGGGAACAGTTGGAAACAAAAGCAGATTAGAATGGAGAATACAAAAAATGAACTTATTAGAAGAATTCAAAAAAAATCCCGGATTCGTCTACCGAATCGGGACTGATTACTATTATATAGGAAAATGGATCTGCAAGCCATGCACAGACGAAGCCGTTACAGACTGCCATGCCATGTATGAAATGTGCATCCAGGCAAAAGAACAAGCAAACGCAGCCCTTTATTTTCAGAAGCTGCGTGCCTACAGTGAATTTGCCCTGGACATTCCATACAATCCGGCAAAGATCCTTCAATACCAGACCGCTCTTGTCGAAGCACTTTCCGATGCTGATATCCAGTCTCTTACCGACCAGCTTCGGCATTTTCACGATCAAGCATCTTAATCACATCCAGAAGTGTAGGATACACATACCGGCATAATCCTCTCACTTCTTCATCCGGCTGTGCAAGATCCGGGATCATCACCGGGATCATACCCGCAGCCGAAGCCGAGCGGATTCCTGCCGGTGCATCTTCAAGCGCAATACTATGTACCGGCTCGATGCCGATCGCCTCGCACGCTTTGAGGTAAATTTCCGGATCCGGCTTTGCATGTTTCACCGAATCGCCAAAAACCCCGCCATCAAAATATTTCCACAAACCGACTTTCTCAAGAGATGCCTTTGCGTGGATCTCTCTGGAGGACGTCGCAAGTCCGACCTTGTATCCGTGTTCCTTCGCATAGATAAGAAGTTCCCTTGCTCCCTCTTTTACGCCGATCCCTTCTTTGTCACAAATGCCGTAATACTTCTCCCGTGTCAGCTCATTAAACTTATCCATCGGAAAATCTTCGCCATATACACTTTTAAAATATGCTTCTCTGCGGACTACATTGAATCCCAGCGTATGATAAATATGCTCCCCGATCCGTCCGTATCCGAGCTTCTCTCCTGCATAATTCCAGGATCTCTGCACAACACGTTCCGAATCAAGGAGCAGTCCGTCCATATCAAATACCAGTGCTTCTACCTTCATCAGAATTCAATTCCCTTTCCGAGGGCATCTTTTAAATACGTGGTTACGTCTTCCAGTTTTTCCAGAATTTCTTCACGTTCTTCCCACTCTTCGCCGGTCATATCTTTGCTGACCAGTGCCTGCTTGACATCTTTTAATTTTTTGATCAAATCTTCTGTCATAGTAAATCCCCCTTTTCTTATCAATTACTGTTTTTCTATAAATTTATTTTACCGATATTGTCAGCAAATTTCAACAGTTCATCCGAAAATGTAAACAAATCTTAACATTCACCGCTATAAAAAACTCTTAGCTAACTTCCATTTTTCTACTTCCATTATATAGCAAATGTGCTATAATAATTCAGTATGTAAAAAAGTGTTATAATCATAAGGGGATTAAGAAATTGGATGACAACAAATTAGAAGCAAAACTGCTGAAGATTAAAGCGCTTGCCGAACGGGGAGAAGGTGGCGAGAAAGAGGCCGCCATCAAAATGTATCATAAGCTTCTGAAGAAGTATGATATTGATGAAAAAGCATTACAAAAAGACAAGCTCAGCAAGCACTGGTTTACATATGAGACAGATATCGAGGAAAATCTTCTGGTCCAGATTTTTTACATGGTGACCGGAGATCCCGAATATTTCCGCCGGACAAGCCGTACACGCGGAACCCAGTGCGGATGCATATGTACCGATTTTGAGAAAACTGAAATTCGTTTTTATTTTGAATTTTACAAAGATGCACTCAATCAGGAACTGGAAGCCTTTTTGATGGCTTTCAAATTAAAAAATCATCTGTTTCCGGATGAAAGTGCAAGATGCTTTGTTCCTGAGGAAGAGGAAGAGATATCAGAAATGCTGTTAAAAGCGCAGAAATTTGCAGAAGATATTGATAAGTCCAACCCGGTTCGCCGGATTGCATCTGCCGATCTTTCTGCTGATCCGGATGCACTGGAATCATAGGTATATACGCCGTTCTTTTGCGATATGCATTATAGAAAAAAAGCTGTTCTTAAAACAGGAGGGTATGACTCATATTAAATCATACCCTCCTGTTTTGATTTCTCGCGCTGTATCTGTGATAAAACTTATCTTCTGTACAATCTATAGCCTGCAGATACCGCCTTAACAACTCTTTTCCATCTGTCTGACCACCTAGGCAAGATCCCGAAGCCTTGCAATTTCTTCTTTATGCCCCGCATCATCCAGTGGCGTTTCCAGATAAAACGGCAGATCTTTTAATTTCGGGTGACGCATGACATTTAAAAGCGCCTCTATCCCGATCTCTCCGCCGCCGATCACCGCATGCCGGTCTTTTCTTGAACCAAATGGCATCATACTGTCATTTAAATGAATCGCTCTCAAAAGCTCAAGTCCAAGTACTTTGTCAAACTCTTCCAGCACCCCATCCAGATTATTTACAATATCATATCCTGCTGCAAACACATGACAGGTATCCAGACAGATTCCGATCCGCTCCGGATGTGATACCCCGTCGCGGATTGCTTTCAGCTCTTCAAATCTCCAGCCAATCTCTGTCCCTTTTCCGCTCATTGTCTCAAGCAGAACCGTAATATTCTCTTTTCCGGTAATCGCCTGGTCAAGCCCCGCAATGATATTTTGAATTCCTGCTTCTGCGCCAATTCCGGTATGGCTTCCCGGATGAAACACCAGATTCTCAATCCCCAGTCTGTCCATCCGCGTCACATCTTCCCGGATCACCGTGCAGGCGAATTCATACACCTCCGGCTTCGCACTCGCCAGATTCATCGTATAAGGTGCATGCGCCAGAATCGCTCCAAAACCGGCCTCTCTCCTGATCCTCTGAAACTCCTCCGCTTCCTTCACCGTCGGATCCTTATAATTCGATCCCCGCGGATTCCTGCTGAAAATCTGCATCGTATCTGCATTCATCTTCACCACATTCTCTGCAGTCTTCACAATCCCTTTCGCAATCGACATATGTGTTCCTATTACCATATTTATTAGATCGCTCTCGTATACTTCTTCAGCCATTCTTTCTCTTCATCATTCAGATAAGGAGACACCTTCTCATATACAGTTGCATGATAAGTATTCAGACGTTCCTTGTCTTCTGCATTCATGATATCCGGATTGATCGCATCCAGGTCAAATGGCACATAAGTAATCGGTTCAAAATACAGGAATTCTCCATACTCATTCTTCTCGCCTTCACAGACAAGCAATTCATTTTCCAGACGCACACCGTGAGATCCTTCGATGTAGATTCCCGGTTCATCCGTAATGACCATACCTGGCTGGAATGCATCAGACTCACCGGCTCTGTAAGTATAACGGAAGCCTGCCGGTCCCTCGTGGATGTTCAGAAGGTATCCAACCCCATGTCCTGTTCCGTGATTGAAGTCCAGTCCTCTGTCCCAAAACGGCTTTCTTGCCAGATAATCAAAGTTCATTCCGCAGCAGCCTTTCTTGAAGATCGGACTTGCAAGGTTCAGGTTACTGATCGCAACCAGTGTAAAATGATCTTTCATGATCTGTGAAACTTCTCCAAAAGCATATGTTCTGGTGATATCAGTAGATCCTTCGTAGAATCCTGCTCCTGTATCCGTCATCAGGAAACTTCCCTCATGAAGCTCTACATCGGTCTCCGGTGAAGAAGAATAGTGTACGATCGCACTGTGCTCCCCGAATGCAGAGATCGGTCCGAAGCTTGGACGGATAAATCCACCCATCTCGGCACGGAACTCATCCAATTTGTCAGAAGCGCTCATCTCTGTGATCGTCTCTTTGCCAACATTTTCTTTCAGCCATTTCATAAATCTGACATGAGCCACGCTATCCTTGATCTCAGCGATACGGATATTTTCGACCTCTGTCGGATTCTTTACACATTTGAATAAGATCGCCGGATTTCTCTCTTCCACTTTCTTCACATTCTCCGGAATGTTCTTGTAAAGTGCAAAGTTCAGTCTTCCCGGATCTACCATCAGGACTTCTTCTGCTGCAACCTTTTTGATGTCCTCATAAATATCATTGTATGGGTGCAGAATAACCCCGTCTGCTGCAAGATGTGCTTTGATCTCATCGCTTAATTTTTTCTCATTTACAAAAAGATCCACCTTGTCCATTCTGATCACTGCATAGGTCAGAACCAACGGAAAATATTCTACGTCATTTCCACGAATGTTCAATGTCCAGCAGATGTCATCCAGTGTGGTAAGAACGTGTGCTGTCGCACCTGCTTCTTTCATTGCTGCACGTGTACGTGCAAGCTTGCTCTCCACAGTCTCTCCTGTGTATTTCTGTTCCAGTTCAAATACCGGCTCTTCTGAAAGAATCGGACGGTCTTCCCATACTTCATCGATCAGATCATATGCATATACGACCTTTCCGTTCTTCTCAGATGCGATCTTCTCGTATTCTTCTCCTTCTGTTACAGAAACAACACGTCCATCAAATCCTACATTTTCGCCTTCTGCCAGAGCTGTTTCCAAATATTCCCCAATCTTCGGAACGCCCGGCTGTCCCATCTTCATCAGTTCTACTGTTGTTCCCTCTAGCTGCTTTGCCGCTTGGATAAAGTATCTTCCGTCTGTCCACAGGCGTGCTTCTGTCTTTGAAACCACTGCTGTTCCTGCAGATCCCGTAAATCCGGTAATATACTCTCTTGCTTTAAAATGCTCCCCCACATATTCGCTCTGATGAAAATCTGCAGTCGGAATAATATAAATATCTATTCCCTTTTCCTGCATTTTTGCACGCAATTTTTCAAGTCTTTCCGGTATTGTAGACATTTTAAAAAACCTCCTTTAATTTTTCCATTCTCTGACCATTATAACCCGTAAACTTTTGAAAAGCAACCTAAGAAAAGGAGCTGACTTCGGCAAAACCAACATGCCTGTTCCAGCTCCTTTTTACTGCCTGCATTTTCTATCACAGACAGCTTTCTTCAAATGCTTTCGCTACTCAAAATAATACCCGTCAAAAGAATATTTATATACTCTGTAGATAAATTTTTCCACGTCCATCGTATAAGATGCCAGCAAGTTATGGGCTGCATCATACTCTGCAAAGACTCCTGCAAATCCACTGTCGATCACGTAATTTTCATCCAGATCCTGTGCACTGCTTACATAACCGGAATTGTGAAATTAAAGCTGATGCATCGCCGCATGCTCCTTTTCCAGTTCTTTAAAAAGTTCCGGCACAGTCCACTGACTGTTTGTGTCTGTCAGAACCGCTTTATAATCAATACGTTTCATACCCTTCTTTCGCATCATAAATAAAATCTGATCCAGATGGCTGCCTGTCACTCCGGCAAATACCATCATCTCATCTGCCAGCTCTTCACCCGCATAAATCCTGTCTGTCTCTGACGCTTCTTTCATTCCGGCAAGTACACCAACCGTCTGAAAATACTCTTCTTTTTTTATCAGTCGCACCCGAATCCTGAGTGACATACAGATCATCTGTAGCTCCTGCGCACGCTTCTTATCTTTTATATTAAATAATAATACTGTTTCTCTCATAAATTTCCTCGACTACTCCGCTTTTCTCAAACGGTTCTTTTTATGTTTATTCCACTCTCCGATTACCTCACTGACAGTTGATACCGTAACAAACGCACTCTGGTCTGTCTCATGGATAAATGCAAGAAGCTTTGCATATTCACTCTTTTCCAGAATTGTAACCACTTCTGTCTGTTCCTGATTGCCCAGTCCTCCGACTGCCGGATAAAGAGTCGCCCCTCTGTGCAGCTCATGTACAACAAACTGCTGGATCTCCGGATATTTCTTTGACAGGATACACACCCTCTTACGGATACTGAAACCATCGATAAAATTATCCAGAACAATCCCATAAAGATAAGTTCCCAGAAGGCTCACTACCAGTGTCTTTCTGTCGTAGACAAGGATAGACGTCGCAGCGGTCACAAATCCTGCGATCGTAAGACTCTTTCCAATTTCAAAATGCAAATATTTATTTAAAACTTTTGCAACAACATCAAGCCCACCAGAAGATGCATTGACATTAAACAAAATCGCCTGTCCAATGCTGATCACCAGAATATGGCACAGCATATTGATAAACATATCATCCGTGAGCGGCGGAACATCTGGTGTCACTGTTTCAAAAATACGCAGATAAACCGGGAGCATTAAAGATGTAATGACCGTCTTACCTCCGAATTCTTTTCCGACAAACACAATCCCTATGATCAGAAGTGCTACATTTAGAATCATCGTCATCGTCGAAACCTTCAGCGGAATAAAATTTGCCAGAACCATGACAAGTCCCGAAATACTTCCCACAACAAAGGAATTCGGCATCATCAGATAATACACTGATGCCGATACAATAAACATTCCTACCGTGATCGTTGCATACTCTTTCAATATGTTTTTTGCTTTGTTCTTCTCTTTCAATTTTCTTTCCTCTCTTTCATACCGGTGCCTCTTATTTCCCCAAATATGCGGCACACTATATTTCCCAACATAGCACATTCATCATAACATACTTCTCATCAAACTTCTACGCTATGTTTCTCATTAAAAACATGAAATCTTCTTTCCATTTATAGTAGTTTCAATTATAATAAAGGAAGAGTGAATTTTTTAACAATTAGAGAAGAGAGGGTTAATTATGAATGCTGATGGAAACGTAATCAAAATCAAACATGACGTACTGTTCGAAATAGCAAAGCTTGCTTTTGCAGGTGAACTTGAAGAACAGCGTGATCACCTCCCGCTGAAGCTTATTCCGGGACCGACCCCGCAGTTCCGCTGCTGTATCTACAAAGAGCGTGAGATCATCCGCCAGAGAATCCGCCTCGCAGAAGGCAAAGCTCCGGGACCGGAAGATGATGGCAATATCATCCAGGTTATTTCTTCTGCCTGCGAAGACTGTCCGATCTCCAGCTACACAGTAACAGAGAACTGTCAGAACTGTCTTGGAAAGGCATGTATCAATGCCTGTAAGTTTGGGGCAATTGAACCGGGACATTACCGTTCCCACATTGACGCATCCAAATGTAAAGAATGTGGTCAGTGTGCCAAAGCCTGTCCGTACAATGCCATTGCACATTTAAAACGTCCGTGTAAATTCAGTTGTCCGGTCGATGCGATCACCTACGACGAGCATGGCATTTCCATAATCGACAAAAACAAATGTATCCGCTGCGGTAAATGTATCCACAGCTGTCCATTCGGTGCAATTGCTTCCAAAACATTTATTGTTCCGGTAATCAATGCTTTAAGAGAAGGAAAACACATCTACGCAATGGCTGCTCCTGCCACAGAAGGTCAGTTTGGTGCTGACATTACCATGGAAAGCTGGCGCAAAGCAATGAAAGAGCTCGGATTCGTAGATTTCTACGATGTAGGACTTGGTGGAGATATGACTGCTGCTTATGAAGCTGAAGAATGGGCTGAAGCTTACAAAGAAGGGCAGAAAAAAGTAACTTCCTGCTGCCCTGCATTTGTAAATATGGTTCGCCTGCATTACCCACAGCTTGCTGACAATATCTCAACAACTGTTTCTCCGATGTGTGCAGTTTCCCGTATGATCAAAGCACAGGATCCGGAAGCGATCACTGTATTTATCGGACCTTGCCTTGCTAAGAAATCCGAAGTTGTCGATCAGCAGATCGAAGGAAATGCAGATTATGTTCTTACATACAGCGAGATCCGTGCGATCATGAAAGCAAAAGACGTTGAACTCGAGGCCTGTCCGAACGACAACCAGACCGCTTCTACCTTCGGAAAACGCTTTGCAAATTCCGGCGGTGTAACAGCAGCTGTTCTGGAAAGTCTGAAAGAATCTGACAACTGCATCGATGCGAAAGTCTGTCGTGCAAATGGTTCTCAGGAATGTAAGAAAGCCCTCCTTCTCATGAAGGTTGGACGTCTTCCGGAAGACTTCATCGAAGGCATGGCATGTGACGGCGGATGTGTCGGCGGTCCAAGTTCATTCAATGACCAGATGGCTTCCAAGAAGAACCGTGATGCCTTGATCTCTCAGGCTGACGATCGTGGAATTCTTGATAATCTGAAGAATTACGATATGGATAAGTTCTCTATGCATAGAGACTAAAATTATAAGGGAGTTTTGCTCTATCACTGAAATCAGTTATAAAGTAAAACTCCCTTATTCTAATTATACACACCACGCATCTATTTATTATCCCCTATACCACGGCAGCCTGTCCCGCAGCATCATCTTTTCCATCCGCTCCAAATTCTTATCCGAATGCTCAATCTCCCGCGAATACCGGTACACCAGCTCTACGATCTCTTCTGGTGTAAGCTCTCCTTCATTTTTTATCCACCGTGCTTTCCACAGCTCATAAATATGGAAAGTACTTATTACTGCCATCTGCACCTTCGCATAAATCCTTCCATCATAAACTGCGCCACAGAAATAAGTGAAAATGAAATACACCAGCAGCTGCTCTGCCTGGATCTGGATATTGCTCTCTTCCTTCGCCCACCGCTTAAAGTCAGACGAGATTCCTTTATACGCATCTGCTCCATGTGAATACAGAAGTTCTTCGCTCTCCATCAGAAGCATATCCCAGTCCTCACGTAGAAGTTCCAATTCATAAAGTTCCCGGAACATCTTATGCGCCATCTCCCATCTTTCCTGCACAGACGGCTTTTCTTCTTTCCAAAGTTTCCGTACAAACTTTCTGGCACTCTTTGTCTGATAACGTTCAATGACTTCCTCGCAGGAAAATAACTGTTCCCGGTTAAATCTGCCCTGCAGATCATGCGCCATTCCAAGAATCAGTCCCACTCTTATTTTTAATGAATGTTCCCGGTCCTGCAGAATTTCAAGCATTGCATCTCTCGCATCTACAAGCATAGAATACAGAAACGGATCAAATTCCTCGTATTCCTCTTCTCCTTCTTTTTCATAAGTAAGAAAACGGACCGGCTCTTTCTTCTCCATCAAAATCCTTGCCACCTCTGGACAGGATACCGACAGGGTAATCTCCCGTACATCCTCAAACTCCTCGACATGTCTCGGATACAGGCGGCAGGTTTTACACAGACTTTTCTCTCCGAGATTCGCATACATCTCACACAGATTACAGTCATTTAAAAATGCACATCGCTTTTCTTTATCCTGCCTGAAAATGCCACGGATCCAGTCCACGGATTTCAACATCGTAAACCAGAATTTTCCTTTCACATGCTTATATTTATTCAGTGATTTTTTGTCAATTACAATCTTCCACCCTGCACAACAGGTATCTTCACATTTGTCTGCGATGCAGGTGAACTCTTTATAATAATCCGGAATTGTATATTGCATTTATTTTTCTACCCCGACCTTCTTACAGATATCCGCCAGACAGCATCTGTCGCAGTGCGGCTTCGTCCTTGCCGTACAGACTTCTCTTCCGTGGTACACCAGTCTGTGACAGAAATCGCTTCCTTCCTCCGGCGGAACCAGCTTCCAGAGTTCCATCTCTACTTTCTTCGGATCCTTAATCCCGTCTACCAGTCCAATACGGTTCACCAGACGGATACAATGGGTATCCGTTACGATCGCAGGCTCACCAAATACATCTCCCATGATCAGGTTCGCGCTCTTTCTCCCAACACCTGGCAGCTTTAAGATTGCATTAAAATCCTTCGGAATCTTTCCGCCATACTCATCCCGAAGCATCTTCATACAGGCACTGATATCCCGTGCCTTACTTTTTCCAAGCCCGCAAGGACGCACAATCTCTTCGATATCATTTACATCTGCTTCTGCAAGTGCCTCTACTGTCGGATATTTTGCAAATAAACCTTCTACGACTACATTTACCCTTGCATCCGTACACTGTGCCGCAAGACGCACACTGACCAGAAGTTTCCATGCCTGATCATAATCCAGAGTACAGTCTGCATCCGGATACTCTTTTCGGAGGCGTTCGATTACTTCCAATGTCCTTTGTTTTTTCGTCATTTTCTACTCCTCTTTACTTCATATTCTGTATTGTAAGATAATTAATCTGTTTCATCTGTTTGATATCGTCTTTATTGAAGGTAAGCAGATTCATCAGCTTTTCTTTATTCACGATCTCTTTTTCTGAAATTACTGCTTTAAAGGTAATCGGAAGCATCGTATAATTCGACAGCCCCGATACCAGTGCAAGCTGCTGCCCGGGATTTACCAGATTATTAACACAGGAAATCATGATATGCTCCGACTTTAATGCCTGATTATGCAGCATATAGGTTCCGATAAAGCCTTCTTTCTCATATTCTCCTGTATAAAGTCCACTGCAATCTCCCGGTTCCCGAATCTCACTTACATCATTAAAAAGATGTACTTTATATCGATTCCCATTTCCTTCAACTACCTGCTGTTCGATCACACTTTTGATGATCACCTTCCCGATTGCATCATAGCTATACATATACAATTTTTCGATCTTCTCTGCATAACGGCATTCTTCCTCTTCTTTTGCAGTCTCATCCCCAATAATTGCCAGCGGAGATACTTTCAGGATCCGTGACAGCTCCACAAATGTCGACATATCCAATGAAATATCTCCTTTTTCGTATTTAGAAACTGTCGACACACTCTTATGTAACAGTACCGCCAGTTCTTTTAAGGTCATATTATACGCCATACGGTATTTTCTGATATTCTGACCTACTCTTTCATCTACATTCATACCAATTTTCTTTCCTTTAAATCAATTTTTTTATGACATGTGCATAAATTTTGTCGCATTTTCCCAAATTTGCATTTTGCAGCATGTTTTTTCTATTATTTCAATAATAACACGTTCATTTTTTTCCTGTCAATAAAACACACCTCTTTTGTCATTTTGGTTTAATCCGCATAAAATGAGGTTATCAAACACAATCAACTCATAAATTTGTGTAACTAAAAATCAAGGAAGAAATGAAAGGGGATTACAAATGGAAGTTGAAGAAAGATTACTAAAATACATTTCCATCAAAACACCTTGTGACGAAAACAGTGATAAGGTTCCAACTACATCATGTCAGTTTAATCTTGCGAAAATCCTTGCCGATGAATTAAAAGATCTCGGACTTACCAAAGTGATTCTGGATGACAAGTGTTTTGTCTATGGAATTCTCCCGGCTACTCCCGGTTATGAGACCAGAAAAAAACTGGGATTTATTGCACACATGGATACCGTTCAGGAATTCTGCGAAGGAGAAATTCATCCTGTCTGTACACCAGATTATAATGGTGAAGATCTCGTCCTTGGAGACAGTGGAAGAATTCTTACCACAAAGGATTTCCCACATTTAAAAGCTTTAAAGGGACGTACCTTAATTACCTCTGACGGAAATACCATCCTCGGAGTAGACGACAAAGCCGGTATTGCAGAAATCATGCAGTTGCTGGAAATCCTGCAGACAGAGCAGATTCCTCATGGTCAGATCAGTGTAGCATTTACACCGGATGAAGAATGCGGAAGCGGTGCTGCTCATTTCGATTTTGAAGCTTTTGATGCTGAAGTTGCCTATACAATGGACGGAGATGGAGAAGGCGAGATCCAATACCAGAATTTCAATGCCTGTGAAGCAAAATTTGAAATCAACGGGAAGAATGTTCATCCCGGATCTGCAAAAAATGTCATGATCAATGCGGTTCTCATAGCAGCAGATATCAACAATATGCTTCCAAGATATGAGATTCCGAGATATACCGAAGAGTACGAAGGATTTTACCATCTTCTGAGTATTCACGGCGACGAAGGATATGCCATCGCTGAATATATTATCCGCGATCATGATACAGACAGCTTTGAGGCTCGAAAAAATACACTCCGCCATATCGAAAAAACCTTAAATGAGCTCTGGGGAGCGGGAACAGTTGCTTTGACTCTGACAGACGAATATAAGAATATGGAATGTATTATTAAAGAGCATATGTATCTGATCGATTACGCAAGACAGGCTTGTGCAAACGCAAATGTCCCGGAAGATATTTCTCCGATCAGAGGCGGCACAGATGGCTGCAAGCTGTCTTTCAAAGGACTTCCTTGTCCAAACCTTGGCACCGGAGGTCATGGCTATCACGGACCATTAGAGCATGTGACCATAGAAGGCATGGAAGCTGCTGTCCGTGTGATCGTAGAACTTGTAAAAATATTTGCAAATGAATAGAAAACAGAGGTACCGATTATGAAAAAGAAAAAAATCTCTTTCCCTTCTGCGCTTACCGTATTATTTATCGTCCTTATTTTTGCCGCTATTTTAACCGCAATCGTACCGTCAGGACTTTATTCCAAATTAACCTACAACGCAGATCATGATGTATTTGAAATCACTACACCGGATGGTGACGTTACAGAAATGGCTCCCACTCAGGAAACGCTGGATGAACTTGGTGTCACCGGTAATCTGAACAAATTTTTGGATGGAAGCATCAGCAAACCAATTGCCGTTCCGGGAACTTATCAAAAAGTAGAACAACAGCCACAGGGAGTATTCAAAATCCTTCTCGCTGCCATCAAAGGTGTATATGATACCATTGATATCATCCTCTTCGTATTCATTCTGGGCGGATGTATCGGTGTCCTGAATTATATGGGCGCATTCAATGCAGCAATTGCCGCTCTTTCCAAAGTCACAAAAGGGAAAGAATATATCCTGATTATTTTGATCACCATTATTATTGCGGCAGGTGGAACAACCTTTGGTCTTGCCGAAGAAACCATTGCTCTGTATCCAATCCTTGTTCCGGTATTCCTTGCGGCCGGATACGATGTTATGGTCTGTATCGCTGCCATTTATATGGGTTCTTCCATCGGAACCATGTTCCCTACCATTAACCCGTTTTCCGTAGGAAATGCATCAAACGCAGCCGGAATCAGCCTTGCTGACGGAATGGGAATCCGTGGTATCGCACTGGTGCTCGGAATCATCATCACCTTGATCTATATTCTTCGTTACGCAAAGAAGGTAAAGGATGATCCGTCTAAATCTATCTGCTATGACCAGTATGAATACCATTTACAGAAATACGGTCATCAGGGAGAGGTTCCGGAATTTACAGGTAAAATGAAACTTTCGCTCCTTGTATTCGGTGTATCCTTTGGTGTACTCGTATGGGGACTTGTCTCACAGGGATGGTGGTTTGATAATATGACCGCTCTCTTCCTTGCCTGCGCGGTCCTGCTCGCCTTTACCTCCGGCATCGGCGAGAAGAACTTTATGGATCAGTTTATCGGTGGTGCTGCCGATCTGATGAGTGTTGCCCTGGTTGTCGGTGTTGCCCGTGGTATCAATGTCATTCTGGAAGATGGTATGATTTCTGATACGATCCTTGAATTCTTCTCAAAAGCGATCAGCGGCATGAATCCGATCCTGTTCATCATCCTTATGATGCTGGTATTTATCGTACTTGGATTCTTCATTTCCTCTTCCTCCGGTCTTGCGGTTCTGTCCATTCCGATCATGGCACCGCTCGCCGACACCGTTGGGGTATCAAGATCCGTCATCGTTTCAGCATACGCATACGGTCTTGGACTGATTTCCTTCATCACACCGACCGGACTGATCCTTGCATCCCTTGCAATGGTTGATGTTACCTATGACAAATGGCTGAAATTTATCATGCCTCTTATGGGTATGACAACCGTATTCAGTGCGATCATGCTAATCATTCAATTATATGTATAAATACCTTATCCAGACAGGAGGAAGCCAGTTATGGATTTTGAAAAACAAATAAAAGCAGATCGGGAAAGTCTGATCCAGGATATCATAAAACTGGTATCGATCAACAGTGTGGAAGCAGCACCGGAGGCAGGAATGCCTTTCGGTGCAGGTCCTGCAAAGGCTCTCGATTGTTTTCTTGAAATAGCAAATTCAATGGGACTTACAGTTGAAAATTTTGACAACTACGCAGGACATGCCGATTATGGAGAACAGGATGAAATTCTGGGAATCCTTGGGCATGTAGATGTCGTTCCCTGCAGCGGAAACTGGATCTGTGATCCTTTCAAACCGGAAATCATAGACGGAAAGCTTTACGGGCGCGGTGTTCTTGACGACAAAGGTCCTCTTCTCGCCTGCCTGCACGCAGTAAAGATTCTGAAAGCAATGGGACTTCCTCTGCAAAAGAGAATTCGCTTCATCGTTGGCGCCAATGAAGAAACCGACTGGAAATGCATGGATTATTATTTCAATCAAAAGGAAATCCCTGCTCCACAGATATCTTTTACACCGGATGCTGTATTTCCACTTATTTATGCCGAGAAGGGTGTCTTCCAATATCAACTTGTAACAGATATCACGGAAGAGCTTGTTCTATCCGGCGGAAACGCTTTTAATGCAGTTGCAGATCACGCATCTGTTCTGCTTCCCGAAGAAATGGAAGCTGTGATCCGTAAGAGTCTTCTCTCCTGGGAGACACAGACGAATTGCCATTTCCGACTGGACAGAATGGACTCGTCTCTTCGCCTGACTGCAGAAGGTGTTGCCGCACATGCCGCCCATCCTTCTACCGGAATCAATGCGATCAGCGGACTTATGAAAGCTGTTTCTGAATTACCACTTCAAAATGAGCTTTCCAGAATCGCTGCCTTCTATATGAAGTACATCGGTTTTGATCTGACCGGCAAAGGACTGGGAATTGATCTTTCCGATGAAATTTCCGGTAAATTAAGTTTTAATGTAGGAAAGGTCGAAGTACAGGATTATAAAGTCATCTTTTCTATTGACAATCGTGTTCCTGTCACTTACCGCTGCATGCAGGTACAGGAGCTTATCCAGAAGCATTTAAGCGGCTCCGGATTCCGTTTTGAAAATCCAAATGCCACAGAATCGATTCATATCCCAAAAGATTCTTTCCTTGTACAAGCATTGTTGGAATCCTACCGTACCGTTGTTGGCGATTCATCTGCTATGCCTCTGGTTGACGGAGCCTGCTCATATGCGCGCGCACTGGATAACTGTGTTGCTTTCGGAGCACTTTTACCGGATCAGCCGGATCTGATGCACCAGACCAATGAATATCTGGAACTTGACAAGCTTGATATCTGGATGAAGATTTATCTGGACGCCATTTACAGACTCGCAAAATAGAATCGGAATGAATAATGTAATGTATTTGTTAATATCTTACATTATTCATTCCTTTTTTTATTTAAGTTTTATACATTTTGTACATTTCTCAAATGACATTTCGTTAAATCCATGCTATAATTAAAAAAATGATAATTCATCTGTTAACGTACAAAATAAGGGGGGCTTACATGAAAAAAATATCACGTCATGAACTGATGCAATATGGAACGGCTGTCATTTCGTTCCTGATTGTAATGACGTTCACACTTCTGATTTTTTTCTGGTTTGTACAACAGAGCGTTGATAAAAGTGTACAGAACGTTATCCAAAAAAACACACTGCAGCAAAAGGATCACCTGGAACTGGTTTTGGAAAAAGAATATGAATTCCTGGAGAGTCCTGCTGCATACTTCGGAACAACTTCCGATCTGTTCAGTAGCGATAATCTTCAGCTTCTTGCTGAACTGGCTTCTTCCAGCTCCTTTCACCGGCTTATGCTTTTTTCTACAGACGGTATCGGACACTCCAGCGATGGAAAGAATACCGATGCAAGTTCACGGGACTATTTTCAAAAGACATTGGAAGGCAGACGCGTCCTTAGTTCTCCTCTGTCAAGTAGCGTAGACAACGAAACCCTCGTTGTCCTCACAGTTCCTGTTTATGACAAAGATCAGAATATTATCGGTGTTTTTGGAGGTTCCATCGATGTCGCGAAACTGACTACCATGCTCTTTGAGGATCTGTATTCCGGTTCCGGCTACTCATTTATCACAGACTCGGACGGCAACATTATTTCCATTGAATCTACTCACAACGAAATCCGGGAGAACTTTTTTACTTCTTCCTCTGACTGGGTATTTCAGACCTCGGAAGATGGCGCTACCCTTCAGGAAGATTTTAAGCAAGGACACGCAAACTGCCGCAAGATTACAGCAGATTTATCACATGCACGCTATATTTCCTACCAGCCACTAAAGTACAACGACTGGATGCTCTGCTATATCGTTCCTGCTGTCGAAGCCCGTCAGCACTTTGCTTTTATCAACAACTTTGAAATCATTCTGTTCGCCTTTTTTATCTGCATTGTGCTGCTTCTGATCTTCGCACTCTGGAAGATCAACCAGAAGAATCAGACTTCGCTTCTTCGCCAGGCGCATACAGATGCTCTGACCGGACTTCTGAACAAAGTTTATGCAGAACACACGATTTCCGAATGGCTGCGCGAAAAAGATTTTGAAGATTTACAGGCTTTAATGATGATCGACATGGATTATTTCAAGCAGATCAATGATACTTATGGACATGCAACCGGTGACCAGGTACTGAAAATATTTGCCGGATTTCTGAAAGAACAGTTTCGGACAACCGATATCATCGGTCGTGTCGGTGGTGACGAATTTATGATCCTGATGAAAAATGTACGTCTGGATTACAGTATCCATCTGCATTTGCAAAAGCTCTATACAAATCTTCAAAATGTAGATATCCCGGAACTAAATGGCCGGAAACTTTCCTGCAGTATCGGCTGTGCTGTTGCTCCAACGGATGCTGAATCTTTCAGCCAGTTATACCGCCTTGCTGATCATGCTCTGTACACAGCTAAGCACAACGGACGTGGACGTTTTGTTATTTACCACGATATCAAGAACCAGCAGGAAACCGTTTTATCCTGATCAACGTCAGAAATTCTGGTACAGGTCAATATTCCTGTCATTTAATCTCAAAATTCCCGCCGGGCAGATCCTGTACCTGTCCGGCGGGAATTTCATTCTTCTTTATATCTCAGATATGCCCCGGCACATCCAGTCATTTTTAATCATCGTAAGTATCCAGGAAATTGTGTCTTACACCTTTTGCCTTGTAACCGACAACCGTATCCAGATTGACATTTTCCACACTCTTGAAAATATTGCCCTCCACAAACGGGTTCGTCTTCTTAAGCTCTGCAATCAGTTTTTTGATTTCCATACGCTTTGACTGATTTTCTTCATTGTTGCAGGTTGTACAGGTATCGGTAAACTTACATGCACACTGGATAAAATGCAGATCATTGTAATCTCTCCATGCCTTGATGTCATCCTCACGGATCAGATACATCGGGCGGATCAGTTCCATCCCTTCAAAATTTGTACTGTGAAGCTTCGGCATCATAGTCTGCACCTGTGCACTGTAGAGCATTCCCATCAGGATCGTCTCGATCACATCATCATAATGATGTCCCAGTGCGATTTTGTTGCAGCCCATCTGCTGTGCAAAATTATAAAGATATCCACGTCTCATCCTTGCACAGATATAACACGGTGATTTTTCGATCTCAAATACCGATTCAAAAATATTGGATTCAAAGATCTGGATCGGAATCTTCATCTTCCTTGCATTTTCTTCAATGACCTTCCGGTTCTCCGGACTGTATCCCGGATCCATCACCAGGAACTTTACTTCAAAGTTAAATTTGTTGTGACGCTTTAATTCCTGGAAAAGCTTTGCCATCAGCATTGAATCTTTTCCACCGGAAATGCATACTGCGATCCGGTCACCTTCTTTGACCAGTTCATATTCTCTGACAGCTTTTGTAAATTTGGACCAGATCTTCTTTTTGAACTTCTTGCGGATACTAAGCTCCACATGTTCACAGACATCATCTGCTTCCTTTTTCTTCATATCTGCCATCAGCCATCCAACATAACCGCCCTTCAGGCTGTATGCTTCATATCCCTGCTCCTGCAGTTCTTCTGCGATATCCCTGCTGATCTGTCCTCTGCTGCAGCAGATAATGATCTTCTTTTCCTTATCTTCCGGCGGATTCTCCATCAGTGCATCTGCTGAGCTTGCCACTGAATTCGGCAGGATTCCATGGGCGCGCTCAATCTCGCCACGGATATCAAAAAGCTCGTAGGACTCTGCAGGAAGCGTTTCCATTTCCTCGATCGTAATATCTATACTCATTGATTTTCTCCTTGTAAAAAGAATGTATCCTGACACATAATCCTCTTTATTGAACAGAAAGTTCCATCTGGATTGTTGTCAAATAAAAAATACGCGTGTATCGGTACATATCATAGCATAATCTGTGCATCTGGTCAAAGGGAGATCCATCCGAAAATACTGGATTTCCGCTTATTTCCGCTTATCGCACAGCATTTTCAACACTCCTGACTGCCGCAATTCCTTTCGGAAATGCAAGACTGACAAACAGTGAATAGTACCAGCCAAATCCGGCATTTTCCATCATAATCTCATATGCCATGCTTACGAAAATGTAGCTGCACATGATCGGAATGGATTTCAGAAAAGCATTTTTTCTGATCTGTGCCTTTGTCATAGTGTTTTCTCCTTAAAATTTTCTGTGCACATCGAAAAAGGGGCTGTCGCTTTAACGAATGAATTTTCGTGAAGC
>NZ_JAQEUJ010000012.1:0-90267 GCF_027695515.1 Coprococcus sp. LG101-27
GTGTGAGAGGACGGCGGTTAGTCACCGCCTCCTACTCGATTTAATTTTCTGCGGTATCTTCGATAATATGGTTACGGATGATCGCGCGGATACTTTCGTTAAGATATGGCTTCAATTCTTCAAACGACATCGGATCGTTGTCCAGGATCGTGCTGTATGAAGTAGAACTTGCAAGTTCTATGATCAGAAACAGCATAGTTTCCGGTGCACGAAGTTTGATTGTCGGATGATCCAGAAGGATATTACTAAAATATGCAAGAATTTCACCCTCATCATCCTGCGTATTATTGGTGATAGCCTGTCTGAAAATGCCCCAGCTGAGATTCTTAGAGATAAATCTCAGAATCAGTTTATTTTTCTGCATGGCATTTAAAACGTAATCTACAATAAAAATAATCTTATCTTCGAATTCGGGGATGTCGGCTGTCTCCAGAGCTTTGTGTGCTCTCTGGAAAAGTCGGCTGGCTGTCCGTGCGATCAGCCGGTCGCGTATCTCGTATTTGTCTGCAAAATATAAATAGAACGTTCCTTTCGCAACTCCGGCCTTTTTTGCTATATCGCTGATTGATGTTTTCTCGATTCCCTGATTCAGAAATAAATCGTATGCGCTTTGAAAGAGAGCATCCATTTTCTGATGCTTGTTTTCATCTACTTTTCCCATGATTCATTCCTCTTTTCCTTTGAATTATCTTTATTATAAAATCAAAATGACTTAGCGTCAACTTTTTTGTAGAAAAATATTGACTTGTGGTCATTTTTGAGTTATAGTAAGTGCGAGCTAGAAAATGACCAGTAGTCAAAAAAGAAGAAGGCATACCGACAGGAAAGTCAGTAGAGGCTTACAGGAGGTTTTTAAACATGAAGAACAGGGAATACAGAGTATTAGTTACACTTGCACTTATGGCATCACTTGTAGTTGGAAATATTGCAGGAACATCTGTAAATGTACAGGCGGCAGATAATAAAGATAAAAGTACAGAGACAAAGAAAACAAGCGAAACAAAAACAAGCAGCAGCGCAACACCTGTAAAAGATGAGACTGTATATGTAAAAGTAGATGACGCAGGAAACCAGAAAGATGTTACGGTATCGGATCAGCTGAAAAATATTTCGAGTCTTGGAACAATCGATGATGTATCAGATCTGAAAGATATCAAGAATGTAAAAGGTGATGAAACCTTTTCTGAAAATAACGGTAAACTGGTATGGCAGGGAGATAAGAAAGATATCTGTTATCAGGGAACAACCACAAAGAAGATTCCTGTAGGAATGAAGGTTACTTATGAACTTGACGGAAAGAAAGTCAGCGCAGATGATCTGGAAGGAAAGAGTGGACACTTAAAGATTCATTATGAATATCAGAATACAAGTGCTGACAGCGGGAAATACACACCATTTTTGATGGCAACCGGACTTCTGATGGATGGAGAGAAGTTTTCAAATGTAACCGTTGATAATGGAAAAGTAATCTCAGATGGTGACAGAGATATCGTGATCGGAATGGGACTTCCACAGTTGAAAGAACAGCTTACATCAGTTAGTAGCAAGGTGGATGATCTGGATATCCCGGATTCCTTTACAGTAGAAGCAGATGTGACAGATTACGAAAAAGTAGAAGCCGTTACAGTTGCAACAAACGAAGTGTTCAATGAAGTAGGTACCGATAAATTTGACAGCCTGGATGAACTGAAGGATTCTATGACAGAACTTCAAGATGCATCGAACAAACTTGTCAGCGGCTCCGGAGAACTGAAAGACGGACTGGATACACTGCTTTCTTCATCAGGAACACTGGTAAGCGGAATTGATCAGCTGGCAAGCGGCGGAAAGGAACTGGCAAGTGGAACAGGAAGTCTGGTCAGTGGGGCAAACACATTGGCCGATGGAAGTAAGAGTCTTGCAAAAGGAACGAGTCAACTGGCAGATGGTACAGAAAGTTTGAAAACAGGGGCAGCACAGGTTGAGGCAGGAGCACAAAATGCCAGTGCGGGAGCAGCTAAACTTGAAAGCGGAGCAAAAGATCTGAATAATGGAATTGCACAAATGCAAAACCAGGTTGGTGCAGGTGTGGATTCTTTGAGCAGTGGTGCAGAACAACTGAATGGTGGAATTAAACAGGCTAAAGCCGGAGCAGAAAATCTGAAAAATGGAGCTGCAAGTGCTGCAGAAGGTGCGCAAAGTGTAAGTGGTGGAATTACACAGGCACAGACAGGAGCCAGCGGACTTGCGGACGGAGCGGCAAATCTTAAAAGTTCACTTGATCAGATTGCGGCAGGGAATGATAATTCAGCAATGATTGCAGCACTGACAAGTCTTTTTGAGTCAGCAACACCGGAGCAGCAGGCTGTACTGAATAATGTTATAAGTGGACTTCAAACACAGCAGCAAGCTGTGAACAGCGGAATTACCCAGGCATCAGCAGGTGCGAATGAACTTGCAGCAGGTGCGAAAAATTTATCTGATAACCTCGGAAGCATCGGATCCGGAGCAAGTCAGGTTGTTGCAGGATTACAAAATATACAAGGAGGAGCCGGCTCGTTAGAAGAGGCACTGGAACTTCTGGGAGCTGGAGCAACAGAGCTTCAAGGCGGTGTTGGAAGTATGAAGACTCAGCTTACAGCTGGAACAAAACAGCTCTTAGATGGAAGTGGAAATTTACTTGCAGGAACACAAGATCTGAATTCGGGACTCGGAACATTAAGTGCCGGAGCTTCACAAGTAAGTGCGGGAAGTGCTACTTTAAATACGAATATGAAGACAGCAAATGCCGGAGCACAGACTGTTGCAAATGGATCTGGTCAGCTTGCAGCAGGTGCACTTAAACTTGACAGCGGAGCTGTCGCACTTTCGACAGGTCTTAACACTCTTCAGAGCAACATAGCACCATTGATTTCCGGTGTTGAGAAACTTGATTCTGGCGCAGCCGAATTAAACAGTGGTATGATTCAGTTTAATGAAGAAGGAATTAAAAAGCTTGTAAGCGTATTTGATGGCGATATTGATGAACTTCTTAATAAAGCAAATGAACTTCTTGATGCATCTAAAGAATATAAGAACTTCTCTGGAATTGCAGATGGAATGGATGGAAGCGTGAAGTTTATTTTCGTGAGTGAAAAATAAAGTATAATAAAGAGCGGCTGGGAAATCATATAATCGATTTTCCAGCCGCTCTTTGAAAATATTCCTGTGAATGGAATTAATATCTCAGTTGAATCCCCTGCTCCTCGATCCAGTCTTCGAGCTCATCCTGAGAATCAGTGGCCCATTTGGAGTTAGAGCCTGCTTTGAATTCATCTTTCAGATCTTCCTGCACCAGTTCTTTTGAAAATACGGGTTTCTCGTCTGTACGGGGATCTTTCGGGTTATCTATCGGTCTTGAACTACTCATATTTTCATGTCTCCTTTACATTTGGATAGAAAAAACATGACCCCTCGAGGTCATGTCTTTTCTTTTTGGTATGTCATTGAGAGGTTTTTCCTCGTTGCATTGCAGTTTGCCTTATATACAAAGCTGGGGAATGCTCCTACAAAGAGGATGTATATATAAATTGGAGTTTTATCGTTGCAAGACCATTCTTGGGGGAAACGACCGGCAACAATATAACTGCAATAACAACCAATGTTGTAGCTTAATCAAGTTTTTTTAAAATAGCGGTATCCTTGTGTTGGAAACCGCCTTTGGTTTAGCTCTCTGATTAAGTTGGTTACACTATATCACTTTATCACAGTAGTGTCAACAAGAAACTGGTAAATTTCTAGATAATTTGTGTATTAAAATGTGTACAACACGGTCAACTGTACGCCGGTGAGAGATTAACGGTATTGGAGCAGCTCCTGGACAGGTTTACGTGCTGGTGCGGTCGGTTGGATGGCTGGATGACCGATCGCAATCAGGGCAGATACATTCAGAGTATCGTCAAGACAGAGTAGTTCTTTTACCTTTACCTCATCGAAAATACCCATGACAACCGAACCGATTCCGCATTCATGAGCAGCGAGTTGGAAGGTCTGCGCAGCGATACCGGCATCAAACATTTCCCATTTATCCTTTTTTGAGGTGGAATAAGCTCCGTCCTTTTCGTAACCGCTTTTCCCCGGAACGGAAGCGAGAACAACCAGTACCGGTGCACCAAGAATGATGCCTGTATTCCATTCAAATCCCATAACAGCTTCTCTGGCAATCCTGTCTTTGAGAGCTGTTTCTTCTATTATAATATATCTTGCTGTCTGCGTATTCTTCCAGGATGGAGCGTAGGCACTTGCTTCTACGATTTTCTCAATCACTTCATGTGAGACAGGCTGCATTTAGCGAAAAAGCCTATGAATCTGGTACCCCGCTGAATATGAGAATATTATATCGCAAAAAGGGAATAAGAAAAATAGCACAAAAGGAGAAGATTTTTCAAGAAAATTTTGTATGAAAAAAAGTACAAAAAATAAAATAAAATGCTTGCAAAATGCAGAAACATCGGGTATACTAAAAAAGCTGTGACATGATAGCAAAGAAGCGCGAGGTTGCTGCCGAGAAGAATGGCAGGTTTTCCGTGGAGCGAATGTCAAGTTAGGAAACTGGCGACAAGTCACTGTACGAAATCATAACAGCTGCTGAGATGCAGTAACAACGTGTGAGTTTCTCACGACACACACGGGGAAGTGTACAGTCACCGCTTGTCGTACTGAGGTTTAAGTACGAAAAGGAGGCGACTTTTTTTATGGCAAGTCAAGTAATGAGAATCACATTGAAGGCATATGATCATCAGCTTGTAGATGCATCTGCCAAGAAAATTATCGAAACTGTAAAGAAAAATGGAGCAAAGGTTAGCGGACCGGTACCGCTTCCGACAAAGAAGGAAGTTGTAACAATCTTAAGAGCGGTTCACAAATACAAAGATTCCAGAGAACAGTTCGAACAGAGAACTCATAAGAGACTGATCGATATCATTGCACCGACACAGAAGACTGTAGATGCTCTGTCAAGACTGGAAATGCCAGCTGGTGTATACATCGATATCAAAATGAAGAACAAATAAGTTCTAATAAATTAAAACACAGTAGTTCCTAATATTTAGGATGAACACCCATAAGGGCGTTCCGCTGTAAATCACAGGAGGTAAAATAAAATGAAGAAAGCTATCTTAGCTACCAAAGTCGGAATGACTCAAATCTTCAACGAAGATGGAGTACTTACTCCGGTAACTGTTCTTCAGGCTGGACCATGTGTTGTAACACAGATCAAAACCGTTGA
Organism: Coprococcus sp. LG101-27; assembly: GCF_027695515.1. Classification (NCBI taxonomy): domain Bacteria; kingdom Bacillati; phylum Bacillota; class Clostridia; order Lachnospirales; family Lachnospiraceae; genus Coprococcus; species Coprococcus sp. LG101-27. The sequence goes on from NZ_JAQEUJ010000012.1 coordinate 5,246, forward strand.
AAATGACGGATACAGCGCAGTTCAGGTTGGATTCGTTGACAAGAAAGACAAAATTGTTAACGTTGACAAGAACGGAAAGAAAGAAATCGTGCACAGACACGGAGTTACAAAGGCTGAAAAAGGACACTTTGACAAAGCTGGAGTAACAGGAAAAAGATTTGTAAGAGAATTCAAATTCGAGAACGCTGATGAATATCAGTTAGCTCAGGAAATTAAAGCAGATATCTTTGAAGCTGGCGACAAAGTAGACGCAACAGCAATTTCCAAAGGTAAAGGATTCCAGGGTGCTATCAAGAGACACAACCAGCACAGAGGACCTATGGCTCACGGCTCTAAGTTCCATCGTCATGCTGGTTCCAACGGTGCTGCATCTGACCCGAGTAAAGTATTCAAGGGCAAAAAGATGCCAGGACACATGGGAGCAAAGAAGATTACAATTCAGAACCTTGAAATCGTAAGAGTAGACGTTGAAAACAACCTTCTTCTGGTTAAGGGCGCAGTTCCGGGACCAAAGAAATCTCTTGTAACGATTAAAGAATCTGTAAAATCTATCTAAGATTGGCACTAGGAAAGGAGGAACATACAGATGGCAAACGTATCTGTTTACAATATCGAAGGTAAAGAAGTTGGAACAATCGACTTAAACGATGCTGTATTCGGTGTAGAAGTAAACGAACACCTTGTACACATGGCAGTTGTAAGCCAGCTTGCAAATAAACGTCAGGGAACACAGAAAGCGAAAACTCGTTCAGAAGTTTCTGGCGGCGGAAGAAAACCATGGAGACAGAAAGGTACCGGTCATGCAAGACAGGGATCTACAAGAGCTCCGCAGTGGACAGGCGGTGGAGTAGTATTCGCTCCGACACCGAGAGATTACTCTTTCAAACTTAACAAGAAAGAAAGAAGAGCAGCTCTCAAATCCGCTCTGACATCAAGAGTAGAAGAAAAGAAATTTATCGTTGTTGATGAAATCAACTTTGATGAAATCAAGACAAAGAAATTCCAGGATGTTCTTAATAACCTGTCAGTATCCAAAGCTCTCGTAGTTCTGGAAGACGGAAACAAGAATGCAGAACTTTCAGCTAGAAACATTGCTGATGTTAAAACTGCTAAGACAAACACAATCAATGTGTATGACATCCTGAAATACAATACAGTAATCGCAACTAAGGCTGCTGTACAGGCAATCGAGGAGGTGTACGCATAATGGCAAACATTCAGTATTATGATGTAATCCTTAAACCGGTAGTAACCGAAAAGACAATGGCTCTTATGGCTGACAAGAAATACACATTCCTTGTACACACAGAAGCTAATAAGACTCAGATCAAAGAAGCTGTAGAAAAAATGTTCCCAGGAACAAAAGTTGCTGGCGTTAACACAATCAACATGGACGGAAAGAACAAACGAGTTCGCGGAACCATGACATTCGGAAAGACAGCTAAGACAAAGAAAGCAATCGTTCAGCTGACAGAAGAATCAGCAGAGATCGAAATCTTCCAGGGACTGTAAGAAACTGGAACCTAAACGGTGCAAATCCGTGACAAAAATAACTAGCAAAATGCGAAAGGAGATAGAGTAATGGGAATTAAAACATACCGCCCATATACACCTTCCAGAAGACATATGACCGGCTCTGATTTCTCAGAAATCACAAAAACAACACCGGAGAAATCTTTAGTAGTTTCTCTGAGCAAGACTGCCGGACGTAACAATCAGGGTAAAATCACTGTTAGACACCGCGGAGGCGGAGTTAAGAGAAAATATAGAGTAATCGACTTCAAACGTAAAAAAGACGGAATTCCGGCAACTGTAATCGGAATCGAATACGATCCGAACAGAAGTGCTAACATTGCACTTATCTGCTACGCTGATGGAGAAAAAGCTTACATCATCGCACCAGAAGGACTTACAGACGGAATGAAAGTTATGAACGGACCAGAAGCAGAAGTAAGAGTAGGAAACTGCCTGCCGCTTTCAGCTATCCCGGTTGGTACACAGGTTCATAACATTGAGCTTCATCCTGGAAAAGGCGGACAGATGGTTCGTTCAGCAGGAAACAGCGCGCAGCTCATGGCTAAAGAAGGAAAGTATGCAACACTTCGTCTTCCTTCAGGAGAAATGAGAATGGTTCCGATCGAATGCCGCGCATCAGTTGGTGTTGTTGGAAATGGCGATCACAACCTTGTAAACATTGGTAAAGCAGGACGTAAACGTCACATGGGTATCAGACCTACAGTTCGTGGTTCCGTTATGAACCCGAATGATCATCCGCATGGTGGTGGTGAAGGTAAGACTGGAATCGGTCGTCCGGGTCCGTGCACTCCTTGGGGTAAACCGGCACTTGGTCTTAAGACTCGTAAGAAAAACAAACAGTCTAACAAGCTGATCATCAGAAGAAAAGACGGTAGAGGAATCAAATAGTTAATTTTCAAGGAGGTTAGAACCTATGGCTCGTTCACTTAAAAAAGGACCATTCGCAGACGCAAGCCTGCTTAAGAAAGTGGAAGCAATGAACGCATCAGGAGACAAGGGTGTTATCAAAACATGGTCTCGTCGTTCTACAATCTTCCCGATTATGGTTGGACATACAATCGCAGTTCATGATGGAAGAAAACATGTTCCGGTATATGTAACAGAAGATATGGTTGGACATAAACTCGGAGAGTTCGTAGCAACCAGAACATACAGAGGACATGGAAAAGACGAAAAGAAATCGAAAGTTAGATAATATTTAACGTATTGAAAGGAGGTTTCATCCCATGGCAAAAGGACATAGAAGTCAAATTAAGAGAGAAAGAAATGCAAACAAGGACACCAGACCTTCAGCTAAGTTATCTTACGCCAGAGTTTCTGTTCAGAAAGCATGCTTCGTATTAGATGCCATCAGAGGTAAGGATGTAACAACAGCGCTTGGTATTTTAACATACAATCCAAGATACGCTTCAAGCATTATAAAGAAATTATTGGAATCAGCTATCGCAAATGCTGAGAATAACAACGGTATGAGTGTTGAAAACCTTTATATTGAGGAATGCTACGCAAATAAAGGACCAACAATGAAGAGAATCAGACCGAGAGCACAGGGCAGAGCTTACAGAATCGAAAAGAGAATGAGTCATATTACACTTGTGCTTAATGAAAGATAAGGAGGGCAATAATGGGACAGAAAGTTAATCCTCATGGCTTAAGAGTCGGTGTTATCAAAGACTGGGACTCTAAATGGTATGCAGAAAAAGATTTTGCTGACTATTTAGTAGAAGATCATAAAATCAGAAAATTTCTGAAGAATAAATTATACAGCGCAGGAGTTTCTAAGATTGAAATCGAAAGAGCTTCTGATCGTGTTAAGATCATCGTTTATACTGCTAAACCGGGTGTTGTAATCGGTAAAGGCGGTTCTGAGATCGAAAAAGTAAAAGCTGAACTTCAGAAAATGACAGATAAGAAAGTTATCGTTGACATCAAAGAAGTAAAAAGACCTGACAAAGATGCTCAGCTCGTTGCTGAAAACATCGCACAGCAGCTGGAAAATCGTATTTCCTTCCGTCGTGCAATGAAATCTTGCATGTCAAGAACTATGAAATCAGGAGCACTTGGTGTTAAAACATCCGTATCCGGACGTCTCGGCGGAGCTGATATGGCTCGTACAGAGTTCTACAGCGAAGGAACTATTCCGCTTCAGACACTGAGAGCAGACATTGACTATGGCTTCGCAGAAGCAGACACAACTTACGGAAAAGTTGGTGTTAAGGTATGGATTTACAAAGGCGAAGTACTTCCAACAAAGGCAGGTAAGGAAGGGAGCGATAAATAATGTTAATGCCAAAAAGAGTAAAACGTAGAAAACAGTTCCGTGGCTCCATGAAAGGTAAAGCATTAAGAGGAAACAAGATCACGAACGGTGAATATGGTCTTGTAGCAATGGAACCATGTTGGATCAGATCTAACCAGATTGAAGCTGCCCGTATCGCTATGACACGTTACATCAAACGTGGTGGTAAAGTTTGGATCAAGATCTTCCCTGATAAACCAGTAACAACGAAACCGGCTGAGACACGTATGGGTTCTGGAAAAGGAACTCTTGAATACTGGGTAGCTGTAGTTAAGCCAGGACGTGTAATGTTCGAACTTGCAGGAGTACCTGAAGAAGTTGCGAAAGAAGCATTACGTCTTGCTATGCACAAATTACCATGTAAATGTAAAATCGTTTCTCGTGCAGACTTAGAAGGCGGTGATAACAGTGAAAATTAAGACATTTGTAGAAGATTTAAAAGCAAAATCTGTTGCAGAATTAAATGAAGAATTAGTAGCTGCTAAAAAGGAACTCTTCAATCTGAGATTCCAGAACGCAACAAATCAGTTAGATAATACAAGCAGAATCAAAGAAGTAAGAAAGAATATCGCAAGAATCCAGACAGTGATCACAGAAAAAAGCCAGAATGCTTAATTAGGTGATATTCAGAAAGGAGTATAACCGTGGAAAGAAACCTGAGAAAAACGAGAGTTGGTAAGGTTGTAAGCAACAAGATGGACAAGACAATCGTCGTTGCAGTAGAAGACCATGTAAAACATCCGCTTTACAATAAGATCGTAAAAAGAACTTACAAACTGAAAGCGCATGATGAAAATAATGAATGCAATATTGGTGATAGAGTAAAAGTTATGGAGACAAGACCGTTATCTAAAGATAAGAGATGGAGACTTGTTGAAATCGTAGAAAAAGTTAAATAGTTTGACTTTGATAAAAGTATAAGGAGGTTTACCTGCATGATACAGCAAGAAAGCAGATTAAAAGTAGCAGATAATACAGGTGCTAAAGAATTACTCTGTATCCGTGTATTAGGCGGTTCTACAAGAAGATATGCAGCTATCGGTGATGTAATCGTTGCTTCGGTTAAAGATGCAACACCAGGCGGCGTTGTTAAAAAAGGTGATGTCGTTAAAGCTGTAGTTGTTCGTACTGTAAACAGCACTCGTCGTAAAGATGGATCATACATCAGATTCGATGAAAATGCTGCTGTTATTATTAAAGATGACAAAAACCCAAAAGGAACTCGTATTTTTGGACCTGTAGCCAGAGAACTTCGTGAGAAACAGTTTATGAAAATTGTTTCACTGGCTCCGGAAGTACTGTAAGGAGGTTCGAGTATGTCAACAATGAAGATCAAAAAAGGCGATACCGTTAAAGTTATCGCTGGAAAAGATAAAGACAAAGAAGGCAAAGTAATCGCAGTAGATCAGAAAAACGGTACAGTCCTGGTAGAAGGCGTTAACATGAGAACAAAACATGCTAAACCAAGCGCTTCTAATCCGGAAGGCGGAATCCTTCATCAGGAAGGACCGATCGATGCATCTAACGTAATGTATGTTCACAAGGGAAAAGCTACAAGAGTAGGCTTCAAACTTGATGGAGACAAAAAAGTACGTGTTGCAAAATCAACAGGCGAAGTAATTGATTAGTTCTAGGAAGGAGGTCAAAGGCTTTGAGTAGACTTAAAGAACAGTACCAGAACGAGATCATTGACGCAATGATCAAAAAATTTGGTTATAAGAATATTATGGAAGTGCCGAAGCTCGACAAGGTTGTTATCAACATGGGCGTTGGCGAAGCAAAAGACAATGCAAAAGCATTAGACTCAGCTGTAGCTGATATGGAAAAGATCACTGGACAGAAAGCAGTTCTGACCAGAGCTAAAAATTCAGTAGCTAACTTCAAAATCCGTGAAGGAATGGCTATCGGATGCAAAGTTACTTTAAGAGGAGAAAAGATGTATGAGTTCGTTGATCGTCTCATCAACCTTGCACTGCCTCGTGTACGTGACTTTAGAGGAGTTAATCCGAACGCATTCGACGGAAGAGGTAACTACGCTCTTGGTATCAAGGAGCAGCTTATCTTCCCAGAAATCGAATATGATAAAGTAGATAAGGTTAGAGGTATGGATGTTATCTTCGTAACAACTGCTAATACAGACGAAGAAGCACGTGAATTGTTAACACAGTTCAACATGCCATTCACAAAATAAGGAGGAAATTTTCATGGCAAAGACAGCAATGAAACTGAAACAGCAGCGCAAACAGAAATTCTCTACAAGAGAATATAATCGTTGCAGAATCTGTGGACGTCCACATGCATATTTAAGAAAATATGGAATCTGCCGTGTATGCTTCCGTGAACTGGCATACAAAGGTGAAATTCCGGGTGTAAAGAAAGCAAGTTGGTAGAAAAGGAGGATAATCCACAATGACTATGAGTGATCCAATTGCAGATATGCTTACAAGAATCCGTAATGCAAACACTGCAAAACATGATACAGTAGATGTTCCGGCTTCAAAGATGAAGATCGCTATCGCTGACATTCTCGTTAACGAAGGATACATCACAAAATATGACATCGTAGAAGAAGGAAACTTCAACACAATCCGCATCACATTAAAATATGGTGCAGATAAGAACGAAAAAGTTATTTCTGGAATCAAAAAGATTTCTAAACCAGGTCTTCGTGTTTACGCTGGTAAAGACGAACTTCCGAGAGTACTTGGAGGACTTGGAACTGCAATCATCTCTACAAACCAGGGCGTGATTACAGACAAAGAAGCCAGAAAGCTCGGCGTAGGCGGAGAAGTTCTTTGCTTCGTATGGTAATAACCAGATAAAATGGAGAAAACGAATGAAATCATATTTCCTGTGATTTCATTCGATACTCAATAAATTGCAACTGAAAACAGAGCAGCCATAAGGTGCTGTTCCGAAAATGTAAGTGTAGGAGGTAAAAGGTATGTCACGTATCGGAAGACATCCAGTAGCGATCCCGGCAGGCGTAACTGTTGAAATCGCAGAGAAGAATGTAGTGACTGTTAAAGGTCCTAAGGGAACTCTCGTAAGAGAACTTCCAGTTGAAATGGAAATCAAAAAAGAAGGCGAAGAAGTTATCGTAACAAGACCGAACGATCTCAAGAAGATGAAATCTCTTCATGGTCTTACAAGAACACTGATCAACAACATGGTAATCGGTGTTACTGAAGGATATGAAAAAGTTCTTGAAGTAAACGGTGTAGGTTACAGAGCTTCCAAATCAGGAAACAAATTAACATTGAATTTGGGATACTCTCACCCGGTTGAGATGGAAGATCCGGAAGGAATCGAAACTGTTCTTGACGGACAGAACAAAATCATCGTTAAGGGAATCAGTAAAGAAAAAGTTGGCCAGTACGCAGCTGAAATCAGAGATAAGAGAAGACCGGAACCTTATAAGGGCAAGGGAATCAAATATGCTGATGAAGTTATCAGACGTAAAGTTGGTAAAACTGGTAAAAAATAAGTAAGGAGAGTGTGAACAAATGGTTAGTAAGAAATCAAGAAGCGAAGTTCGTGTAAATAAACATAGAAAACTGCGTAACCGTTTCAGTGGTACAGCTGAAAGACCGCGTCTCGCTGTGTTTAGAAGTAATAATCATATGTATGCTCAGATTATTGACGATACAGTTGGAAACACTCTGGTTTCCGCTTCCACTCTTCAGAAAGATGTGAAAGCAGAACTGGAAAAAACCAACAACGTTGAAGCAGCAGCATACCTTGGAACAGTAATTGCAAAAAAAGCAATCGAGAAAGGTATCACTTCTGTTGTATTTGACAGAGGAGGATTTATCTATCACGGAAAAATCAAAGCATTAGCAGACGCAGCAAGAGAAGCTGGTTTGAATTTCTAGAAGGAGGACGGACACATGAAACAGGAACGTATTGATGCTAATCAGTTAGAACTTACCGAAAAAGTAGTATCAATCAAACGTGTTACCAAAGTTGTTAAGGGTGGTCGTAACATGAGATTCACAGCTTTAGTAGTTGTTGGCGACGGAAACGGCCATGTTGGTGCAGGTTTAGGAAAAGCAGCTGAAATTCCGGAAGCAATCCGCAAAGGAAAAGAAGATGCTATGAAGAAACTTATCAAAGTTACTTTAGATGAAAACGACAGTATTACACATGATTATATTGGAAAATTCGGAAGTGCTTCTGTACTTCTGAAAAAAGCTCCGGAAGGTACTGGTGTTATCGCAGGTGGACCGGCTCGTGCCGTAATCGAACTTGCAGGTATCAAGAACATCCGTACAAAATCTCTCGGATCTAACAACAAACAGAACGTAGTACTTGCTACTATCGAAGGTTTAAGTCAGCTGAAAGCTCCAGAAGACGTAGCTAAACTTCGCGGTAAAACTGTAGAAGAGATCTTAGGCTAGGGAGGAGATTACAATGGCAAATTTAAAAATCACATTAGTAAAATCAACAATCGGTGCTGTTCCGAAACACAGAAGAACAGTAGAAGCATTAGGCCTTAAGAAGGTTAATAAGACAGTTGTCCTTCCGGATAACGCTGCAACCAGAGGAATGGTTCAGCAGGTAAGACATCTGGTAAAAGTAGAAGAAGAAGCATAAATCTTAGATAGGAGGTGTCACAATGGACTTATCTAATTTAAGACCGGCTGACGGATCAAAACATAGCGATAATTTCAGAAGAGGTCGTGGACACGGCTCAGGAAATGGTAAGACTGCTGGTAAGGGACACAAAGGTCAGAAAGCTCGTTCCGGAGCTCCGAGACCAGGTTTCGAAGGTGGACAGATGCCATTATACAGACGTATTCCTAAGAGAGGTTTCACTTGCAGAAACTCTAAGGAAATCGTTGGAATCAATGTCAGTGCTCTTGAAGTATTTGACAACGATGCAGTAGTTTCTGTTGAAACTCTGATTGAAGCAGGAATCGTAAAACATGCCAGAGATGGTGTTAAAATTCTTGGAAATGGAGAGTTAACCAAAAAGCTTACTGTTCAGGCAAATGCATTCAGCGCAGGTGCTGTAGAAAAGATTGAAGCTGTTGGTGGAAAAGCAGAGGTGATCTAATGCTACAAACATTCCGTAAAGCATTTCAGATTGAAGACATACGGAGAAAAATATTGTATACCCTTGCAATGCTGTTTGTAGTAAGACTCGGATCTCAGCTTCCGACACCGGGAGTTGATCCGACCTATATTCAGAATTTCTTTGCGAACCAGACCGGTGATTCGTTTAACTTTTTTAACGCTTTCACCGGCGGTTCGTTTGAGACGATGTCCATCTTTGCATTGAGTATTACCCCGTATATCACATCTTCCATTATCATCCAGCTTCTTACAATTGCAATTCCAAAGCTTGAGGAAATGCAGAAAGAAGGGGAAGATGGAAGAAAGAAGCTTACCGCATTAACTCGTTATGTGACAGTTGTGCTTGCTCTGATTGAATCTACAGCTATGGCTGTTGGATTTGGACGTCAGGGACTTCTGGAAAAGTTCAATTTTGTAAATGCTGCAATTGTAGTTCTTACATTAACTGCAGGATCTGCATTCCTTATGTGGATCGGGGAACGAATTACAGAAAAAGGAGTGGGAAATGGTATTTCTATCGTCCTGCTCATTAACATTTTATCACGCATTCCAAGTGATATGACCTCACTGTATGAGAAGTTCATCAGCGGCAAAGGTCTTGCCAGTGGAGGACTTGCAGCAATCATCATCATTGCAATCATTCTCGTACTTGTAGTATTTACGGTAATACTTCAGGATGCGGAGAGACGAATTCCGGTTCAGTATTCGCAGAAAGTACAGGGGAGAAAATCAGTAGGTGGACAGTCAACGAACATTCCGCTGAAGGTTAATACCGCCGGAGTAATTCCGGTTATTTTCGCTTCATCTATTATGCAGTTCCCGGTTGTAATTGCTTCATTTATGGGCAAGGGCAACGGAAAAGGCATCGGAAGTGAAATCCTCAGAGGCTTAAGTTCAGGAAACTGGTGTAATCCGAATAAGATTTACTATTCCTGGGGACTTATAGTATATATCGTACTTACGATTTTCTTTGCATATTTCTATACGAGCATTACTTTTAACCCGTTGGAAATTGCAAATAATATGAAAAAAAGCGGTGGATTTATCCCAGGTATCAGACCTGGAAAACCTACTGTGGACTACTTAAATAAGATATTGAATTATATTATCTTTATTGGTGCATGCGGACTTGTAATTGTACAGGTAATTCCGTTTGTGTTCAATGGTGTGTTTGGAGCGAATGTATCATTCGGTGGAACTTCTCTGATCATTATCATCGGTGTTGTTCTTGAGACACTCAAACAGATTGAGTCTCAGATGCTCGTTCGTAATTACACAGGATTTTTGAATGTCAAAGGAAAATCTATGAAAAATAGTTTTCTTGGATATTAAAACAATTGTAGCCCGTTGTCTTTTAGAGTATAATCAAAGACAACGGGCTCTTTTGCCATTATGACATTTGAAGGAGGAATAGTAAAATGAAAATCATTATGTTAGGTGCTCCTGGTGCAGGAAAAGGTACACAGGCAAAAAAAATTGCCGCTAAGTACGGAATTCCTCATATTTCAACAGGAGATATTTTCCGCGCAAATATTAAGAACGGAACTGAACTTGGAAAGAAAGCGAAGACTTATATGGATCAGGGACTTCTTGTTCCGGATGAACTGGTTGTAGATCTTGTTGTAGACCGTGTGAGTCAGGATGACTGTACGAAGGGATATGTACTGGACGGTTTCCCACGTACAATTCCACAGGCTGAGGCGCTTGATAAGGCACTGGAAGCGAAGGGACAGAAGATGGACTATGCAATCGATGTAGATGTTCCGGACGAAAATATTGTAAAGCGTATGGGTGGAAGACGCGCATGCGTAGGATGTGGCGCAACTTACCATCTTGTATATGCTGCACCGAAGAAAGACGGAATCTGTGATGTCTGCGGAGGAGAGCTGATCCTTCGTGATGATGACAAACCGGAGACAGTTGAAAAGAGGCTGCATGTATATCATGATCAGACACAGCCGCTGATCGATTATTATACAAAAGCGGGAATTCTGAAAAGCGTTGATGGAACAGTGGATATGGAAGATGTATTCGGAGCCATTGTTTCTATATTAGGAGAGTAACAGATGCCGATTACGATTAAATCAGAAAGAGAAATTGAACTGATGACAGAAGCCGGAAGGATTCTGGGGATCGTACATAAGGAACTGGAGAAGGCATTAAAACCAGGAATGAGTACACTGGATATCGATGCATTAGGTGAAGAAGTTATTCGCAGCTATGGCTGCGAACCTTCTTTTCTGAATTACAATGGATATCCGGCGTCTATCTGTGTTTCTGTAAATGATGAAATCGTTCATGGGATTCCGTCAGCAAAGCACCTCATAAAAGAAGGTGATATTGTGAGCCTGGACGCAGGAGTGATCTACAAAGGTTATCATTCCGATGCTGCAAGGACACATGCTGTCGGTGAGATCAGACCGGATCTTCAGAAACTGATCGATGTAACGAGGGAAAGCTTCTTCGAAGGAATAAAGTTCGCAAAAGAAGGCAATCATCTATATGATATATCCCGAGCAATCGGTGATTATGCGGAAAGCTTTGGATATGGTGTTGTCAGGGAACTGTGCGGACATGGAATCGGGACCAGTCTTCATGAATCACCGGAGATTCCGAATTTCCAGATGCGAAGAAGAGGACCGAAGCTGAAAGCCGGAATGACACTGGCAATTGAGCCGATGGTCAATCTCGGAACAGAGCGGATTCGCTGGATGAGTGATAACTGGACGGTGGTGACGGCAGACAGAAAAGAATCAGCACATTATGAAAATACAATTCTGATCACAAAAGACGAACCGAAGATCCTGTCGATTGCAGATGGAAATGTATAACAGAACAGAGGAACAGAAAATGGATAGATGGGAAACAGGAATGCTTGCGAAATCTCTGGCCGGTCATGATAAAGATAAGGTATACGTGATCGTCGGACTGGATGAACAGTATACATATCTTGCAGACGGGGAGAGGAAAACGCTTCAGAGTCCAAAGAAAAAGAAAAAGAAACATGTACAGCTCATTAGAGAACAGCATGAGATTTCCGAAGCGGATGATGTAAAGCTGAAACGGATATTAAAAGAATATAAGATGTCAGAAAAGAAGGAGGACAAATAAATGTCTAAAGCAGATGTAATTGAAATCGAAGGAACAGTAGTAGAAAAACTTCCGAATGCCATGTTTCAGGTAGAACTGGAAAATGGACATCAGGTACTTGCACATATCAGCGGAAAGCTGCGTATGAACTTTATCAAAATTTTACCGGGTGACAAAGTTACTCTGGAACTGTCACCATACGATTTATCTAAAGGAAGAATTATCTGGAGAGATAAATAAAATATTACTTGACAAAACCAAAAACCAGGTGATATAATTTTATGCGAACTGTGCGAAGGACTTTTTCTGCGCACAGGGGGAAAATGCAGACCAGGCAAGGTATGAAAGGAGGATTTGACGTGAAGGTTAGATCATCAGTAAAACCGATTTGCGAAAAATGCAAAGTTATCAAGAGAAAAGGAAGCGTCAGAATTATCTGCGAGAATCCGAAACATAAACAGCGTCAGGGATAGGCTCTGAACACTTAATGAAAGCAAGCCACAGGCGCAGCTTGAATTTAGTGAGAAGACCGCTCCCAAGCCTTAGTGACGACGAGCCGTAGGCGACAGAGGAACTTAGGCGCACGGAGCAGCGAAAGACAGATTTATGTAAACTTAATTAGGCGGCTGATAGAGGATACGCCAGGGTGTGTGTAGAGCGTTATCCACTATTTAATATACATGAACACCACGAGCAAGTGGTTTCTAGTATATTGCTTAAAAACCGGCGGTCATTAGCCGAGAGATCGGTTGCCGGAAAGGATGCGGATACCGAACCGCATCTGGGCTGGGATATCGGACGTGTCTGAGGCATTGGATACATTTTGAAAAGTCCGGTAGGGCTCTTTTTGATAACGGGATGCCCGCAGCCTCATTATAGGACAATGTGAAACCAAAAAAAGAAAGAAAATGGAGGAAATCACAAATGGCTCGTATTGCAGGTGTAGATTTACCAAGAGACAAACGTGTAGAAATCGGATTGACTTATATCTATGGAATCGGAAGAACAAGTGCAACCCGTATTCTCGCAGAAGCAGGAGTTAATCCTGATACTCGCTGCAGAGATCTTACAGATGACGAAGTTAAAAAGATCAGTGCAGTGATCGATGAAACTCAGACAGTTGAAGGTGATCTTAGAAGAGAGATCGCTCTTAACATCAAGAGACTTCAGGAAATCGGATGCTATAGAGGAATCCGTCACAGAAAAGGACTTCCGGTTCGTGGTCAGAAGACAAAGACCAATGCAAGAACAAGAAAAGGTCCTAAGAGAACAGTAGCAAACAAGAAGAAATAATTTCGACAAATAATAAAAAGGAAAGTGTAGGTTAGTTTAAATGGCTAAGAAAGTTACAAAAAAAGTGACAAAAAAACGTGTCAAGAAAAACGTTGAACGCGGACAGGCACATATCCAGTCATCTTTCAATAATACAATCGTTACTTTGACAGATGCACAGGGAAATGCTTTATCATGGGCAAGTGCCGGTGGTCTTGGTTTTAGAGGTTCAAGAAAATCTACTCCATACGCAGCTCAGATGGCAGCTGAAACAGCAGCTAAAGCAGCTCTGCCGCATGGTCTTAAATCAGTAGACGTATTCGTAAAAGGACCAGGTTCAGGAAGAGAAGCAGCAATCCGTGCTCTTCAGGCATGCGGAATTGATGTAACAAGCATCAGAGACGTAACACCGGTACCACACAATGGATGCCGCCCGCCGAAGAGAAGAAGAGTCTAGTCGAATTATTATAGGAGGATACGAACATGGCAGTAAATAGAGTCCCGGTTCTTAAAAGATGCCGTTCCCTTGGAATGGATCCGGTATATCTTGGAATTGATAAAAAGTCTAACAGACAGTTAAAGAGATCCAATAGAAAAATGAGCGAGTATGGTCTTCAGTTGCGTGAAAAACAGAAAGCTAAATTCATCTATGGTGTATTAGAAAAACCGTTCCTGAACTACTTCAAGAAAGCAGATCAGATGAGCGGAATGACAGGTGAAAACCTGATGGTTCTTCTTGAATCAAGACTGGATAACGTAGTATTCCGTCTTGGATTTGCAAGAACAAGACGTGAAGCAAGACAGATCGTTGATCACAAACAGGTTCTTGTTAACGGAAAACAGGTTAACATCCCTTCTTACCTCATTAAAGCAGGTGATGTGATCGAGATTAAAGAAGGTAAAAAATCTTCACAGAGATACAAAGATATCGTAGAAGTTACAGGTGGACGTCTTGTTCCGGAATGGCTTGAATCAGATATCGAAAACCTGAAAGGAACAGTTAAAGAACTTCCTACTCGTGAAGCAATCGATGTTCCAGTTGACGAAATGATGATCGTCGAGTTATATTCTAAATAGAACGCATTCATATAAAATGCAATACTTAACGAACCTGATTTCTGGGTTCGTTAAGGTTCTGTTAGGAAATATCCTGTTTTTTATCGAAAACAGGACAAAAACTGACACCCTCAACATACAAAAACCCATAAGGAGGGACCAAAATAGTGTTTGATTTTAATAAACCTAATATTGAAATTGCAGAAATTTCAGATGATAAGAAGTATGGCAGATTTGTTGTAGAACCACTTGAAAGAGGATATGGTACAACACTTGGAAACTCTCTGAGAAGAATTATGCTTTCTTCTCTGCCGGGAGCTGCAATCAGCCAGATTAAAATCGACGGAGTATTGCATGAGTTCAGTTCTATTCCGGGCGTAAAGGAAGACGTAACTGAAATTATCATGAACTTAAAAACACTCGCAATTAAGAATTCTTCCGAGACAGATGAGCCGAAAACAGCTTACATCGAATTTGAGGGAGAGGGCGTAGTTACAGCTGCTGATATTCAGGCAGATTCTGATATTGAAATCATGAATCCGGAAACTGTAATCGCTACACTTAACGGCGGTGCAGACAGCAAGCTTTATATGGAACTGACTATCACAAAGGGAAGAGGATATGTAGGTTCTGATAAGAATAAGACAGAAGATATGCCGATTGGTGTGATTCCGATCGACTCTATCTATACACCGGTTGAGCGTGTAAATCTTACAGTTCAGAATACTCGTGTCGGACAGATTACCGATTATGATAAACTCACACTTGATGTTTATACAAATGGTACTCTTGCACCGGATGAAGCAGTCAGCCTTGCTGCAAAAGTATTAAATGAACATCTCAAGCTCTTTATTGATCTTTCTGAAGTTGCTCAGTCAGCGGAAGTTATGATTGAAAAGGAAGACGATGAAAAAGAAAAAGTTCTTGAAATGAGTATTGATGAACTTGAACTTTCTGTTCGTTCATACAACTGTCTGAAGAGAGCAGGAATCAATACTGTAGAAGAACTTACAAACAGAACATCAGAAGATATGATGAAAGTTCGTAACCTTGGACGTAAATCTCTTGAAGAAGTTCTTGCTAAATTAAAAGAACTTGGTCTTGAACTCAGCCAGGGAGACGAATAAGGAGTTCCCGTTTCGCATGTGAATACAGGCAGAAACACTGACACACGATCTGGCTAGTAAGCCCGATGAAAGCATAACCAGATGGCATATCCGCAGTAAGACCGAAAGTGCATGCCGGTATGTCCCGAATAATGGAGGATTAAAAAATGGCAAAGTATAGAAAACTTGGAAGAACAGCAAGTCAGAGAAAAGCATTACTGAGAAATCAGGTAACAATGCTTCTTCAGCACGGAAAAATTAGAACAACAGAAGCTAAAGCTAAAGAAATCCGTAAGATCGCAGAAGGTCTTATCGCTTCAGCTGTAAAAGAAAAAGATAACTTCGAAGAAGTTACAATCAAAGCTAAAGTTGCTAAGAAAGATGCAGAAGGCAAGAGAGTTAAAGAAGTAGTAGATGGTAAGAAAGTTACTGTATACGAAGAAGTTGAAAAGACAATCAAAAAAGACAACCCGTCAAGACTTCATGCAAGACGTCAGATGCTGAAAGTACTTTACTCTGTAACAGAAGTTCCGACTGCTGCAGCTGGAAAGAAGAAAAATACAAAAGAAGTTGATCTGGTAGACAAACTGTTTACAGAGATCGCTCCGAAGTATGCAGACCGCAACGGCGGATACACAAGAATCATCAAAATTGGACAGCGTAAAGGTGACGCTGCAATGGAAGTTATTCTTGAGCTTGTATAATCAAATGAGATCGAAAGCCACAGGCATTTATGCCTGTGGTTTTTTGTATATATAGTGAGCCGGTCTGCTCGATTTCTGCCTTTCTTTCTGATAAAAGTCAGTGTATAATAGAAAACATCTGAAAAGAATGTCCTTTAGCAGACGTGAAGGAGGAACGACATGGGACGTGTAGGGCGATTTATTTTAAAGGTTGCGGCAGTATTGATATTGATTATATCGGCTGGTACATTTGCACTTTCTTTATTTACAGGAGAGACAAGAAATGGGGATAATCTGCAAAGCGAGTTCGATTATCTGATCACAGTGGGAATTTCACAGAGTGGAGAAGAAAGCTCATGGAAGGATGCAAATACAGCGTCTTTTATGGATACATTTGTCAAATCAAACGGCTATGAAGCGGTGTATGCAGATGCAGGTAGCGATCAGGAAAAACAGATTGAAGATGTGGAAGGATTTATAAAACAGGGTGTGGACTATATCATTCTGAATCCGATTTCTGAAATTGGCTGGGATGATGTGCTGGAAGATGCAAAAAAGGCACATATTCCTGTAATCCTTGTGAATAACGGTGTTGATACGGATGACAGCAGTCTGTATTCGTGCATGCTTGGAAGTGATTACGGAAAACAGATGAAAAAGGCAGGAAAATGGTTGGATGAATATCTGAAAGAAGAGGACGAGAAAAAAAAGGCGGCTTCTGAGGCACCGACTCAGGAAGAATCGGAACAGACGGACAGTGAAGATACGGAAGTAAATACAGGCAGTTCAAAAGCGACAGATAGCAGTGCATCCATTTTTGATAAAATTATGAAAAGCAGTTCAACGGCGAAGGATGAGACGGATTCTACAGAGGAGGAGCAGACAGAAGAAGACATTACCATCAAGATCGCTGCGATTCAGGAATCCATCGGCTCGGAAGAGCAGCTGACGAGAGCGCAGGGATATCAGACTATGTTGGAGAAGTATTCGGACTGGGAGATGGTGGCACAGCAGACCGGTGACAATTCCAGAGAAGAGGCACAGAAAGTCATGAAACTGTTTCTTGAGCAGGAACCGGATTTACGGGTAGTGTTTGCAGAGAGTGACGAGATGGCACTGGGAGTCATCGATGCGATCGGGGAAGCCGGAAAGACCTGTGGAGAGGATGGAGATATTATTGTGATTTCATTTGGTGGAAGCAAAGCGGGGATCGAAGCTGTAAAAGAAGGTAAATTGAATGTAACCTTTGAATGCAGTCCCGACCAGGGACCGAAAGCGGCAGAACTGATCCAGAGACTGGAATCGGATATTTCCATTGATAAGAAACAATACGTGGAAGAAACATATTTTGATGGAACTATGGATTTGGATGAAATTATAGAAAACAGAACATATTAAAGGCAGGAAGAAGAATGATAAAAGTATTTTTGGTTGAAGATGAAATTATTATCAGAAATGGGATCAAGAACAGTATTAATTGGGAAATGCATGGATATGACTTTGTCGGAGAGGCAAGTGATGGAGAACTTGCGTTACCGATGATTCTTGAAAAGAAACCAGACATCCTGATCACGGATATTAAGATGCCTTTTATGGATGGACTGGAACTCAGTGAGCAGGTTAAAAAAGTACTTCCGGCGACGAAAATCATGATTCTGAGTGGATATAATGAGTTTGATTATGCAAAGATGGCGATTAAGATCGGTGTAACCGATTACCTTCTGAAACCAATTTCTTCAGAGAAATTGTTGGATGCAGTTAACAAAGTAGCAGAAGAAATCCGGAAAGAGCAAAGCGAAAAAGAGCAGATGAATCAATATGCCCGTGAAATGCAGGAAAACAAAGAAAGTGAAAAGTTTCAGTTTTTCAATCAGGTGTTTGCAGGAAGTATGCCATTTGGAGAATGCCTGGAGCAGGGAAAGCAACTGGGAATTGAAATCAGTGCAGAGGGATATTGTGTGATCCTCTTTAAGATCATTATGATCGATCATCCGATGGATTATAACGAGGATATTGTAAGTGCAACTGAAGATATAGAAAATCTGAGTGAGCAGACAGAAAAGCTCCTGTGGTTCCGGAGAGGTGTAGAAGGATGGGGATTTATTGCACAGGGAGCTGTTGGTGAAGAACTGACTGCGAGAGCTCAGACATTTAGGGAAGATCTGGAAAAAGTTCTGGAAAAATATAAAAATCTGGAATATTTTGGAGGAATTGGAAGTCAGGTGGGGAGGTTCAGTGAGATTAAAAGATCCTACAATGATGCAAACAGAGCCTTTGCAGAGCGTTTTTCAAGAAGTTTGAGACAGTTTGTGAGTTATTCAGAGGTTCATCAAATGGGAGTTCAGAATGACGTTGAGATGCACAGACTCGGAACCATGGCGGAGAACCGGAAAATGCTGGAGCGTTTCCTGAAGACAGGAACGGAAAATGAAGTAAAAAGCTTTATGGATGCATATTTTGATGCAATTGGTGAGCAGAACCTGCAGTCGATGATGTTGAGACAGTATATTGTAATGGATACTTTTATCAGCGTCCAAAGTCTGGGAGACAGTCTGAACATTGAAAAAGAAGATATTGAAAGAGAGCTTGGCGATGTGCAGGAGGTATCGCAGTATGTGCAGGAACTGGAGGCAACGAGGAAGTACCTGGAAAATATAGTCAGACGAATGATCCGGTTAAGAGAGCAGGCATCGGGCAGACGCTATTCAGAAATTATTGAAAAAGCGAGAGATTATATCGGACAAAATTATATGTCAGAGAATATTTCACTGAACCTAGTGGCTTCGAGCGTCAACATCAGTCCGAGCTATTTCAGTTCTTTGTTTAGTCAGGAGGTTGGCTCAACCTTTGTAGAATATCTGACGGGTGTTCGTATGGAAAAAGCAAAAGAGCTTCTGATGTGTTCGGATAAGAGGACATCGGACATCGGATATGAGGTGGGATACAAAGATTCCCATTATTTCAGCTATATATTCAAAAAGACACAGGGATGTTCGCCGAAGGAATTCCGTTCAAGAGGAAGGGGATAGAATATGAAGGTGAAATATAAGAACTGGTCGATCAATAAGAAACTGCTTTCCATTTCGCTGTCAGCATTTCTGCCAATGGTAATTCTGGCTGCCTATTTGATCGTGTCTTTAAATAATGCGGCATCAGCTTATTCTGAGATTACAAAAAGTATTGCCTATGCCAACCGTTATGTGAAAGACTTTAAAAGTCGGCTGGACTATAGTGTGTATCTTGCTGTGGTAAGTAATAAGCAGCTTAAGGAGGTCGGAGATGGAGTTACAACGGTAAATGGAGTAGTGACGGTGAATCCATACGACTATATTACGGAGATGGAAGAGGCGTGTGATAAGATGACGCAAAATGCGACGGTTCCGCTCACCCAGTCACAGGCGGGACGTATTAAAAATTCACTGTCTTCACTCCGTTTTTGTGTACAGGATCTGGATAAACAGATTAAAGAACGGACTTCTTATGATGAGAGAATGGAATATTTTAACAGTAATGTCAAAGATCTGACGACACTGGTACAGACCGGAATCCAGGACTATGTCTATCTGGAAACTTCCAATTTTGTGACTGTACAGACGGAACTGAACCGGAATAACCGTAATTCGACCATTTTGGCGGTCGGAGTAGCCATTGTTGCGATGAGTATTTCCCTGCTGCTCAGTGGACGAGCAGCACGAAGTGTGACAAGACCGATCCGTGATCTGTGTGATCTGACAGAGAAGGTTGCCGGTGGTGATTTCTCTGTAAAAACACAGGTCGAAGCAGGGGACGAGATTGCGGTGCTCACGCGGAGCTTTAACGATATGACAGAGGAAATCGGGATTCTGGTAGATGATATCCGGAAAAAACAGGAAAATCTCAGAATTATTGAGAACCGACTTCTGCAGGAACAGATCAATCCACATTTCCTTTACAATACTCTTGATGCCATTGTCTGGCTTGCTGAGGAAAATAAAAGTGCAGAGGTTGTGAAAATGGTAACCTCGCTCTCTGATTTTTTCCGCACAACCTTAAGCAAAGGACATGATTATATTACAGTGAAAGAAGAGCGGACGCATATTGAGAGCTATCTGGAGATCCAGCAGTTCCGCTATCAGGATATCCTGGACTATGAGATCCAGATGGATGAGGAGATCTACGGCTACATTATACCGAAGCTTACACTGCAGCCTCTTGTCGAAAATGCGCTTTATCATGGAATTAAGAATAAGCGGGGGAAAGGTAAAATCCTGATTACCGGTAAAAAGCAGGGAGATAAAATCATTTTCCAGGTCATTGACAATGGGAAAGGTATGACAGAGGAAGAACTGAACAGTCTCCGGAAAAAGATGGCAGGGACGGATACAGGAGATGAAGCGAAGGGCTTTGGTGTATCGAATGTGAACCAGAGAATCAAGTATTATTACGGGGAAGAATACGGAGTGTTTTTTGAAAGCAAGGAAAATGAAGGCACAAATGCGACGATTATCATAGCGGCTAAAAATATTCAACTTCTATCATAAAAAAACTAACTTTTTCACGGAAAAGCAGAAAATATTCTACCAAAAGAGGAAGATTTTCCGTTTTAAAAGTATGAAAATTTTATTATTATAAGTACATCAAGAGGTTAAGAAAACCCAATGAAGGAGGAACATGTAAAATGAAAAAAAGAAAAGTGTTAGCAGTATTGTTATGTGCAGCGATGACAGCAGCTTTAGCAGTTGGATGCGGTGGAAGCAAAGGATCTGACAGCAGCGACAAGAGCAGTGATTCATCAAGCTCATCCGATGATGTGATCACAGTAGGCTTCTCACAGGTAGGTGCAGAATCTGACTGGCGTACAGCAAACTCTCAGTCAATGAAAGACACATTCAGCAAAGAAAACGGATATGACCTGATCTTTGATGATGCTCAGCAGAAACAGGAAAACCAGATCACAGCAATCCGTAACTTCATCCAGCAGGAGGTTGATTACATTCTTCTTGCACCTGTTACAGAGACAGGATGGGATACAGTTCTTCAGGAAGCAAAAGATGCAGACATCCCGGTAATCATCGTTGACCGTATGGTTGATGTATCTGATGACAGCCTTTACACAACATGGATCGGAACCGATGCTCTTTGTGAAGGTCGTAAAGCAGCTGAATGGCTGAACGGATTTGCAGAAGCAAAAGGAATCGCAGCATCTGATATCCATATCGCTGATATCCAGGGAACAATCGGATCTACAGCTCAGATCGGACGTACAAAAGGTCTTGAAGAAGGCGTTGACAAATACGGATGGGATCTTGTAGCTCAGCAGACAGGTGAATTTACACAGGCTAAAGGTCAGGAAGTTATGGAGTCTATGCTGAAACAGTATGACAACATCAACGTAGTATACTGCGAGAACGATAACGAAGCATTCGGAGCAATCGATGCAATCGAAGCAGCAGGTAAGACAGTTGGATCTGATATCGCTAACGGCGAAATCATGGTAATTTCTTTCGATACAACACATGCAGGACTTCAGGATGTTCTTGATGGAAAGATCGAATGCGATGTAGAGTGTAACCCACTTCACGGACCACGTGCTGAAGAACTTATCAAAAAACTTGAAGCTGGCGAAGACGTTGATAAACTGAACTATGTAGATGAAGAAATCTTTGCTCATGATGACACAGTTAAATCTGTAAAAGCTACAAACAGCTTAGACGAAGAAAAAGATTTTGATGTAACACCACTTACACAGGATATTCTTGACAAACGTGCATACTAAAATGCATTAGGAAAGTCGGATATATAATTTGACAGACACATAAGGGTGGATGAATAGAGAGGCGTGGTAGATAATAATCGGAATGTGCCGGATATTTATACTACGCCCTCTTTATTGAAAAAAGGAAAGCAGGTGGAAGAGTATGGAGGGTAATGTTGTACTTACAATGCGGGATATTTCCAAGACATTTCCCGGTGTAAAAGCATTGCAGCATGTTGATTTTACACTTCGCAAGGGCGAAATTCACGCTCTGATGGGTGAGAACGGTGCAGGTAAATCTACACTGATCAAGGTTCTTACCGGTGTACATGAATTTGAAAATGGCGAGATCCGTCTGGATGGAAAAGACGGTCCGATTATTAATAAATCACCTCAGGACGCACAGAACAATGGTATCAGTACTGTATATCAGGAAGTTAACCTTTGTCCGAACCTGACGGTGGCAGAAAATCTGTTTATTGGACGCGAACCAAGAAAAGCAGGATTTATTGACTGGCGTACAATGAACAAACGTGCAACAGAATTGCTTAAGAGTCTTGAAATTGATGCTTCAGCTACCCAGAAGCTGGAAGAGGTTTCTCTGGCAAGACAGCAGATGATCGCAATCGCACGTGCAGTTGATATGAAATGTAAGGTTCTGATCCTTGATGAGCCAACTTCATCTCTGGACGATGATGAGGTTGCAAAGCTGTTCAAACTGATGAACAGACTGAAAGATGAAGGTGTAGGTATTATTTTCGTAACACACTTCCTGGAACAGGTATATGAGGTCTGTGACAGAATCACAGTTTTACGAAATGGGGAACTGGTTGGCGAATACGAAGTCAAAGATCTGCCAAGAGTTATGCTTGTTGCCAAGATGATGGGTAAAGACTTTGATGATCTTGCAGATATCAAGGGAGATCATGCAGAACTCAAAGAATTCATCCCGGTTATCGAGGCAGAAGGACTTAGCCATAAAGGAACGATCAAACCGTTTGATATGACGATCAACAAAGGTGAGGTTGTCGGATTTACAGGACTTCTTGGATCCGGACGTTCGGAACTTGTCCGTGCAATTTATGGAGCTGATAAAGCGGATTCCGGTAAACTGAAAGTTAACGGAAAAGAAGTGAAGATTCATGCTCCGATCGATGCAATGAAGCTTGGTATGGCATATCTTCCGGAAGACAGAAAGAAAGATGGTATCATCGCAGATCTGTCTGTCCGTGAAAATATTATTATCGCACTTCAGGCGAAAAAAGGTATGTTCCATCCAATGAGCAGAAAAGAAATGGATGAAGCAGCAGATAAATATATTAAGATGCTTCAGATTAAGACAGCAAGCCGTGAAACTCCGATCAAGAGTCTGTCAGGTGGTAACCAGCAGAAGGTTATCATTGGTAGATGGCTTCTTACCAATCCGGATTTCCTGATCCTGGATGAACCTACAAGAGGTATTGATATCGGAACCAAGACAGAGATCCAGAAACTGGTACTTGATCTTGCAGATCAGGGAATGGCGGTTGCATTTATTTCTTCAGAAGTAGAAGAAATGCTCCGTACCTGTTCACGTATGGCAGTTATGCGAGACGGTAAGAAGGTTGGAGAAATTTCCGGTGATGAATTATCACAGGAAGGTATCATGAAAGCAATCGCAGGAGGTGAAGAGTAATGAGCACAAATAAATCAACATGGAAAAAGCTTACCTCTATGAGGCTTTTCATGCCACTGGTGTGTCTGCTTGCAATCATTATCGTAGCTACAATTACAATTCCGGGCTTCTTAAGCATGTCTCTTAAGAATGGAGTTCCATACGGATATCCGGTCGATGTGATCAACCGTGCATCCGAGCTGGTTATTTTGTCAGTTGGTATGACACTTGTTACAGCAGCTTCCGGAGGACAGGACATCAGTGTCGGAGCTGTTATGGCAGTCGCAGGAGCCGTATGCTGCCAGATCCTTTCCGGTGGGGAAGTATCTGTAAACTCTCTGTCAGCACCGATTATCGTTGCATTTCTTGCAGCACTGGTTGCTTCAGGAATCTGCGGTGCATTTAACGGATTTCTGGTTGCAAAGCTGAATATTCAGCCGATGGTTGCGACATTGATCCTTTACACAGCAGGACGTGGTATCGCCCAGCTGATCACAGACGGACAGATTACATATATCCGTGTGAAATCTTATCAGGTATTCGGAAGCTATGCCGGAAAATTCCCGATTCCGATGCCAGTTGTAATTGCAATTATCGTAGTTATCATTGCATATGTTATTTTGAAAAAGACAGCTCTTGGACTTTATATCGAGAGCGTTGGTATTAACGGAACCGCATCCAGACTGGTCGGACTTAATTCAACCATGATCAAGTTCCTTACTTACCTGATCTGTGGTGTACTTGCAGGTGTTGCAGGATTTGTGGCTTCCAGCCGTATCTACTCAGCAGATGCCAACAACATTGGTCTGAACCTTGAAATGGATGCCATCCTTGCAGTTGCCCTTGGTGGAAATGCCCTTGGTGGTGGTAAGTTCAGCCTGATGGGATCTGTGATCGGAGCTTATACAATCCAGGCACTTACAACCGTTCTTTACGGATTGAATGTATCAGCCGATCAGCTTCCGGTCTACAAGGCAATCGTTGTTGTAGTTATCGTTGTCCTTCAGAGCCCGGTATTCAAGAAATTTATTGCAGTACAGAAAGAAAAAAGAACATCAAAGGCTGCAGTGAAAGGAGGAGCTAACTAATGAAAGCAAAAGTATCCGGAACAAAAAAGAAAATTAACGGAACGACATTCCTCCTTATGATTACAATTTTACTGTTTGTTGTAATGTACGCAGCAGGTATGATCGTATTTAACGACAAAGGTTTTGCAAAACCGCAGATGTTCCTGAATCTGTTCATTTCCAATGCAGGTCTTCTGGTTATCGCGATGGGCGAAACGATCGTTATGATCACAGCCGGAATCGATATCTCAGTTGGTTCTGTTACAGCACTTGTATGTATGGTTGCTGCAAACCAGATGGAAAATCATGGCGCAAGCGCTTATACCGCACTTCTTATGGCACTGGTGATCGGACTTCTCTTTGGTCTGGTTCAGGGATTCCTGGTATCTTATCTGGAGATCCAGCCATTCATTGTAACACTGGCAGGTATGTTCTTTGGACGTGGTATGACATCAATCATCAGTACAGATATGATTTCTATCAAAAATGCAACTTTCATGGCATGGGCTAAATACAAAATTTACATGCCGTTTGGTTCTTACAGTAAGAGGGGAAAATTCCTCCCGGCATATATTTATCCGACAGTTATCATTGCAATCATCGTTCTGATCGTAATCATGATCGTTATGAAGTATACAAAATTCGGACGTTCTGTATATGCGATCGGTGGAAATGAACAGAGTGCACTTATGATGGGACTGAATGTTAAGAGAACAAAAATGGCTGCATACCTTCTGGACGGCTTTCTTGCAGGACTCGGCGGATTCCTTTTCTGTATGAACAGCTGTGCCGGATTCGTAGAACAGGCAAAAGGTCTTGAGATGGATGCGATTTCAGCAGCCGTTATCGGGGGTACACTACTTAGTGGTGGTGTCGGAACTCCATTCGGAACCCTGTTCGGTGTACTGATCAAAGGAACGATTTCCAGTCTGATCACTACACAGGGAACACTTTCAAGCTGGTGGGTACGAATCGTACTTTCCGCACTCCTCTGCTTCTTCATCGTTCTGCAGTCTGTATTTGCAAGCCTGAAGAAGAAAAACTAAAGAAAGAACAGTACTTGAAATATTACAGGCGAAAAGAAAAAACGACGGGTATTGACGGAAACTTTTTAATTGCCTATAATAAAAAAGTAGGATTTAAACACCGGATGTTCATATCGTACATCCGGTGTTCTTTTTGTAAGTATTGAGTATAAAGGGGAAGGAGGAAGATGAGATATGAAAATAGGGATTGCGAATGACCATTCTGCAGTGGATATGAAAAAGCAGGTGGTAGAGTATCTTGTGGAAAAAGGATATGAAGTTGTCAATTACGGAACTGATTCTTATGAGAGCTGTCCTTATCCGAAATATGGGGAAAAGATTGGAAAAGCAGTTGCAGACGGAGAAGTGGATCTCGGAGTTGCAATCTGTGGAACCGGTCTTGGCATTTCCATGGCAGCCAATAAGGTTCACGGTGTCCGCGCAGCGGTGTGTTCTGAACCATATACGGCAAAGATGGCAAGAGAACATAATAATGCAAATGTGATTGCGTTCGGTGCAAGAGTAATTGGAATCGAGATGGCAAAGATGATCCTTGATACATTTCTTGGTGCAGAGTTCCTTGGGGGACGTCACCAGGATCGTGTAGATATGATTATGGCGATCGAAGAAAATCAATAGCGTGGATGAAAAACAACAAGAGCGGATAAAGGCAATGAAAAAGCTTTTATCTGCTCTTGTTGTGTATACGGTGAGCCAAGTACAGATTGGCGCCTGCACAAGGTTCTGCATTTGGTGAAGGGAAGAGGTTACAGAAGTACGTGAATCGAAAAAAGCTTGTTATACTTGTTTTGGTGGCGTCAAAAAACAATACCATATTATTTGATGTTTTATAAGAAGTGCACAAAAGATGCGAAAAGAAGAATACAAGTTAGGACCTCGATGAAAAACAAATATGTATTCAAGTTGTACACATATAATAAATACAACTTAGCAAAAACATACAAAAGTTGTACGATAATTTGTAACATATTACGGGTTGAAAATCAGGTGTTCCTTAAGGTATATTAGAGGTAAGGAGAGCAGGGGATTTGTACGTAAATCAGGGGGAAAAGAAGAAAAAAGTGAAAGAAACATCAGCAAAATATGAAGGAATTGTAAGATGGATCCGAGAACAGATTGAAGCGGAAGAACTGCAGCCGGGAGAGCGGATAGAGTCGGAATACCAGCTTTGTGACCGTTTTGGGGTAAGCCGTCAGACCGTCAGACATGCGATCGCTGTTCTGGAAAAAGAAGGTATGATCGAGAAACGCCGTGGAAGTGGGACTTATATAAAGGAAAGTGGTATCATCGGGGTCAGACGAAAAAAAACGATGCAGATCGCAGTGATGACAACTTTTGTTCAGGAATATATTTTTTCTGGTATTATTCAGGAAATCGAGAACAAGATGTCACGTGCCGGATATGGAATCCAGATTTCCATCACCAACAATTCTGTAGAAAAAGAACGTTTTATATTGAAAAGCATTCTGGATAAGAAAAGAGTGGATGGAATTATAGCGGAACCGACAAAGAGTGGCCTTCCTAATCCAAATCTCGATCTGTACAGGCAGATCATGGAGCAGGGAATCCCGGTGATCTTTATCAACAGCTATTATCCGGAACTGAAAGCGCCGCATGTAAGTCTTGATGACAAGATGGCAGGGAAGATGGCGACGAAATATCTGATCCAGTGCGGACACCGTGAGATCGCAGCGATTTTCAAGGCAGATGACGGGCAGGGACACAGAAGGTATGCCGGTTATATCGAAGCTTTAATGGAAGCAGATATCAGGATCGAAGATAAACGGATTGTCTGGATTGATACCGAAGATGTGCGCAATCGCAATATGCGTGAGGAGAGCAGCTGGATTTTAAGAAGGATTCAGGGATGTACGGCATGTGTATGCTACAACGATGAGGTTGCGAGCAACCTTGCGGCGACATGTCTGGAACAGAAGATCAAAGTGCCGGACAAGATGTCGATCATTGGAATCGATGATTCTGATCTGGCAAATTATTGCGAAGTACCGCTCGCTTCTGTGAAGAATCCGATCCGGGAGCTAGCGAAGAAGGCAGCAGAAGAGATCCTTGATCTTATGCAGGAGAAAGAAGTGCCGGACAGTGTAGAACTGAAACCGGAGATTATCAACCGGAGTTCTGTAAAAATCATCAAATAAAAATATTTATCAAATCAAATATATTTTATGAAAGGAAAGGTAAAGAAAAAATGAGTGATGTAAAAAGTATGATCGAAGCGGGAAAGACTTCTCTTGGAATCGAGTTTGGTTCCACACGAATCAAAGCAGTTCTGGTAGGAGAAGATAATGCACCGATTGCTTCGGGAAGCCATGAATGGGAGAACCGTCTTGACAACGGTGTCTGGACTTACACATTAGAGGATATCTGGACAGGTCTTCAGGACTGCTACAGAGATCTTGCCGTAGATGTGAAGAAGCAGTATGACGTAGAGCTTACTACTGTCGGAGCACTTGGATTCAGTGCTATGATGCATGGATATATGGTATTTGACAAAGCAGGAGAACAGCTTGTACCGTTCCGTACATGGAGAAATACAATGACAGAGCAGGCAGCAAAAGAACTGACAGAATTATTCCGTTTCAATATGCCACAGAGATGGAGCGGAGCACATCTGTATCAGGCAATCCTGAACAAAGAAGAACATGTAAAGGATATTGATTTTATTACAACGCTTGCAGGTTATGTACACTGGAAACTGACAGGAGAGAAAGTCCTTGGCGTTGGTGACGCATCCGGAATGTTCCCGATCGACAGCACAACACGTAACTGGAATAAAGAGATGCTTGCCAAGTTCGATGAACTGGTTGCACCGAAAGGATATCCTTGGAAAGTAGAAGATATCCTTCCAAAAGTCCTGGTTGCAGGTGAAAAGGCAGGAACACTTACCGAAGAAGGTGCAAAGCTTCTGGACCCAACAGGAAAGCTTCAGGCAGGCATTCCGGTATGCCCTCCGGAAGGTGATGCAGGAACCGGTATGGCAGCTACGAATAGCGTCAGAGTCCGCACCGGTAATGTATCAGCAGGAACCAGTGTATTTGCAATGGTTGTTCTTGAAAAAGCACTTGAGAAAGTACATGAAGAGATCGATATGGTAACAACACCTGCAGGAGATGCTGTGGCAATGGTTCACTGCAACAACTGTACTTCAGATCTGAATGCATGGGTAAATATTTTCAAAGAATTTGCGGAAGCATTCGGTATGAAAGTCGATATGAACGATCTGTTTGGAACTCTTTACAACAAAGCTCTGGAAGGTGATGCAGACTGTGGCGGTCTGATGTCTTATAACTTCTTCGCAGGAGAACCGGTTGTTGAATTTGATGAAGGACGTCCGTTATTTGTTCGTATGCCAGACAGCAAATTCAATCTTGCAAACTTCATGAGAGCAAATTTATATGCATCTCTGGAAGTCCTGAAAGTCGGAATGGACATTCTTCTGAAAGAAGAGAAGGTAGCCGTTGATGAGATTCTCGGACACGGTGGACTCTTTAAGACAAAAGGCGTTGGACAGAGCATCCTGGCAGCAGCACTTGACACACCGGTATCTGTTATGGAGACAGCCGGAGAAGGCGGAGCATGGGGAATCGCACTTCTTGCATCTTACATGAACAACAAGGCAGAAGACGAAGCCCTGGATGATTATCTGGATGCAAAAGTATTTGCAGGACAGAAGGGTACAAAGATGGATCCGGATCCGAAGGATGTAGAAGGATACAATACATTTATCGAACGCTTCAAGAAGACGCTTCCGATCATGAAAGCTGCAACAGAGACTATGAAATAGAACCCGAAATATTTTACATAAACACAGTAGGAGGCTAAAGCAATGTTAGAAGAACTAAAAAAAGAGGTTTATGAAGCCAATATGCTTCTGCCTAAGTATGGACTTGTCACATTTACCTGGGGCAATGTCAGCGGAATCGACCGCGAAAGCGGGCTTGTTGTGATCAAACCGAGCGGTGTGGATTATGACAAAATGACAGCAGATGACATGGTTGTTGTAGACCTGGAAGGAAACCGCGTGGAAGGCAACTTAAATCCGTCTTCTGATACGGCAACACATCTGGAACTCTACAAAGCGTTCCCGGATATGGGTGGTATCGTCCACACACATTCCCCATGGGCAACCAGCTGGGCACAGGCAGGAAGAGGAATCCCTTGCTACGGAACCACACATGCCGACTATATGTACGGTGAGATCCCATGTGTCCGCAATCTGACAAAAGAAGAAATCGACGAAGCATATGAGAAGAATACAGGAGTTCTCATTGTGGAACATTTCAAAGATACAGAATACATGGCAATGCCTGCAGTACTCTGCAAGAACCACGGACCATTTACCTGGGGAACCGATCCGCATAATGCAGTACATAATGCAGTTGTACTCGAAGAAGTAGCCAAAATGGCAGCTCGCTGCGAAATGATCAATCCAGACGTAAAACCTGCCCCACAGGAATTACAGGATAAACACTACTACAGAAAACACGGTAAAGACGCGTACTATGGACAAGGCTAAAGCACTTAATGAATGCGAGCCGTAGGCGACACATGAATTTAGTGCGTTGCCTGTCGGCGCACTTAGCGAGCGGGAGCGTATGCGACTGCGAGCTTAGTAAGACCGAACTTGTGTTGGGAAGATAGAGTAAATCAATCAGACAACACAGTCAGCTTGCTGGCAGTTAGCTATCTTACGGGTTTCATGCGAATGCTAATGAGCATCGAACGAGCTGTGCTCGTGAGATGGGCCACATAGTGTAGTAAATCAATCAACAAAGAAATCAAATAAAAAGGAGAATAAAAACATGTTAGTACAGAAAGATTACAAATTTTGGTTTTGCACAGGATCACAGGATTTATACGGAGATGAATGCCTCGCACACGTAGCAGAACATTCACAGATCATCGTAAAAGCCCTCAACGAATCAGGAATTCTTCCATACGAAGTAGTCTGGAAACCAACTCTGATCACGAATGAAGTAATCAGAAGAACCTTCAACGAAGCAAATACAGATGAAAACTGTGCAGGTGTTATTACATGGTGTCATACATTCTCACCGGCAAAATCATGGATCCTCGGATTAAAGGAACTGAGAAAACCATTACTTCACCTTCACACACAGTTCAACCGTGAAATCCCATACGACACCATCGATATGGACTTCATGAATGAGAACCAGGCAGCTCATGGCGACCGTGAATTCGGACATATTTTCACACGCCTTCATAAGAACCGTAAAGTCATCATGGGTTACTGGGAAGACAAAGAAACACAGGAAAGAATCGGTGACTGGATGCGTACAGCAGTTGGTGTCATCGAAAGCAGCCATGTACGTGTTATGCGTGTAGCTGACAACATGAGAAACGTTGCCGTAACAGAAGGTGACAAAGTAGAGGCTCAGATCAAATTCGGATGGGAAGTTGATGCTTACCCGGTAAATGAAGTTGCTGACGCAGTAGCTCAGGTTGGACAGGGTGATGTAAATGCACTTGTTGAAGAATACTATGACAAATATCAGATCCTTCTGGAAGGAAGAGATGAAGCTGAATTCAGAAAACATGTAGCAGTTCAGGCTCAGATCGAACTTGGATTTGAAAGATTCCTTGAAGCGAACAATTATCAGGCAATTGTTACACACTTCGGAGATCTCGGATCACTTCAGCAGCTGCCGGGACTTGCAATGCAGAGACTGATGGAAAAAGGATATGGTTTCGGTGCGGAAGGTGACTGGAAGACAGCAGCTATGGTTCGTGTAATGAAGATCATGACACAGGGTAAGAAAGATGCAAAGGGAACTTCCTTCATGGAAGATTACACATACAATCTTGTACCTGGAAAAGAAGGTATCCTGGAAGCTCATATGCTGGAAGTTTGCCCGACAATCGCAGATGGACCGATCAGCATCAAGTGCCAGCCGCTTAGCATGGGTGACAGAGAAGATCCTACACGTCTTGTATTTACAGCCAAAGAAGGACCGGCTGTTGCAACATCGCTTGTTGATCTTGGCGACAGATTCCGTCTGATCATCAACAGCGTAGACTGCAAGAAGACAGAAAAACCGATGCCGAAGCTTCCGGTTGCAACTGCATTCTGGACACCACAGCCAGACCTCAGAACAGGTGCCGAAGCTTGGATCCTTGCAGGTGGAGCTCACCATACAGCATTCTCTTATGACCTGACACCGGAACAGATGGGTGACTGGGCAGAAGAAATGGGAATCGAAGCTGTTTATATCGATAAAGATACAAAGATCAGAGATTTCAAAAATGAATTAAGATGGAATGAAGCTGCATATAGAAAATAAATGGCAGCAGATAAATTCTAAGAAATAAACAACCGGGCAGAATCACATTTAAAAGTGAACTGCCTGGTTTTTTTGCAACGTATAAAGTTCTAGGTAAAAGTTGAAAAACAGAGCAGTAAAAAAGTTAAATTTTACTAAAGCTATTTATTTCTCCGAAATGTGTGCTATAATGAATTAAATAAATTGCAAAGGAAAGTCATCAAGGGAAAATGCATTAAGGCAATATTGAAAGAAAATAAAAAGAAAGAGAAATAATGGGGGAAGGACATGGCGACGATTAAGGACATTGCGGCAAAAGCGGGGGTTTCCATAGCGACAGTATCCAGAGTGTTGAATCATGATGAAACTTTGAATGCGCAGGAAGAGACAAAAAAAAGAATTTTTGAAATTGCAGAGGAATTAGAATACGAAGTACGCGCACAGAAAAAACGCAGGCGAAAACTGAAGATAGGTGTATTTTATTCTTATTCTCCTGAAGAAGAACTTCAGGATCCTTATTATCTTTGTATCAGGCTTGCTATAGAAAAAAAACTGGAAGAAGAAGGATATACAAAGGTGATTGTGAAACTGGATGATTCGCCGGAGATGATCAACGGATTAGATGGTGTAATCTGTACCGGTACATTCACAAAAAAAATGGTAGAAGCAATAGAAATATGGGAATGCCCGGTTATATTTATTGATGCAGATCCAAACCCAAAGAGATTCGATTCAATTGTGGTAGACTATAGACGGGCAGTAGAAGAGATTGTTTCCTATCTGGTAGGGTGTGGACATACGAAAATAGGGATGATCGGCTGTCGAGAAGTTGATAAGGAGGGGGATGAAGTACTGGATACGAGAATACAGCATTTTCAGAACGCTTTGAAAAAACGGGGACTGTATCACCCGGAATATACAAAGTTTGGTGCTTATTATGCAAAATATGGATACAAACTTCTGAAAGAGTTTTACGAGGAAGGGAATCTGCCGACTGCCTTGTTTGTTGCGAATGATTCGATGGCAGCAGGAAGTTATCGGGCTGCATATGAACTTGGGCTTAAAATACCGGATGATATCAGTATTATTGGCTTTAATGATATCCCAACTGCGAAATACATGGTTCCTCCACTTACTACGGTGAGATTGTACATGGAGTTCATGGGAGAATATGCAGTAAAACTTCTGGAAGAGCGAATTATACATGGAAGAGAGATTTGTGTAAAAGTTTCAATCCCGACTAAACTTTATATACGTGACAGTGTTAAAAAATTTTAATAAGGTAAAAAAGTAAGAGGCTATGGAACGGAGAATGTCCTATAGTCTCTTTATGTATACAGATCGAGTGATGACAGATTGTTTTGTTATGATTTTTTAGCTAAAAATAAAGAGTTAAAATCAATCAAGTAAAAACAGACGACTTTATTTAAAATAAAAATATAGTTTTACCAAGATAAAAATTGTGAAAAGTATATAAAAATATGGTGTAAATAATAGGTAAAATAGAGAAAAAATATTTATAGGGTAAAAAGTATTTACATTTAACCAGTAAAATAGTATAGTGGTTTTATCAAATAAAATAAGTGAATCAAAGGAGGAAATGATTTATGAAGAGGAAAATTGCAGTAATGTGCGTACTTGCACTTACAGGAACAATGATGCTGACTGCTTGTGGAAACAAGAAAGACAGTAATAATGGAAAGACAAGTGACGGAAAGACAGCAATACGTTTTGCAACATGGGATGTAGCTGATGATGTAGATGCTCAGCAGAAACTTGTAGATAAATTTAATGAGGAACATGATGACATTGAAGTAACACTGGAAGCATACGGAAGTGATTTTGATACAAAGATCAGTGCAGGTATGGGATCTGGAGATACACCGGATGTTATGTATATGTGGAACTACCCGGCATATGCAGATGGTCTTGAACCTCTGGATGAGTATATCGACAAAGAAGGCGATGACTATAAGAATGATTTCTACAGCACACTGTGGAATTACAACTCATTAGACGGAACAACATATGGTATTCCAGTGGGATTTACAACACATTCACTTTTCTATAACAAAGATCTTTTTGCACAGGCTGGTGTAGAAGAACCTACAGATGACTGGACATGGTCGGATCTTCAGGCAGCTGCCAAGACAATTGAAGAAAAGACAGGTCAGAAAGGTTTTGCATTCCAGATGAAACCAGATCCGTATGATTTTGAAATGTATCTGTGGAGCAATGGAACTGCTTATTGTGACGAAAACGGACAGATGGCAGGTCAGATTGATTCAAAAGAATCTCAGGAAGTATTTAAAATGTTCCAGGATATGGAAAAAGACGGATATGCAATTGCAACAGAAAAGAACGGAACTGATGAATTCCGTGCCGGTACAGCAGCAATGTATGTATATGGATCATGGTCAATTGCTTCTCTTAATGAGGATGGAATGAATTATGGTGTGGCAAAAATTCCTTCTTTTGACGGAAAGACCTCTGTAAGTATTCTGAGCTCTTCAGGACTTTCTATTTCAAAGGACAGCAAGAATAAAGATGCTGCATGGGAATTTGTAAAATACTGGACAGGCGAAGAATGCAACAAAGCAAGAATCGGTATGGAACTTCCGGTACTTAACAGTGTTGTAGAATCTGAAGGTATTATGGATGAACCAGAATATGCACCATTCTATGAGATGCTTGAGCAGAGTGATGGACATACTCCGGCAAGCTTCCTGATTGAAGACTGGTCAGAAATTTCAGAAAACCTCAGCTTATCAGTTGAACAGATTTTCAATCCAAGCTCATACATGGATGTAAAAGATGTTTTAAAAGAAGCAGCAGACGCACAGTAATAGCATACAAACAAACCGGCGCCGGAACAATTTGTGATTCCGGCGCCGATAAATAGGAGAGAAGAAAAATGAAGCAGAGAAAATTCCTGAAGACGGCCACACCGTATTTGTTTATTATGCCGTGGATTATTGGGTTCCTTGTATTTACAATCGGTCCCCTGATTCTGTCTTTGATCATGAGCTTTTTTGACTGGCCGCTTACCACAGCGCCAACATTCAGGGGACTTGGAAACTATATTGATATGTTTACAAAGGACAAACAGTTCTGGAAATCCCTTATAATCAGTTTGAAATATGCGGCAATTTTCGTACCGCTTAACATGATTATTGCATTGTTCCTTGCAATGCTGATTACACAGCCGATTAAAGGAGTAAAAGTATTCCGTACAATTTTCTATATTCCGGCAGTTATCTCAGGTGTAGCGGTTTCTATCATCTGGGGATGGATCCTCAACGGAGATTATGGCGTACTGAATTATCTGTTATCTCTTCTGGGAATCAAAGGACCGAAGTGGCTGGTTGATCCGGCATGGGCACTCCTTGCAGTTATAATTGCAAGTGCGTTTGGTGTTGGAACGATGATGCTTATCTTCTACACAGATATCAAAAATATTCCGGTTGATGTATACGAAGCTGCATCTATTGATGGAGCAGGTCCTGCAAGAAAATTTTTCAGTATTACACTTCCGATTATTACACCTACAATTTTATTTAACCTGATTACGTCAATTATCAGTTCTTTCCAACAGGTAACATTGGTTATGCTTCTTACTGGAGGCGGACCGCTTAAATCTACCTACTTCTATGGACTGTATACATACAATAACGCATTCAAACATCACAAACTTGGATATGCCAGTGCAAACGCATGGGTAATGTTTATCATCATTCTGCTGCTGACTGCCGTGGTATTCAAGTCATCATCCGCATGGGTATTCTATGAGACAGAAGCTAAAAACAGCGGAGCAAAGAAAACAAAAAAGAAAAAAGGGGGTAGAAAGTAATGAAGATGTCTAAAAAATCAAAAATTGTAATTTACATATTACTCGGACTGGTAGCCATTTACTTTCTTGCACCGTTTATTTACATGCTGTTTTCTGCATTTAAGACAGAAGGAGAAGCAATTGCATATCCGCCGAAACTTCTGCCGGCAGAATGGCATTTTGAGAACTTTACTAATGCATGGAAATCACAGCCGTTTGGAACATATCTTTGGAATTCAATTCTTGTAACAGTTCTGACAACAGTCGGACAGGTTCTTTCATGTTCACTGGTTGCTTATGGATTTGCAAGATTTAACTTTAAAGGAAAAAATATCCTCTTTATGATCCTGCTTTCAACAATGATGATTCCATGGGATGTTACCATGATTCCGCAGTACATGGAATTCAACTTATTCGGATGGATCAATACACTGAAGCCGCTGATTGTGCCGGCATGGTTCGGATCTGCCTATTATGTATTCCTGATGAGACAGTTCCTCATGGGAATCCCGAAGGATTTTGAGGAAGCAGCACGAATTGACGGCGCAAATCAGTTCCAGATTTACTGGAAGATTTTCATGCCGATCATGAAACCTTCATTGATTCTTGTCGGTGTACTTAATATGCTGACTGTATGGAATGACTATCTTGGACCACTCATTTTCTTACAGGACAGAAGCAAATATACATTGGCACTTGGACTTGCTTCATTTAAAGGAGTTCACAGTACACAGATTATTCCGATGCTCTGTATTACGATTATTATGATTATTCCGCCGATCATTATTTTCATTATCGCGCAGAAATATATTGTTGAAGGAACCAGTGGTTCTATCAAATAGACAGGCGTATGGAGCGGTCAGGCAGACTGTATCTGTCTGACCGCTGTTGCTGTCTTATATGGGATACCACTTGAGAGGAGAAAATTATGGCAAGAAAAAAAGTAAAAAGATGGGAAGACCATCGGATTACCGGAATTGGGAGAAGAGAAGCACGAACGGCTTTTTATAAAGATTCGCAAAAGAAAATCAGTTTAAATGGAGAATGGGATTTTAAATATGTTGATGCACCGGAATTATCGCCGGAAGGATTTGAACAGTCGGGGGCATGTGAAGGATGGGATAAGATTGATGTTCCGTCCGTATGGCAACTTAGAGGGTATGACAAGATGCATTACACAGATGTGTTATATCCATTTCCGGTAAACCCACCGCATGTACCAGATGAAAATCCAACTGGAATTTATAAAAAGACAGTTGTATTAGATGAACAGTGGATGGAAAAAGACACGGTTCTGAAATTCCATGGTGTTGACAGTGCATTTGATGTATGGGTAAATGGAAAACATGTTGGATTTGGAAAAGTCAGCAGACTGCCTTCAGAATTTGACATTACCGGGTTTGTAAAAACAGGTGAAAATGACATTACCGTTCGTGTATACAAGTGGTCAGACGGTACTTATCTGGAAGATCAGGATATGTGGTGGTTATCAGGAATCTACAGGGATGTAGAACTGATCAATGAGGAAAAGAATGCAGTTCTGGATCTTCGTGTAAATGGAACACTGGATGACAGCTACAAAAATGGTTTTTTTACAGCTGGAATTACAATGAAACAGGCTGGTACAAATCTTGGCTGGAAGCTTTCTTATAAAGGAAAGACTGTTCTTGAAGGTGAACTTGTTTCGGAAGGAAAAGATATATGTATTGAGGCTGAGATCCCGGAAGTTCATACATGGACAGCCGAGACACCTGAGTTATATGAATTTACAGTAATGACAGAAAATCAGGAAGTAACAGTCAGATGTGGATTCCGCAAAATCGAGATCAAAGATAAGAACTTCCGTGTCAATAATCAGGTAATCCTTCTGAACGGAGTCAATCATCATGATTATAATCCGAGAGAAGGAAGAAGAGTGACAAGAGAGCAGATGGAATCAGATATTCGTCTGATGAAACAGTACAATATCAATGCTGTTCGTTGCTCGCATTATCCGGCAAATGAATATTTTTATGATCTGTGTGACGAATATGGACTTTATGTGATCAATGAAGCAGACCTGGAATGCCATGGATTTGAATGGGTAGAAAATTACACATGGATCACAGATGATGAGACCTGGAAAGATGCTTACGTAGACCGTAGTGTCCGTATGGTAAAGAGAGATAGAAATCATCCATCGATTATTATGTGGTCTATGGGAAATGAATCCGCATTCGGATGCAATTTCCGCAGTGCAGCAGAAGCAATTCGTGAGTTGGATGATACCAGACTGGTTCATTACGAGGGAGATTTTGAGGCAGAAGTGACAGACGTATATTCTACGATGTATACTAGACTGAAAGGTCTCAAAGAGATTGCAGAATATCAGATCAAAGGGGATAAGCCACACGTAATGTGTGAATATGGACATGCGATGGGAAATGGTCCTGGAGGATTAAAGGCATACCAGGATATGTATCGCAAGTACAAACGTCTTCAGGGTGGATTTCTCTGGGAGTGGTATGATCATGGAATTTACACTGAAGAAAAGGATAAGAAATATTATAAATATGGTGGAAATTATGGAGATTTTCCAACAAACGGGAACTTCTGCATCGATGGGATTCTGATGCCGGACAGAACACCGTCTCCGGGAATGGAAGAATACAAACAGATCATTGCACCAGTAGAAATTACAGCTGTTGAAGGAAGCATGAACAAGCTTCAGATCCGGAATTATTATGATTTCCTGAATCTGGATACGACAACACTTTATTGGGAAGTAAAAGCGGAAGATCAGACGATACAGGACGGAATCGTTGAAGGACTTTCGGTTGCTCCGCATGAAGGCAAGATCATTACCTTACCAATTACAGCATTTGAATTACAGGAAAATACAGACTATTATCTGAATCTGACTGTATGTCAGAAAGAAGAAAGAAACTATGTACCGGCAGGGTATGAAATCAAGAAAGTCCAGATTCCGATGCAGATCCGAAAAGATGGATTTTCGGTAAGAGAAACAGCTGATAAGCTTCAGGTAACAGAAGGACAGGGGGTTCTTACTGTAGAAAACAGCCGTGTGACAGCAAAATTCAGTACTGTATTTGGAAAATTGATTTCTTTTGGAAAAGATGGAAAAGAGTATCTGACTGAAGGACCGAGAATGAATGTATACCGTGCAACAATCGATAACGATATGTACAAGAAAGAGGACTGGATGAATAAATATTTTATTCAGAAACCGGTAGAAGAGACAGAATATGTCAGCTGTTTGAAAGAAGACGATAAGGTGATCGTCCAGATCGGAACATTCTTCAGTTGCTATAACCAGTCCTGGGGATTTGAATGTGATTACACTTATACGGTTTATTCTTGTGGACAGATGAAGGTGGAAATTCAGGGAAAAGCTGTTCAGAGAGGAAAACTGGAACCAGCGTTCTTACCACGTATCGGAGTCATTATGAAAGGAAATAAAAACTTTCAGAAGGCGATGTGGTATGGTATGGGACCTGGTGAGAGTTATGTAGACAGTAAGGCTGCATCTATTATGGGAATTTACGAAAATACAGTTGACGGAATGATGACAGATTATGTATTCCCACAGGAAAACGGACATCATGAACAGGTGAAATGGTTCCGTATTGGAGATGGAAAAGATGGTCTGTTATGCAAGATGGAGGAGAAGCTTGGTCTGAACCTTGCTAATTATACCGATGAAAGTCTGGAAAAAGCACAGCATCCATTTGAAATTGAAAAAGCGGATGATGTGATTATCCATCTGGATTATCGCCAGTCAGGACTTGGAAGCAACAGCTGTGGAGAAGAACAGTTGGAAGAAAATAAAGTAAAACTTCAGGATTTTGCAATGGCATTTACTGTGCAGGCAGCAGAATGCGGAACCGAAATCCGGGAAGCAAGAAAACAGTACATCGATTAAGAATAAAGGAGACAATCATATATGAGCAGAGAAATGTTTTCAGAAAATCTGAGAAACAGATTACATAGCGATGAATGGCTCATCTGGCAGGATCAGTATGAGGCAAAAGAGAATCTCAAATATGAGAGTTTGTTTGCTCTTTCCAATGGCTACCTCGGAATCCGGGGAAGTCATGAGGAAGGAACAAAGATTACACTTCCATATCTTTATATCAATGGAGTGTTTGACAAGTCAGAGACATTTATGCGTGAACTTTCCACACTTCCGAACTGGCTTGGAATCAGACTTTATGTAGAAAAAGAGTTGATTGGAATTGAAGACTGTGAAATTTTGGAATTTTCAAGAGTGCTTGATATGAAAGGAGCTTTTCTTGGAAAGAGAGTTCGTCTGAAGGACTCAAAAGGAAGAGAGACTTTGATCGAAGGAATCCGGTTTGTGAGCAGAAACAATGTACACAGGATGGGAATCCGGCTTTATGTGACACCGCTCAACTACAGTGGAATCATTGAAGTAGAAAGCATTATTGATGGTACGATCATTAATTTTTATGATGCACCACGCTTTAAGGTAAAACATACTTATATGACAGCGAATGAAAAGCTGGCAGCAGATGGATGTTATGTGGAAGTTGCAACCAGAGAAAATCATCTGCATGTAGGTTGTGGATGCCGTATCGAAGCTTATGCAGATGGAAAACAGATTCTTGGAAACAGAATGATAAGCAGATTTGGTGAGCAGAGTGTGGAATTTGGTGATATCCATGTAGAAGAAGGAAAAGAAGTAGAAATCGTAAAATATGTTTCGATGTATACAGAAAGAGAATGCCCGGCTTATGCTCTTCATACAACAATCGAAAAAGAAATTGAAGGATTTGTTGAAACGGGATTTGATCAGGAACTGAAAGCGCATGAAGATGTTTATAAGAATATGTGGGAAAATGCAGATATTCAGATTACAGGGGATGATGAATTGAACCGTGCAGTCCGTTTTAACATCTTCCATCTGATGAGTACGGGAAACGAACATGATGACCATGTGAATGTTGGGGCAAAGCTTTTAACAGGAGAAGAATATGGTGGACATGCTTTCTGGGATACCGAACTTTTTATGCTTCCGTTTTTCTCATGGGTATTTCCGAAGACTGCACAGAATCTGGAAAATTACAGATACCATCTTCTGGATGCAGCGCGTGCAAATGCACATAAGAATGGATATAAAGGAGCACAGTATCCGTGGGAGTCAGCAGATGATGGTACAGAGCAGTGTCCGGACTGGACCATTGAGCCGGATGGAACCTGTTATAGATGTTATGTTGCGGTATATGAGCATCATGTAACAGCAGCAGTTGCTTATGGAATCTATAATTATGTTAAGATCACGCAGGATATGGATTTCCTTTACAGCAAAGGAGCGGAGATTCTGACAGAGACAGCAAGATTTTGGGCAAGCCGCTGTGAGTACAACAAAGAGCAGGATCGTTATGAAATCAATCAGGTAACGGGACCGGATGAATGGCATGAACCGGTTAATAATAACCTCTATACCAATTATCTGGCGAGATGGAATCTCGGATATGTTCTTTCACTGCTTGCATCAATCAAGAAAGAGAATCAGAAAGCGTATGATATCCTGATCGAAAAGACAGGACTTACAGAGGCGGAAACTGCACACTGGAAAGAAGTGCAGGAAAAGATGTATCTGCCAAGAAAAGAAGGCACAAGACTTCTGGAACAGTTTGAAGGATATTTCGAGCTTGATAATGTAACAATCGAAAAATATGATGAGAATGATTGGCCAGTACGTCCGGATGCACTTAAGACAAAAAGAGCAAGAGAGACACAGATCAATAAGCAGGCAGATGTTGTTATGCTGTTACACCTTATGGGAAATGAATTTGATGAAGAAACGATTAAAGAAAACTACGCTTATTACGAAAAGCGTACACTTCATGGTTCTTCATTGAGTCCGAGTATTTTCTCTGTTATGGGGCTTAAAGTAGGGGATGATTCAAAAGCATATCGGTATCTTCGCCGCGCAGCCTTTATTGACCTGTTGAATATGCAGGGAAATACAAGAGAAGGAATTCATGCGGCAAATACTGGTGGAGTATGGCAGACAATTGTATTTGGGTTTGCAGGTGTAGCGCAAAGAGAAGATGGTATGTTGAAAGTTCATCCGAATATGCCAAAGGAATGGCAGGGATTAACATTCCGTCTGCATTATAGAGGGGCATGGCTTGAAATTACGGCAGATGGAAGTAATCAGGCAAAGGTCATTCGTCTTGCAGGAGAACCTGTAGAAGCTGAAATAAATGGAAAAGTAACAACAATCTAAAAAAGAGACGGGAGGATATATGATGAAAAAATGGCTGGCAATCGGAGGACTTATACTGGTTACGGTCATATGGGGAGGCGGCTTTGTCGCAAGTGATATGGCACTGGGAAGCATGAAGCCTTTCCAGATTATGATGGTAAGATTTTTGTTGGCATCTGTGCTGATGGGGATGATCAGCATGGGACAGCATAAAAAAGAAGGGAAACTTGAGAATCGTGCAGGTGCAATAAAAGCAGGTATTCTGATGGGAATTGCACTTTTTGCAGGATTTGCATTTCAGATTATCGGTCTGCAATATACAACACCTTCCAAAAATGCATTCCTTACAGCACTGAATGTAGTTATAGTGCCGTTCATTGCATTTATAATTTTGAAGAAGAAAGTAGGCATGAAAGGAATCATTGGAGCAATCATGTCCGTTATTGGAGTAGCACTGCTTTCTTTGAATGGAAATCTTACACTGAGTCTGGGAGATGGTCTTACACTTCTCTGTGCGGTAGGATTTGCGTTCCAAATCTTTTTTACAGGAGAATCTGTGAAAAAATATCCGGCATCTGTACTGAACATGGTGCAGATGATCACAGCATTTGTATTATCGGCAGTCAGTCTTGTGATTTTTGGAGAGAACGATTTTCAGGTTACAACACAGGGATGGTTAAGTGTTTTGTATCTGGGAGTAATCAGTACGACTGTATGTTATCTGCTCCAGACCGCATGCCAGAAGTATGTAGATGAGACAAAAGCAGCGATTGTACTTTCAATGGAATCTGTATTTGGAACGATTTTTTCTATCATCATTCTGCATGAAGTGATTACACTTCGCATGGTGATCGGATGTGCGATCATCCTGGCCGCTGTCATCATTTCTAACTTGTCTGAAACAGAAGGAGAAGCAAAAGATGAAGAAATACAATGCAGTAATTTTTGATTTGGATGGAGTAATCTGTCATACAGATAAATATCATTATCAAGCATGGAAAGCAGTTGCAGATGAACTGGGAATCTATTTTGATGAAGAAATCAATAACCGACTCAGAGGGGTGAGCCGTATGGAAAGTTTTGAAATTATTCTGGAACGCTATGAAGGAGAAATGAGCGAAGAAGAGAAAGAATGCTGGACAACAAAGAAAAATGATATCTATAAAGAACTTTTGAAAAATATGAGTCCTGCAGATCTGTCTGCAGAAGTAAAGGAAACATTGGATGATCTTCGTGCGAATGGACATAAACTGGCGATTGGATCATCCAGTAAAAACGCAAGATTTATTCTCGGTCAGTTGGGACTTGGAGAGTATTTCGATGCAATTTCAGACGGAAATAATATTTCAAAATCAAAGCCGGATCCGGAAGTATTTGTGAAAGCAGCAGAGTATGTAGACGAACAGGCTGATAAGTGTTTGGTTGTAGAAGACGCAAAAGCAGGACTGCAGGCAGCAATCGCAGGGGGAATGGATTGTGCTGCTATCGGGGATGCAGTTGCAAGCGGGCTTGGAACCTATAATCTGTCTGCATTTGCAGATCTTTTGAAAGTTACGGCTAAGTAAGAAAGAAGATGACTAGAATGAATGAAAAATTTTTAAATAACCTTCTTAACAGTATTTCGGTATCGGGTTATGAGGAGCAGGTGCAGGATATTGTAACAGAAGAAATGAAAGAATATACAGATGAGATTCGCCGTGATGAGATGCAAAATCTG
The DNA here is from genome assembly GCF_027695515.1 of Coprococcus sp. LG101-27. Taxonomy (NCBI): domain Bacteria; kingdom Bacillati; phylum Bacillota; class Clostridia; order Lachnospirales; family Lachnospiraceae; genus Coprococcus; species Coprococcus sp. LG101-27. The sequence continues at coordinate 48,948 of NZ_JAQEUJ010000012.1, forward strand.
ACATGTATTCTGAATCCGGAAAACGATGTACGTATCATGCTTTCGGCACATGCAGATGAAATCGGACTTATGATTTCGAACATCCGGGAAGATGGAAGACTGCAGGTGATTGACCGAGGCGGAATTGTTCCGGCAACTTATCCGGGACGTCAGGTGCGTATCAAGACAAAAAACGGAGAGGTTTACGGTGTTGTCGAAGCATATCGTGATTTGTTCAAAGAAGAAAATCTGGGAACAAAACATTTTCTGATCGATATTGGGGCGAAAGATAGAGAAGATGCTTTAAAGAATGTAAGTCTGGGAGATCCGATTGTTCCGGATACACATATTCGTAAGATGAAAAATGGTAAATTTACAGCCAGAGCATTGGATGACAGACTTGGTGTTTATATCATTATGGAAGCAATCAAGAGAGCGAAAGAGCTTGGATGTAAAGTTGGTGTCTATGGAGCTTCTACAACTGGAGAGGAGACAACGAAAACCGGAGCTTTCTGGACAAGTACACGGATTAATCCGACACTTGCGATTGTTGTGGATGTGACTTACACAAGCGACTGTAGTGGAATGAATCCGGCTGAGATGGGAACGGTTCTTCTGGGGGGTGGACCGGTTCTTTGCAACAGTCCGATCGTGGTAAAAACTTTAAATGCCAAAATGGAAGAATGTGCAAAAAAAGTAGGAATTCCAGTTCAGAGAGAAGCTGCAAGCAGGCTTAGTTATACGGATGGAGATAAGATTCATTTTTCAAATCAGGGAGTACCGATGGTATTGGTATCAATCCCGCTTCGTTATATGCACATGCCTGCAGAGGTAGCAGATGAAAAAGATGTGGAAGGTTGTGTGGAATTGATAGCACAGTTTCTTGCAAACTATAATGCGTAGAAAATAAAAAACGGTATTTACTCGTGAAGATGAGTAAATACCGTTTTTTGTATTCTGTCCTGTGAATGAATCGAACGCACATCCACTGGGACAGGATTTAGAAAAATACATTTCCCCCAACGTTGATCCCGGACATTCCGGTACTTGCGCTTCGGAACTGGTAACATCCGCTTACGGATGCAAGACGTGATCCGCCGAGCGCTTCCTGAGCGACCTGATAGCATAAGGATACAGGTCCGCGTTGCAAGACGCGGCTTAAGCTTCCGTCCCAGGTTGGAGCAAACTGACCGCTCTGGTAGACGACACCGCTGATCGTATTCGGATACAGCGGACTCTCTACACGGTTCATGATGACTGTAGCAACGGCAAGAATACCGTCATAATTGTAACCGCCGGCTTCACACTGCAGAATTGCAGCAAAGAGAACCAGATCTGTGGTCTCGGCAGGAGTATTCGGAACTGTAATCGTCGTATTGCCGCCGGAACTACCAGAATCCGTGTTCCCGGAGCTGCTTGAAGTATTATTGGCAGCAGTCTGTGCAGCTTCTGCCTGTCGTTGTTGTTCTGCAGCTTCTTCTTCCTGCTTTTTCTTAAGTGCGGCAGCAGCGGCTGCCTGTGCTTCTTTTGCTTTTGCCAGTGCTTCGGATGAAGCCTGAAGTTCACCGGAAGTAGAGGAAATCTTATCATTCAGTTCCTGTTCCTGTTGGTCGAGATTTGTTTTCATCTCTGCCAGAGAAGCCTGCTCTGCTTTCAGATCAGAGTCCTTTTTAGCGACAAGCTCGTGAACCTTCTGTAATTCATCCAGCATATTTCTGTCGTATTCTGTAATGTTCTTGACAAATTCTGCTTTGTTTAAGAAATCTCCCATGCTTTCAGAAGAAAAGATGATCTGTAAGAGTGACGTATTTCCTGTTTCGTACATATATTTGATTCTTTTCTTCATAGCATCATACTGTAACTGCTCGTCCAGTTTTGCGGCGGCAAGATCCAGTTCTGCTTTCTGTACGGAAGCATCCGTATCCTCAATTTTTGATGCAAGATCTGTGATCTCAGCGCTGAGACTTGTGAGGTCCTGATTCAGAGAGTCGAGCTGGTTCTGAAGACCGTTTGTCTGCTTTTCGAGAGAGTCTACAGTGTCATCGGCGTAAGCTTTTGTAAACGGGGAACAGACCAGGGCAGCGGTAAGGAGTGCGATGGTTGTCCTTGAAAATGCTTTTAACCTTTTCTTCATAATTCTTCCTTTCTTCAAAATTGAGCCTTTATCAGTATACTACAAAATGCCTGAATCCGCAAATTTTGTTATACATGCACGGGGAATCGTGTTATACTAAGATTTGAAATGTATTTTTAGCTTTACCATAAATGAGGGAATTATTCATGAAAAAGATAAAAATGATAGGGCTTGATCTGGATGGTACTTTACTGAATGATAAGAAAGAACTGACCAGTCATACAAGAGAAATACTTACACGTGCGATCGATCAGGGAGTAACAGTACTGGTTGCAACAGGACGCCCGGTGACAGGGATCCCGGAAGTGCTCCGGAATTTCCCGGGGATGCGGTACGCACTGACATCGAACGGCGGAAGGATCCTGGACCTGCAGGAAGATAAAATACTTTATGCCAACATGCTGTCATATGAGATGGGCGCGGCGATCCTTAAGATTTTTGGAGATTATGATACGTTCAAGGAGATTTATTTTGATGGAAGAGGTTTCGTGCAGGCAGATGAACTTCTGAAAGTCGGAGAGTATCTGCGGAATCCTGCGATGGCAGATTATATCCGAACCACCCGCAAAGGCATTACGAGTCTCTGGGAGAAGATGGAAGAGATGAATGGGCATGAGATGGATAAGATCCATGCACTTTTTAAGAATCAGGACGAACGGCTGGAAGCAAAGCAGCGGATCATGGAGCTTGGGAATTTAAGCATTAGTGATTCGATGGGAACGAACCTGGAGATCAATGCACCGGGAGTCAACAAAGGCATGGGACTGATCCAGCTCGGCAGGCTTCTTGGAATTGAACGGGAAGAGATCATGGCATGCGGGGATGGCAACAATGACCTGATGATGTTAAAAGAAGTCGGATTTGGTGTTGCGATGGCAAACGGAGCAGATGAAGTAAAAGAGGTGGCAGATTATATCACATTGTCCAATGAGGAGGATGGCGTGGCGGCTGCCATTGAAAAATTTGTATTGAATCCCGAGAGGGGATAGAAAGAGGGAAAAATGTTAGATATTTTAATTGCTGTCATTCTGGGTATCGTGGAAGGTATCACAGAATGGCTTCCAATCAGTAGTACAGGGCATATGATCCTGGTAGAGCAGTTCTTACATATGAGTACAAGTCATGAATTCAACAGTATGTTCCGTGTTGTGATACAGCTCGGTGCGATCATGGCGGTCGTTGTTCTGTATTTCAATAAGCTGAATCCATTTTCAATGAGAAAATCAGCGAAGCAGATGAGAAATACGATCAACCTGTGGTGCAAGATCGTTGTGGCATGTATTCCGGCAGCTGTGATCGGGCTGTTATTTGATGATATCCTTGACAAGTATCTTTACAATTATGTAGTTGTTGCACTGATGCTGATCATTTATGGTATCTTCTTCATTCTGATCGAGAAAAAGAATGAACACACCAGACCGCAGGTTACAAAGCTGACAGAGCTTACCTATCAGATGGCACTGATCATCGGAGGCTTCCAGGTCCTGGCACTGATCCCGGGTACTTCACGTTCAGGAGCAACCATCCTTGGAGCACTGCTCATCGGAACTTCCCGCTATGTGGCAACAGAATTTACCTTCTACCTTGCAATCCCGGTTATGTTCGGAGCAAGTATCTTAAAGGTTATCAAATTCGGATTCCATTATACCGCAATCGAAGTGGTCATTCTGCTTGTGGGATGCCTGGTAGCGTTCTTCGTATCCGTATTTGCAATCAAGTTTTTGATGGGATATATCAAGAAGCATGACTTTAAGGCATTCGGTTATTACCGTATTGTACTTGGAGTTCTGGTACTTCTTTATTTCCTGATCTTTGGCTAAAAGAGAATAATCACGAAAAAAAGTGGGAATTTATGCAAAAAAATGTATAAAAACCCACTTTGTTTTTTCTTTATAACATGATAGAATAGGGGAAATGGATAAAATTTGGAGGTTGGTATTATGAAAATGAAAAAAGTAATCAGTGTTGTACTTGCATGTGCATGCGTATTCAGTTTTGCAGCTTGTGGATCAAAGAGTGATTCATCAAAGAGTGACTCTGCAAAATCAGACAAGAAAGAAAAGCTTGTTATGGCTACAAACGCAGAATTCCCACCATTTGAATACTATGACGGAGATGAAGTTGTCGGAATCGATGCAGAATTCGCAGCAGCGATCGCTGACAAACTTGGAATGGATCTGAAGATCGAAGATATGGCATTTGATTCTATTATCCCGGCCGTTCAGAGCGGGAAAGCAGATATCGGAGCAGCAGGTATGACTGTAACAGAAGACCGTGCTACACAGGTTGATTTCTCTGACAGCTATTACACAGGAGTTCAGGTTATCATTGTAACAGATGACAGTGATATTACAGAACCGGATGATCTGAAAGGAAAGAAGATTGGTGTTCAGCAGGGAACAACAGGGGATATTTATTCTACAGATGATTTCGGTGATGATAATGTAGAGCGTTTCAACAAAGGTATGGAAGCTGTACAGGCTCTGCAGCAGGGCAAGATCGATGCAGTGATCATTGATAACCAGCCGGCTAAGACATTCGTAGAAGAAAATGAAGGTCTGAAGATCCTGGAGACTTCTTATGTAGAAGAAGACTATGCACTGGCAATCAAAAAAGGTAATGATGATCTGGTTAAGAAAGTCAATGATGCGATCAAAGAGTTAAAAGAAGATGGAACATTTGATAAAATCGTTGCAAAATATATTACAGACTAATCGGGTACAGACTGGTGGTGTCTTATGAGTGATTTTAAAGCAAGATTTATAATGAATTTTATAAAAGATGACAGATGGCACTACATTGCAGACGGACTTAAGGTTACGTTAATTGTAACCTTTTGTGCTGTCCTGATCGGTGTAGTTCTCGGATTCCTTCTGGCAATTGTCCGTTCTACATACGATAAGACCGGCAAGATGAAGCTCCTGAATCTGATCTGCCAGATTTACATCACGGTCATCCGTGGTACACCGGTTGTTGTACAGCTGCTTATCATTTACTTTGTAATTTTTGCAAGTGTGGATGTCAGTAAGACGATCGTAGCGATTCTGGCATTTGGTATGAACTCCAGTGCTTATGTTGCTGAGATTTTCCGTTCCGGTATTATGGCAGTTGATAACGGACAGTTTGAGGCAGGACGAAGCCTTGGATTTAATTATCGTCAGACAATGATCTATATTATCATGCCACAGGCGTTTAAAAATGTCCTTCCGGCACTTGGAAACGAATTTATCGTTCTCTTAAAAGAGACTTCTGTTGCCGGATATATTGCCCTTCAGGATCTGACAAAGGGCGGAGATATCATCCGAAGCAGAACCTACGATGCGCTTATGCCACTGATGGCAGTTGCGATCATTTACCTGGTTATGGTTATGATCTTCAGTAAACTGGTAAGTATGCTGGAAAGGAGGTTAAGGAACAGTGACCACTAATGGAGATGTATTGATCCGTGTAGAAAATCTGCAGAAAGTATTTGGCGATTTTCATGCACTGAATGGAATTACAGAAGAGATCCACAAAGGAGAAGTTGTGGTAATCATCGGGCCGTCAGGATCCGGAAAATCTACATTCCTCCGTTCCCTGAACCTTCTGGAGGTGCCGACCGGAGGCCATATTTATTTTGAAGGTGTGGACATTACAGATGCAAAGGTAGATATCGACAAACATCGTCAGAAGATGGGAATGGTGTTCCAGCACTTTAATCTTTTCCCACATAAGACGATTCTTGAAAATATCACACTGGCTCCGATCAAGCTCCTGAAAAAGGATAAAGCAGAGGCAGAAAAAGAAGCAAGAGTACTTCTTAAGAGGGTTGGACTGGAAGAGAAGGCAGATTCTTATCCGTCACAGCTTTCCGGTGGACAGAAGCAGCGGATCGCGATCGTGCGTTCCCTTGCCATGAACCCGGATGTAATACTCTTTGATGAACCGACATCCGCACTGGATCCGGAGATGGTTGGAGAGGTTCTGGAGCTGATGAAACAGCTTGCCCAGGAAGGTATGACCATGGTTGTTGTTACACATGAAATGGGATTTGCAAGAGAGGTTGCTGACCGTGTCATGTTTGTGGATGAAGGAAGAGTAAAAGAGCAGGGAACTCCGGAAGAGTTCTTTGCAAATCCTAAGGATGAGCGTTTAAAGGAATTCCTGTCAAAGGTTCTGTAAAAATAAAGAAATATAAAAGAAAAAAGTTCTGTTTTCTTAAGAGACAGAACTTTTTTCTTTAAGAATTGTGAAAGACTATTGCTATTTTTTTATTTATGTATAGTATAGATTGTATGAAGAAAATAAAAACTATAATTCCACTTATTATTACATTTTGTATGAATGCTGTGGTATACTGGGGAGTGCCGCTATTACGGACGGGAATCAAGACTCATAATCTTTCTGGTCCGGCGGATGAAGTGATTCCTTTTATGCCACAGTTTATTATTATTTATTTTGGCTGTTATCTTTTCTGGGTAGTGAACTATTTCATGGCATCGATGCGGGAGGAGAAAGTGAAATACCGGTTTTTTACTGCGGATTTTTATGCGCGGCTGGTATGTATGCTGTGCTTTATTTTTTATCCGACCACGAATACGAGACCGGTTCTGACAGGGACGGATATCTGGACGCAGGCAGTACGGTTTCTGTATACGGTTGATAAGCCGATCAACCTGTTTCCGTCCATTCACTGCATGGCAAGCTGGTTCAGCTATATTGCGGTCAGGAAGAATCGGAAGATTCCCAACTGGTATAAAGCTTTTTCAGTCCTGATGACGGTACTGGTTGTGATTTCGACACTGGCGCTTAGGCAGCATGTATGGCAGGATGCAGTAGCAGGAATTCTTCTTGCAGAAGTAACCTGGCAGATCAGCAGACGGACAAATGGATGGCAGATCTATCGGCGTCTGACAGAAAAAATAGCAAATAAACTTGGAAACTGGACAGGAATGAAGAGAGATGGAAAATAAAAAGAAGACGATCTTCAATGTCATATTTTTGCTGGTGGTATTTGCCGGTACAATGTATGGCGTATTTCATGGGGAAGATATTGGTGAGATTGTGAAGATCCTGGGGCAGGTCAATGTATTATGGCTGATTCCGGGAGTGATCTGTGTTGTGGTTTTTATCTGGGGAGAATCGATCATTATCTATTATATGATGCGGACACTGAAAATCCGGCTGAAAAAATGGACATGTTTTTTGTTTTCATCGGTTGGATTCTTCTTCAGCTGTATCACACCTTCGGCATCTGGAGGACAGCCGGCACAGATTTATTATATGAAAAAAGAAAAGATACCAATACCGGTTTCAACGCTGGTGCTGATGATCGTTACGATCACTTATAAACTGGTACTGGTGGTTGTCGGATTGTGGCTGGTACTGTTCGGACAGGGATTTATCCATAAGTATCTCTGGAGTATCCGGCATATCTTTTATCTGGGGACAGCTCTGAACGTTTTCTGCGTGACGGCGATGCTGGTGCTGGTGTTTCATCCGCGGCTTGCAAGAGAAATCCTGGTAAGAGGAATGGCACTGCTTGAAAAGCTGCACTTTCTACGCCATAAGGAAGCGCGTATTGAAAAGCTGAATGCATCAATGGACCAGTACCGGGATACAGCAGTTTTTCTGAAGGAGCACAAGCAGGTAATCGTGAATGTATTTGCAATCACCATGTTCCAGCGGTTTGCGCTGTTTACGGCTACATGGTTTGTATATAAGGCATTTGGACTTGGTGGTGCAAAAGCAGTCGCAGTCATTACACTGCAGGCGGTCATTGCGGTATCGGTAGATATGCTTCCTCTGCCGGGAGGTATGGGAATCAGTGAAAAATTATTTACCATGATTTTTATTCCGGTATTCGGAAAACGGCTTCTTTTGCCGGGAATGATCCTGAGCCGTGGGCTTGGATATTATACAGAACTGGGGCTGAGCGCCCTGCTTACGATCGTAGCAAACTTTACAATTGGAAGAAAGAGGGAGATAGAATGTTAGGGGTTTATGATTATACGGTAGTACTTACATATGTCAGCTTGATGGTATCGGTCGGAGGAATGATGTTTGCAGTGAACGGGCATCTGCACCTGGGTGTCATGTGTCTTGCAATCTCCGGGCTTTGTGATATGTTCGATGGAAAGATCGCACGGACGAAAAAGAACCGGACAGAGGTGGAAAAGCGTTTTGGGATCCAGATTGATTCTTTAAGTGATATCGTCTGCTTCGGAGCTTCACCGGCTGTTCTTTGTTACTGCTTTGGAATGCGTGGAGTGATCGGTGTGGCAATCCTGATGTTCTATGTGCTTGCAGGTCTGATCCGCCTTGCATGGTTCAATGTGATGGAAGAACAGCGTCAGGAAGAAACAGCAGAGAAAAGAGAATGTTATCAGGGGCTCCCGATCACATCCATGGCAATCGCACTTCCGCTTGTGGTTGTATTAAAACCATTTTTAGGTTGTGAATTTATGCTTGCGCTTCATGTAGTCATGCTGGTGGTCGGCATTCTGTTTATCACCAATTTCAAACTGAAAAAGCCGAAAAATGTGACCATGGGTGCGATTGTAGCTGTTGTGGCAATGGCAGTGATCGCTATTCTGGTCCGGCACTATATGCGTTATATGAGCATGATGTAATGAAACCAGGTTATGAGCAGGTAGCAAAGTGAAGGGCAGAGATCTGCCTGACAGCTACATTATCAGGCATGGATAAGGCGGACAGGAGGTAGAAAAATGTATTACATAGACAGAGAAGGTCATCGGATAAAAAAGACAACCAGTCAGGATAAGTTTTTAAAATTTGTGTATACCCATACAGCAACCAGAGTACTGATGCGCCCGCTTCTTTTACCGGCAGTATCCAGACTGGGAGGGAAGCTGTTGAATACAAAAGTGTCCGCTGTTTTTGCCGGACTATTTGCCAGAACCCACGGGATCGATCTGAATAAATATGAAAAACAGAAATTTGATTCCTATAATGATTTCTTTACCAGAAAAATAAAAGCTGAGGAACGCCCGGTTAACAGGGAAGATACCGTACTGATCAGTCCATGTGACGGGAAAGTGAGTGTCTATCCAATTCACGAAAACGGACGATTCTTCATTAAACATACACCATATACAACCCACAGCCTCATTCGCGATGCAAAGCTTGCCAGACATTATATGGGAGGCTGGGCGGTAGTGATCCGTCTTACAGTAGACGATTACCACAGATACTGCTACGTGGCGGATGGAGAAAAGACCTATCAGAGAAGGATTCCGGGAATTTTTCACACTGTAAATCCGATTGCAAATGATATCTGCCCGATCTACAAAATGAACAGCAGAGAATACTGTCTTGTAAAAAATGAAAAACTCGGCACCGTCCTGATGATGGAAGTCGGTGCACTGATGGTCGGAAAGATCCGAAATTATAAAAAAGAACGCTGCCAGGTAAAACGCGGCGAAGAAAAAGGAAGATTTGAATTCGGAGGTTCAACGGTTGTGCTGCTCCTGGAACCAGATAAAGTCTTGCCAGACAGTGATCTGATCCGGAACACGTTGCAGGGAGCAGAAACCATTGTGAAGATGGGAGAACGCATAGGGGAAGTTATATAGGCTTGCTGGTTCAAAAGGGACGCGCAGCTGAATGTTTCCATCTTGCCGGACAGGCTTGAGGCATTAAGGGACTCTAAAATTTTGAAAAGATGCTAAAAACAGGGGAAGAAATCCACAAACTCGCTGTCGCTCAGACAGTGTGGATTTCTTCCCCTAACGCATCTTCTCAAAACCTAAGATTCCCTAAAAGCCTCAAATGCCGTCAAGATGGAAACATTCAGCTGCGCTGTTCGTTTCAGAAAATTATTTAGCTGCAGCGTCCCCATTTTCACTCTACAACAACCCCTGCATCACCGGCAAAGGTGATTCCACAACGTAATCTGCCGCCTTTTTGGCGAGAGGGTGGCCGGTTGCCATGACATACGCTGTTCCCGCAGCTTTCAGCATCTCGATATCATTTTGCTGGTCTCCGAAGCAGATGCATTCCTCTTTTTTGATTCCGAATTTTTCCATTAGAACTTTCAGTGCCGTTCCTTTATTTGCATTTGGCGCAATAAAATCAATCCAGTGATCTGCAGAAGTTACAACGCGGATTTCATCCCCGATTCTTTTGTGGAAGAAGGGTTCCAGATTCTTTGTGCCACCAAAATCACAGATGGCTGCTTTGATGATCGGTTCCTTGATCGCATACAGATCCGGCACGTAGGTAACGATGTTATGCATATCATTTTCCATATAATCAATGAAACGTTCATCGGTTGAGTCGCTGTAATAAGTATCTTTTACAGAAAGGATACAGTGTCCGGTGTGATAGATCTTCCGGTATTCCATCAGGGCATCCAGAATATGCCGGATGGTTTTGGATGGAGTCAGACCGGTGGCGAGTACTTCTTCTTTATAGACGCACATGGAACCATTTTCAGCGATATATGGAATGTCAAAGCCGAGAGGAGCGAAAAGCCTGCGGATATTGGCATACTGGCGTCCGCTTGCGGCAGTGAAGATGATTCCTTTTTCATGAAGTGCTTTAATCGTATCATATATTTCTTTCGGCACAGTCTGCTGATAGTTGTGAAGCAGAGTGCCGTCCAGATCACTTGCAACTAATTTGATCATAAATTTCCTCCTGAGTCAAAATAACGATACGCCGGAAACTATGGCGTAAAACTACATTGACAGTATAGCAAAAATGAGAAGGGCAGGCAATGCAGAGCTGAAAAGAGAAAAAATAAATGCTAAAATTTGAGAAAGCGGATAAGCAGGAGGTGACGAAATGCAGCAAAGCGGAAAAAATGTAAAACGGACACTGGGACAGAAGACAGAGGATCGTCTGATGAAATATATTCTGGATAAACCGGTAAAAATAGGAGAGAGGATACCTACTGAAGGTGAACTGACAGAATTATTTGAAGTTGGACGAAGTACGGTAAGAGAGGCGGTTAAAGGGCTGGTCACAAGAGGCGTGCTGGAAGTGCGCAGAGGAGACGGAACTTATGTCATCAGTACCATTTATATGGAAAATGATGTTCTCGAGTTTGGAAATGTGGAGGACCGTTATCGGTTGGCAATGGATCTGTTTGATGTACGTCTGATGATCGAACCGGAGATTGTAACCTGGGCGTGCAGAAAAGCAACGGATATGATGAGATGGATAGGATTAATGAATAACATTCGAGCCTGTGCCGATGAGATTGTATTGAATGATATTGTGTATTCCTAACGGATACCAACCGAAGAAGAACTGCTGTCAAACCGATGGCAGTTTTTCTTTTTCGGCAAGTATTCAAGAAGTCATTAAGTCGTGAGTATAATCGAAGTGGTAGAAAAGTTATCTCTTATATCGGTTGTAACTTTTTTATGAACTCTATTGACAAGAAAACTTGGTATGCATATAATTAAAATATGCAAAGAAAACTTGTCATGGAGGTGTTTTTATGAAAAAGGACGAAATCTTAAATGCAAGCAGAAAAGAACATCGCAATAAGGACTTGGCTGAAATGGAAGTGGTATATCAAGCCGGAAGTCACGCAAGCAGAGTTGGTGCTTTAGTGTGTTGTTTGCTTTCGCTGTTATCTTCTGTGCTTGCTCATACTATGATTTACAGCCCGTGGGTTATATACTTCAGCATTATTGCAACACAATGGTTAGTTCGTTTTATCAAAATGAAGCGAAAGAGCGATTTGGTCTTGACTGTTCTGTTTTTTGTGCTTTCCATTTTGGCATTTGTTGGATTTGTTAGCCATCTTTTAGAGGTGAGAATATGAAAGAACAATTACAACTGAAAAATCACTTAAAGGAAGTTCGCACAGAAGCAAATCTTTCTCAAGCTCAGCTTGCAGAAATGGTAGGGGTATCAAGAAATACCATTAGTTCTATTGAAACAGGACAGTTTAATCCAACTGCAAAATTGGCTCTAATTCTTTGTATTGCATTGGACAAAAAATTTGAGGAACTATTCTATTTTTAGGAGGTCATTATGGAAAATATTATAATGTTGATTTTGGGAGTGTTCATATCTGTTGTGGGAATTGTAAATATCAAAGGCAATATCAGCACAATTCACTCTTATAACAGGCGAAAAGTAAAGGAAGAAGATATACCAAAGTATGGAAAAACAGTCGGCACAGGAACGTTGATTATAGGAATATCTCTTGTATTAGGTTTTATTGTTTCATTTTGGAGTGAAATAATTATAGATTATATCATTCTTCCAGCAGTTATTGTCGGATTAGGCTTTATATTGTATGGACAGTTCAAATACAATAAAGGAATTTTTTGAGAATCAGGGAGGTATAAAGATGGAATTGAACACAGTATCAGGTCTGGCGATAGCGGGAGTTATCTGCTCCGTTGTCCTCTCGATGGGGGTACCGATTGCTTTGTTCATTGCAGGAAGGGTGAAGCTTAAGGCAAGGATTTCCTCGTTCTTTATCGGAGCAGGAACCTATCTGCTGTTTGCCATGCTGTTGGAGCAACAGCTGCATGTTCTTGTCATTCAGTTCTGCGGACTGAACGCACAGAGCAGGCCATGGCTTTACTATGTGTACGCGGCTTTGGCTGCAGCGGTTTTTGAAGAGACCGGAAGACTGATTGCCATGAAGTTCTGGATGAAGAAATGGCTGGATTTTCCAAATGCACTGATGTATGGAATCGGGCATGGCGGTGTGGAGGCCATTCTGATCGGAGGACTCTCCGGAATCAGCAATCTTGTGTCCATGCTGATGATCAACAGCGGAGCCATGCAGAATACGCTGGCGGCACTTCCTGCTGAGTCTGCAAACCAGACCGTGTCACAGCTGTCGGCCCTATGGACAACACCGGCACCACTCTTTTTTGTAAGCGGAATCGAAAGAATCAGTGCCATCATTCTGCATATCGGGTTGTCACTGCTGATCTACCGGGCGGTAAAGGCAGGCAAATGCAGGACAGCGGCTTTTACAGCGGTTCTTGCATATGGGATTCATTTTATCGTGGACTTCTTTGCCGTGGCAGGTCCGGCGCTTCTTCCCATCTATGTGATTGAAATTGGTGTCTTTGTGATGGCAGCCGGAACTCTTGTTATGGCGCTGAAGATGGGAAGGATGGAAGAACTGTGAATTCCAGTTTTCTGCTATCATAAAACAGAATATATGTGACAGAACACACCGTAGAAATACGGTGTTTTTTGTTACCCAAAACCCATAATTCAATACATAACCACAGGTTAGTACAAATAACTTATGTGCTTTTTTGAAAGGCTTAGAAAGGTACCAGCGGTCATGTAAACAAGATATGGTTTTCTTTCAGCGCGTTTTTTATCAAGGAACTGATAGACAGGTTCGTTTACAGGCTTGGAGAAAACTTAGAGAAACTCAAGGAAAACGGATTCTATGAGAAATGCTGCTGTTAAGGCAGGAGCAAAATTCATCGTAAGTCCTGGATTCGATCCTGAAATCGTAAATTACTGTCTGGAAAAAGAAATTCCGATTTTCCCGGGATGTGTGACACCGTCTGAAGTGGCACAGGCAGTAAAAAGAGGACTGAAAGTAGTTAAATTCTTCCCGGCAGAACCTGCAGGTGGAGTGGCTATGATCAAAGCAATGGCAGCACCATACAATCAGCTCCGTTTTATGCCGACAGGTAGAATCGGAACACAGAATCTGAAAGATTATCTGGGATTTGACAAGATCATCTGCTGCGGCGGAAGCTGGATGGTAAAAGCAGATCTGATCCAAAACGGCGAATTCGAGAAAATCTGTAATCTGACAAAAGAAGCGAAAGAACTGGCAAAGAGCATTCGCCCTTAATGAACTGAGCCCTTTTATCAAGGGGAACACATGACCTCTGAGGAGGTACTAATCTATCCTTTATAATATACAAAAAAGAACAGAAAAGATTTTGGTATCTGAGAATCTTTTCTGTTCTTTTTACTTGGCTTAAAGTGCATTGATGTGGATATGATTAAAACCTCTGGGAGATTTATTGTTTGGTTCAAAATAAGTTTCTGTATCTTTTTCATCACGGAAAATATCAGCAACAGAACCGTCACAAGCAACCAAACGATAACGGTTCCTGTATAGAGTAGGTTTAAGCTTCTGGTTAAAAATCTGCAAAAGTTCCCATAATGCACCATCTTTTAATTTTGTACGTTGGCGATAAAAAGCAGCTTTTGATGGTGTTTCATCGGAGCGTCCGAAAAAATGGTAAAGTTCTTCCCTTAAACAGTCATCTTCCATGGTCAGCAAAAGAAGAAGAAAATCATGGAAGCTAATGTATGAATTTTTTGCAGAATCAATCAGGCTTCTTCAGAAAAACTCACGATCACAGTTGGATATCCGCTCTGTTTTAGTCTTCGTTCCATCATGGCGGCATCATTCAATACATCGAACTGACCGACCAGAACCCGGTCATACTGGCTGCTGTCATCAATCCGGGCAGGGAAATCCATTTCGGTCAGTTCATTAAGAAGCCGTCTGGCATACGCCGGATTTCGGAATGCACCGACCTGCACACTGTAGGTTACAGATGGAGAAAAATTAGGAAATTCGGAGTCTGTATTTTTATCAGACGGATTCATGTGAGCAGAGTCTGACGTACAAGGAGAATCAGGGACTGAGCCTGAATTTGTCAGTGTACCAACATCTGATTTTGTAGAACCGTCAGCAGGAGAAACGGAAGCAGAAGTATCTGCGTCAGAAGAAGTCCTTCCTGATTCCGATGCGGTCGAACTGTTTCTTGCGCCTTCTGGTTTCCAGAGCCCTTTTTCTTCCAGCGTATCCAGGATTCCATCTGCAATTGCCTGCGCAATATCATTGAAGTTCTTATCGAAAATTGTGTTATCAGAATCGGAATTGATAAAACCGACTTCGACCAGAATCGCCGGCATTTTTGTACGGCGAAGGACAACCAGATTTGGGCGCGCCTTTACTCCGAGATCCTTGAACCCAACTGTCTCCAACTGTGCATTGATATTTTCCGCCATCTCATATTTGATGCCGGAAAGGTTATAGATCAGGCTTTCCACGCCCATGTACTGATTGGCAAGAGGACTGGAATTCCGGTGGATCGATATGAAGAAATCAACACCGGCTTCATTTGCCTCTGTTGCTTTCTGGAAAGGTGTCTCATAAATATCTGTTGTCCGTGTGTATTCCACATCAATTCCGCTGTTTTGTAAAATTTCTCCGATCGCAAGCACCAGCTTCAGTACATCATCCTTTTCCTGGCGACCATTATACACAGCTCCCGGATCACGTCCTCCGTGACCGGCATCGAGCATGATAGATACAGGCATAGATATACCTCAAAAAATGAACTTTATATAATATATGTCGGATATCCTGAAAAGTGAAAATGAGAAATCGATTAAGAAAAATATGCTGCGTGCTTTGCACTCTCGCAATTCTCAAAAACATTCGTAATTCGCTCATTTTTCTTTGAAAAATGGCTACTTACTCATGTTTTTGGTGGGTCAAGAGGTCAAAAATCCTCTTGTAAGCAAGCATGCATCGGCTTTCTGACCTTTTGACCCTGGTATCCTCATTATATTGCAGAAAAATAAATTGTCAGGTAGGAAATATAATGTTATGATAAGTCTGTAGCGATATGCTACAGGAAAGCAATCATTAGTTTGTTGATTACGTTTCTTGTCTTTCTTGACCGGAAGAACAAGAAAAATATATTCATATATTATAGAATCGGGAGAATCAAAATATGGCAGAAAGATTAGAATTTCGTGAAAAACTTTCAGGGGTCCTTACCCTGTGTGAAAGCCAGAATAACATCACAGACAAAGCCACAGTCGAAGCTTACTTCGCAGAAGACAATTTATCAGCAGAACAGATGGAGCTTGTATTTGATTATCTTCTTTCCAAGAAAGTAATCGTAAAAGGCTACGTCAAAGCTGGTGGTTCGATCAAAAATGCAGAAAACACCGAAGGACCGATCCGATATACCCAGGAAGAACAGGATTATTTAAACCTTTACGAGCAGGATCTGAAAGGATTAAGAGATGGGGATCCATTAAAAGAACTCCTACCGGCAATCCTCACCATGGCAAAAGAGATGCACAGGGCAGATATCTACATCGGAGATCTCGTCCAGGAAGGCAACATGGGACTCATGCTCGCCATGGAAGACCATGCAGATGATACCGAAGCCCTTTTAAGCATGGCAAAAGAAAGCATGCAGGCACTTCTTGAATCTCAGGAAGAGACTAAAAAACAAGATAACCGCATGGTAGAAAAAGTCAACGACCTTGATGAACAGATCAAAAAACTTTCCGATGAACTCGGCCGAAAAGTCAGCGTAGACGAGCTGGAAGAATTCGCTGGCATCACCGAAGATGAGATCAGCAACATCCTAAAACTAGCCGGTGAAGAACTTCCCCCAGAAGAGAAGTAGAAATATACTGCAGAAAAAAATTATTTTACATAAATACATGTAGTTGATATTACACTATCGTCATACTATAAAAGTACGAAAAGAATATCTGCAACCAACAAACTTCAACAGTCAATAGAACCCACAGCCCGAAGATGGCTGTGGGTTCTGTTTCTCATAAATCATTCCATTCTGTTTTGTCTTGAAAAACCAGAGGGAGAGGTTATTGCAGCCTCTCCCTCGTCCATTCGCACAATCGAGTAAGCTGACGCCTACTCGATTGGCATACTTTGTACACCATCTCGCTTGACAGATCGATGATGTACATTCGCCAAATGCAGATCCTTATGCAAGCACAAATCTGCACTTGACTCATCGTATACACAAAAAAATGGATGCAGGAGAAACTCTCCCACATCCATTTTCTAATTTTGCATTTAAGCCTGCGGTCCAGCAGATACAAGTGCTTTACCAGCAGCATTTCCTTCGTATTTAGCGAAGTTCTTAACGAATCTTGCAGCAAGATCCTTAGCTTTTTCTTCCCATTCAGAAGCATCAGCATATGTGTCGCGAGGATCAAGGATTCCTGAATCAACGCCCGGAAGTTCTGTAGGTACTTCGAAGTTGAAGTAAGGAATTTTCTTGGTCGGTGCATTTAAGATGTCTCCGTTCAGGATTGCATCGATGATACCACGAGTATCTTTGATAGAGATACGTTTTCCTGTTCCGTTCCATCCTGTGTTAACGAGGTAAGCTTTTGCTCCGCTCTTTTCCATCTTCTTAACAAGTTCTTCTGCATATTTTGTCGGATGCAGTTCAAGGAATGCCTGTCCGAAGCAAGCAGAGAATGTTGGTGTCGGTTCTGTGATTCCACGTTCTGTACCGGCAAGCTTAGCTGTGAATCCAGACAGGAAGTAGTACTGTGTCTGTTCCGGTGTCAGTACAGATACCGGTGGAAGTACTCCGAAAGCGTCTGCAGACAGGAAGATTACATTCTTAGCTGCCGGTGCAGAAGAAATCGGACGTACAATATTTTCAATGTGGTTAATCGGATAAGATACACGTGTATTTTCTGTTACACTCTTATCAGCAAAATCAATTTTTCCTTCAGCATCAAGAGTTACGTTCTCAAGAAGAGCGTCACGTCTGATTGCGTTGTAGATATCTGGTTCAGATTCTTTGTCAAGGTTGATAACCTTAGCGTAGCATCCACCTTCAAAGTTGAATACTCCGTTGTCATCCCAGCCGTGTTCGTCATCACCGATGAGGAGACGCTTCGGGTCTGTAGAAAGTGTAGTTTTACCTGTTCCTGAAAGACCGAAGAAGATAGCTGTGTTTTCGCCGTTCAGATCAGTGTTTGCTGAGCAGTGCATAGCAGCGATTCCCTTAAGTGGGAGGTAGTAGTTCATCATAGAGAACATACCTTTCTTCATCTCTCCGCCGTACCATGTATTAACGATAACCTGTTCTTTGCTTGTGATATTGAATAAAACAGCTGTTTCAGAGTTAAGTCCAAGTTCTTTGTAGTTTTCAACTTTTGCTTTAGAAGCGTTGTATACTACGAAGTCAGGCTCGAAGTTCTCAAGTTCTTCAGCTGTTGGTTTGATGAACATGTTTGTTACAAAATGAGCCTGCCAGGCAACTTCAACGATGAAACGGATTGCCATACGTGTATCTTTGTTAGCGCCGCAGAATGCATCTACTACATAAAGTTTCTTGTTAGAAAGTTCTTTCTTGGCGATCTCCTTTACAGCTTCCCATGCTTCCTGTGAAGCCGGGTGGTTGTCATTCTTATATTCGTCTGAAGTCCACCATACAGTGTCTTTAGAGTTTTCATCAACTACGATGAATTTGTCTTTAGGGGAACGTCCGGTGTATACACCTGTCATTACGTTCACAGCACCAAGTTCGCTGACCTGACCTTTTTCAAATCCTTCAAGACCTGCTTTTGTTTCTTCTTCAAACAGTAATTCGTAAGAAGGGTTGTGCACGATTTCTGTTGTTCCAGTAATACCATACTTGCTTAAATTGATTTCTGCCATTGCAATTAACCTCTTTCTCCTAATTCTAGTTAAATGGTTAAATGATAAAAGCTGTGAGCGCAGATTTTATCATCTGATGAAGTAAAATTCTTCACCCATTTACCATAATTATACATAATTACGCAATAAAATCAATAAAAAACCGATATTTCTTGAAAAAATTGTTTAAAAAATAACGAAATCCCAAAAGGAAAAGGCAGCCCGCTTTGGACTGCCCTGAAATTGTTGTATATCCTGCAAAATATAAAGAAAAAATTTGTCAGGATTTCTTACTGGGAGGTCTGCTTAATCGTCATTTTCCGATGAGTCAGACGGATGTTCGCGGTAATTCTCCGGAAGATACAGGTGAACGGTCTCAATCCGGTTTTTGTCGAGCTTTTCTACGACCATACGGATTCCATCTTCGGTGACAACGGAGTCACCAGCTTTCGGAAGACGGTCCAGCTTTTCGATGATAAAGCCTCCGAGAGAATCATAATCTTCCGATTCCAGATTCAGCTCCAGGGAATCATTGAGATCGTCAAGATTAGTAGAACCCTCAATAATATATTCGTGTTCGCCTACCGCTTTGATATTTTCTTCTTCATTCTCATCATATTCATCGTGGATCTCGCCAACAATCTCTTCAAGAATATCTTCCAGGGTGATCAGACCGGATGTTTCACCGTATTCATCCAGGACAATTGCGATATTGAATGAGGCCTGGCGCATTTCAACAAGAAGCTCGGAAATGCTCTTGTATTCATAAGTGAAGTAGGCTTCACGGAGAATGTCTTTAATCTGGAACTCACTTTTCTTATTGTCATAAAGAAGAAGATCTTTCATATTGATCGTTCCGACAACATTATCCTTTGTCTCCTGGTAAACCGGAAGACGGGTGAATTTGTCTTCACGGAACAGGTCAATCAGTTCATCGTAACTGCTGTCAATATCAGCAAAAGTTACGTTGACACGGGGAACCATGACGTCTTTGGCAATGGCATCACCGAGATCAAACACATTGTAGATCATCTCTTTTTCATCCGATTCGATCACGCCGTCCTGATGGCTGACATTTACCACGCTTCGGAGTTCAGCTTCGGTCATGGTATTGTCTTTGGCATTCGGATCGATGCGAAGAAGCATCAGAAGACCGGTGGAGAGACCATTTACAATGAAGATAATCGGAGTCATGATCTTCATAAAAATATTGATAACCGGTGCGTAGAAAAGAGACATCTTCTCAGCATGAATGGTTGCCATCGTCTTCGGAGTAATCTCTCCGAAAAGGATGATGAGAAGCGTCATAAGCCCACTTGCGATCGCGACGGCGGTTCCACCAAGGCGGTATGCGATTGTGGTGGCAAGGGAAGCTACCGCAGTATTAACAATGTTGTTGCCGATGAGGATCGCGCTAAGCATTTTACCTGAATTCTCAGTTACGGCAAGTACGGCGCTGGCACGCTTGTTACCCTCGTCTGCAAGGGCACGCATCCGGATTTTGTTGTAGGTTGTAAGTGCTGTCTCGGCTGACGAAAATATGCCGGATAAGAGCAGCAGGACTAGCAAAATAAGTATTTGCGAGACACTTGAGTCCACAGTTAAAAATCACTCCTTTTTGAAAATAATGATAAAATTTCTATGTTATGCCCTACTATATCGCATTTCACTTAATTTTGCAAGAGCGCGTTGAACTTGCATATTTTTTGGTGTATCATATGATGTAAGTTCCAAAATTTATTTTTGACACTTACATCATATGAGGATGATATTAAAACGTGCTTTGGCACGTAGTAACTTCTATTTGGCGGGAGGTCCAATGGCAATTTCCTGTTAAATAAAAAAAGAAGAATGGCATAGAATATTTATAGATACTAGGAGAAGAGAATGGAACAGAATTTTGAGACATGTTTGTATAATGTGGTCGATGCAGCCAAAATACAGAAGGATGAACCGATGAAGAAGCATACAACCTTCCGAATCGGTGGTCCGGCAGATTATTTTATCATGCCATCGAATGAAAAGGAACTGGCAGAGGCAGTCCGGGTGTGCCGGAAATTTTTGATACCTATATATATAGTAGGAAATGGAAGTAATCTTCTGGTTGGAGACAAAGGTTTCAGAGGCGCGATCATCCAGCTTTATAAGAGTATGGGAACATTTCAGGTAGAAGGAAATCAGATTACGGCGCAGGCAGGATGTTCGCTTGCGCAGATTGCAAATGCAGCACTTGATACAGCACTGACCGGATTTGAGTTCGCAGCGGGTATTCCGGGAACGCTTGGCGGAGCGGTTGTGATGAACGCCGGTGCGTATGGCGGAGAGATGAAGGATGTACTGACGAGTGTCAGGGTTATGACAGAAGAGGGCGAGATCATGGAGCTTCCGGCAGAAGAACTGGGACTGGGATACCGTACAAGCATTATTCCGGAGAAAAGATATATCGTTTTGGGTGCTGTGATTTCGCTTACAGAAGGCAAAAAAGAAGAAATAAAAGCGCAGATGGATGACCTACGTCAGAAGCGGGTATCGAAGCAGCCGCTGGAGTATCCGAGTGCAGGCAGTACCTTTAAGCGTCCGGAAGGATATTTTGCAGGAAAACTGATCCAGGACAGCGGACTGAAAGGATTTACAGTAGGTGGAGCGCAGGTTTCTGAAAAGCACAGTGGATTTGTGATCAATAAAGGAAATGCGACAGCGGCTGATGTGATGGAGCTGATCCGTCAGGTAACAGCGAAAGTGAAAGAAGATACCGGTGTTACGATGGAACCGGAAGTGAAACAAATAGGAGAATTTTAGGGATGAGATTCGTAATTGTAACGGGAATGTCCGGAGCAGGGAAAAGTACAACTTTGAAAATGATGGAAGACATGGGATATTTTTGTGTGGATAACATGCCGATTCCTTTAATGACAAAACTGACAGAACTTTTGATCGTTCCAAATGGTGAGATCACGAAGATCGCTCTGGGACTTGATATCCGCAGTGGTCAGAATCTGCGTGCACTGGACCAGGTTCTGGACGAACTTGAAAAAGCCAAGATACCACTGGAGATTCTTTTCCTTGAATCGAATGATGATACACTGGTGAAAAGATATAAAGAGACAAGAAGGAACCACCCACTCTCAAAGGGCGGCAGAATTGAGAACGGGATCGCCAAAGAACGTAAGAAGATTGCCTTTTTAAAAGAAAGGGCAGATTACATCCTGGATACAAGCCGGATGCTGACCAGGGAGCTGCGCAGTGAACTGAACCGTATTTTTGCCGAGAATAAAGAATACAAAAATCTCTACATTACCGTGTTATCTTTCGGATTTAAATATGGAATTCCGAGTGATGCAGATCTGGTATTTGATGTCAGATTCCTTCCGAATCCGTATTATATTGATGAACTTCGCCCGCAGAGTGGCAATGATAAGCCGGTCAGGGATTACGTGATGAATAACGATATTTCAAAAGAATTCCTGAAGAAGCTGGTGGACATGGTTGAGTTCCTGATTCCGAATTATGTCGCAGAAGGAAAGAACCAGCTTGTGATCGCAATCGGATGTACCGGCGGAAAACACCGCTCCGTGACACTTGCCAATGAGTTGTATGAACGGCTGTCTGTGGCAGAAAAAGAGTACGGTGTAAGAAAAGAGCATCGTGATATCGAGAAAGATGCAATTACGAAAGCAAAATAGGTGATAGTATGTCTTTTTCTGGAAATATTAAAGAAGAAATATCGCGCCAGCTAAGTCCGGCAAGGCATTGCCAGATTGCAGAACTTGCAGCGATCATCAGCATGTGCGGGGCTGTCATGATCGACAGCAGAGGTCAAGCAGCACTTAAGATTCATACGGAAAATCTGGCAGTTGCAAGAAAAAGCTTTACTTTATTGAGAAGAACGTTTAATATAGTGGTTGATATCGCTATTCGGGTGAACCGGGAAAAAGGCAGCAGCTACTATTATATAGTTGTAAAAAAACACGAAGATGCTGTCAGGGTTCTTCAGGCGGCAAAGCTGATCAATCCTTATGGAGAGGTGGAAGAAGAGCTTTCTGTAGTTAAGAATGTCGTGATTCAGGAAACTTGCTGTAAGCGGGCTTTCTTGCGTGGCGTTTTTCTTGCATCGGGATCTATGAGCGACCCGGAGAAGTCCTATCATTTTGAAATTGTCTGTGCGTCGATGGGGAAAGCACAGCAGATTCAGAAGATAATGAGATGCTTTGCTCTGGATGCAAAGATTGTATCAAGGAAAAAAACACTTGTGGTTTATCTGAAAGAAGGAGCTCAGATCGTGGATGTGCTGAATGTGATGGAGGCACATCAGTCACTGATGGAGCTTGAGAATATCCGCATATTGAAAGATATGAGGAATACGGTGAACCGAAAAGTGAACTGCGAGACTGCGAATATCAATAAAACGGTTTCCGCTGCTGTAAAGCAGATTGAAGATATAAGGTATATTGAGGAAACAAAAGGACTCGATAAGCTGCCGGAAGGATTGAAGGACATGGCCCTTACAAGACTTACATATCCGGAGGCATCTTTAAAAGAGTTAGGCGCACTTCTGCAAAATCCGGTAGGCAAGTCCGGAGTGAATCACAGATTGCGCAAGTTAAGTGAAATGGCGGAAGAGATAAGGGCTAAGCAAGGAGGAACATTATGATCAAAAAACCTGTTAAGATTCAATTGTCCGAGGGATTAGACGCCAGACCGATTGCGCTTCTTGTTCAGGAAGCTAGTCAGTATTCAAGTTCGGTATATATTGAAGTTGACCAGAAGCAAGTCAATGCAAAGAGCATTATGGGGATGATGAGTCTGACACTGCTGCCGGGAGAGGAAATCACCGTTGTTGCGAACGGAACAGATGAAAAGGAAGCGGCAGCTGGTATTGAAAGGTTTCTTGTGAACGTTAAGAACAGATAATTGCATAAAACATTGAAGAGTCTGCCAAAAGCAGGCTCTTTATGCTATAATGCATGTATCTGTAAGGAGCTGTGTGGACAGGTCTTACAGAGGAAAGAACAGATAACAGGAGGACGGACGTATGAAAAAAGCATTGTTTATTTATAATCCGAATGCAGGAAAGGGACTTTTAAAACCGAAGCTTTCTGATATTATTGACATTATTGTAAAAGCAGGATATGAAGTGGTTGTATATCCGACGCAGAAATATAAAGACGCTTATTATAAAGTAAAGACATTTACAGAGGAGTACGACCGTGTGATCTGCAGTGGTGGCGACGGAACACTTGATGAGGTCGTAACCGGAATGATGAAGAGAGAAAAAAAGATTCCGGTCGGTTACATCCCGACAGGAACGACCAACGACTTTGCGAGCAGTCTGCATATCCCGAAAAATCTTCTCCAGGCGGCAAGTACAGCAGCCGAGGGAAGAGAATTCCCTTGCGATATCGGACGATTTAACGGAGATGTGTTCGTATACATTGCAGCATTCGGACTCTTCACGGATGTATCTTATGAGACAAAGCAGGAAATGAAGAATGTTCTGGGACATCTGGCATATGTGCTGGAAGGAGCAACCAGAATTTTTGATATCCCGTCATATAAATTAAAAGTGACACATGACGGAGAAACGATCGAGGACGAATTTATTTATGGTATGGTGACGAATTCCAAATCTGTTGGCGGTTTCCGTAATATGATCGGGAAGAATGTGGTCTTTGATGACGGAGAATTTGAGGTTACCCTGATCCGGACACCGAAGAATCCAATCGCGCTTCAGGAGATCGTCGGGGCGCTTCTGAGCAGCCAGATCAATACGAAGCACATTTATTCATTTAAGACAGGTGAGATCCATTTTGAATCAGTGGAAGAAATCCCGTGGACGCTGGATGGAGAGTTCGGCGGTGAGCACGACAGTGTCTGCATCAAAAATGCGAAACAGGCACTTAAAATCGTAGTTCCGGAAGAGGAGCAGTAAAAAAGCAGTAAAAAATAAAAAAAAGGCTTGTCAAATGAAAAGAAGTACGCTATACTAAGCAAGTGAGTTAGCAAGACAGCTAATGAACGTACATCTGGCCCCCTGGTCAAGCGGTCAAGACGCGACCCTCTCACGGTCGAATCAGGGGTTCGATTCCCCTGGGGGTCAGCCTATAAAAGCCTTTAACAGAGAAGTGGAGGAATACAAAATGTTAGTTTCAGCAACAGAAATGTTAAAAAAAGCAAAAGCAGGTCATTACGCAGTAGGACAGTTTAATATCAACGATCTTGAATGGACCAAAGCAGTTCTGACTGCAGCTGAGGAATTAAGATCACCGGTTATCCTTGGTGTGTCTGAAGGTGCAGGAAAATACATGGCTGGATACAGAACAGTTGTAGGAATGGTAAATGGAATGATCAAAGAGATGGACATTTCAGTTCCGGTTGCACTTCATCTTGATCATGGTAGCTATGAAGGCTGCCTGAAATGTATAGATGCAGGATTCTCATCAGTTATGTTTGACGGATCTCATTATCCGATCGAAGAAAACATTGAGAAGACTACAGAACTTGTTAAACTTTGCCATGGAAAAGGACTTTCTATCGAGGCAGAAGTCGGTTCTATCGGTGGAGAAGAAGATGGTGTTGTAGGAATGGGCGAATGCGCAGATCCTAAGGAATGCAAGATGATCGCAGACCTTGGCGTTGATTTCCTTGCGGCAGGTATTGGCAACATCCATGGAAAATATCCGGCAAACTGGAAAGGACTCAGCTTTGAGACTCTTGCAGCAGTTCAGGAGCTCACAGGAGAACTTCCGCTTGTACTTCATGGAGGTACAGGAATTCCGGATGATATGATTAAGAAAGCGATTGACCTTGGAGTATCTAAGATCAATGTTAATACAGAATGTCAGCTGGTATTCGCAGAAGCTACCCGCAAATACATTGAAGCAGGAAAGGATCTTGAAGGAAAAGGATACGATCCACGTAAACTTCTGAAACCAGGTGCAGATGCAATCGTTGAAAAAGTAAAAGAGAAAATGATTCTGTTCGGTTCTGACGGAAAAGCTGAATAGTCTGATTTTTGATAATATCATGGACAAAGGCGTCCGAAGAAAACGGTATAAAAGGAGTTTTGCGTAAGTGCAAGACTCCTTTATTTGAATCAAAAAACGACCGTTTTGTATGAGTAGTAGAAAATGAGTAGTAGAAAAGAGAGGTACATGGGATGAGCGAATGGATTAGTGTAGCAGAAATATTTGGAGAAAACGTCTTCAATGATGCTGTTATGCAGGAAAGACTTCCGAAGAAGACTTACAAAGAGCTGAAAAAGACGATCGAAGAAGGTAAAGAGCTTCAGGCTGCAACAGCAGATGTTATTGCACATGAGATGAAAGAGTGGGCGATTGAAAAGGGTGCCACTCACTATTCGCACTGGTTCCAGCCTCTTACAGGAGCAACAGCTGAAAAGCATGATTCGTTTATTTCAGCACCGAAGTCAGATGGAAAGATCCTGATGGAGTTTTCGGGAAAAGAGCTGATCAAAGGAGAACCGGATGCATCTTCCTTCCCGTCAGGAGGACTGCGTTCCACATTTGAAGCAAGAGGTTATACAGCGTGGGATTGTACATCGCCTGCATTTGTTAAAAAGAGTCCGGATGGGAAAAGATCGATTTTATATATACCGACAGCATTTTGTTCCTATACCGGAGAAGCACTGGATCAGAAGACACCTCTTCTTCGCTCTATGGAAGCAATCAACAAACAATCCATCCGTCTTCTGCGTCTTTTTGGAAACACAACGTCCCAAAAGGTTACACCATCTGTTGGAGTTGAGCAGGAATATTTCCTGGTAGACAGAGAAAAATATCTTAAGAGAAAGGATCTTGTATTTACAGGACGTACATTATTCGGGGCAAATCCTCCGAAGGGACAGGAACTGGATGACCATTATTTTGGTGCGATCCGTGAGAGAATCGCAGCATTTATGACTGATGTCAATGAAGAACTCTGGAAGATGGGGGTATCTGCAAAGACACAGCACAACGAAGTAGCACCTGGACAGCATGAGCTTGCACCAATCTATGCACAGTGCAACGTAGCAGTTGACCACAACCAGCTGATCATGGAGACGCTGAAGAAAGTGGCATATCGCCATAATCTTCAATGCCTGTTACACGAAAAGCCGTTTGAAGGTGTAAATGGTTCCGGAAAGCATAACAACTGGTCACTGGTTACAGATGATGGGATCAACATTCTGGATCCGGGAAAGACACCTCATGATAATATTCAGTTCCTTCTGGTTCTGACATGTATTCTCCGTGCAGTAGATCTGCATGCAGATCTGCTCCGTGAATCTGCTTCTGACGTAGGAAACGATCACAGACTTGGAGCAAATGAAGCACCGCCGGCAATTATTTCCGCATACCTCGGAGAACAGCTTGAAGACGTGCTTGCACAGCTTATTGATACCGGAGAAGCTGCACACAGCTTAAAAGGCGGCAAATTACATACCGGTGTAAGTACGCTCCCGGATTTTGCAAAGGATGCAACTGACAGAAACCGTACTTCACCATTCGCATTTACAGGAAATAAATTTGAGTTCCGTATGGTAGGATCCAGAGACTCGGTAGCAGCACCGAACGTAGTATTAAATACAATCGTGGCAGAGTCCTTCTCTGATGCCTGCGATGTACTCGAAAAAGCAGAAGATTTTGATCTTGCAGTCCATGATCTGATCAAGGAATATGCATCCAAACATCAGAGAATCGTATTCAATGGCAACGGATATTCTGATGAGTGGGTGAAGGAAGCCGAAAGAAGAGGACTTCCGAATATTAAGACCATGGTAGAGTCTGTTGAATGTCTGACATATGACAATACGGTTGAAATGTTTGAAAAATTCGATGTATTCAGCCGTGCAGAACTGGAATCCCGTGCAGAGATCAAATATGAGGCATACTCAAAGGCAATCAACATTGAAGCACGTTCCATGATCGATATCGCAAGCAAGCATATTATCCCGGCTGTGATCCAATATGTAACTTCGCTGGCTAATTCGATCAACCAGGTAAAACAGGCAAGCGCTGTAGCATATACAGGTGTACAGGAAGAGCTTCTTGTACAGTCGGCTGATCTTTTGAAAGACACAAAAGAAGCACTCAGAGCACTGGAAACTGTTGTGGCAGAAGTACCGGAGACAGAAGGAAAAGAACAGGCATTCTTCTTCATGCAGAAAGTTGTACCGGCAATGGAAGCTTTAAGAAAACCAGTGGATGAACTGGAAATGATCGTCAATAAGAATATGTGGCCGATGCCTTCTTACGGAGATCTGCTGTTCGAGGTCTAAGAAGTGACTGGTATAAATGTTGAAAAAGAAGTTGAAAACTTATGAAGTTTTGTGAAAATATACACAAATTAAAAAATTGGTCTTGAAATTTGAAAGAAAAAAGAGTATCGTAAATATATCTTAAATAACAGAGATCACAATGAACGAGGAAGTTCCACAAAGTGGAGTTTCCTCGTTTTTTTGTGTATACGATGAGCCAAGTGCAGATTTGTGCTTGCACAAGGATCTGCATTTGGTGAATGTACATCATCGAGCTGTTAAGCGAGATGATGTACAAAGTATAAGAATCGAGTAGGAGTCAGCCTACTCGATCGTTAGAGAAAGGAAGGTAATTATGAGTAGTGAATGGTTAAGCGTGGCAGAAATTTTTGGCGAAGATGTTTTTAACGATGCAGTAATGCAGGAGAGACTTCCGAAAAAAGTATACAAAAAATTAAAACAGACAATTGAAGAAGGAAAAGAGCTGGATCTTGAGACAGCAGATGTAATTGCACATGAGATGAAAGAATGGGCAATCGAAAAAGGTGCAACCCATTATACACACTGGTTCCAGCCACTGACAGGAGTTACTGCTGAAAAGCATGATTCCTTCATCTCAGCTCCGCTTCCAAGCGGAAAGGTTCTGATGAGCTTTTCTGGAAAAGAACTGATCAAAGGGGAGCCGGATGCTTCTTCTTTCCCGTCAGGCGGACTTCGTGCTACATTTGAAGCAAGAGGATATACAGCATGGGATTGTACATCACCGGCATTTGTAAGAAAAGATGCAGCCGGAGCGATCCTTTGCATCCCGACAGCATTCTGCTCTTACACAGGTGAGGCACTGGATGAAAAAACACCGCTTCTCAGATCTATGGAAGCAATCAACAAAGAATCCATCAGACTGCTTCGTCTGTTCGGAAATACAACATCAAAGAAAGTAACACCTTCTGTAGGACCGGAGCAGGAATACTTCCTTGTTGATGCAAAGAAATTCTTACAGAGAAAAGACCTTATTTACACAGGACGTACACTTTTCGGAGCAATGCCGCCGAAAGGACAGGAGCTTGACGATCACTACTTTGGAACGATCCGTCAGAGGGTTGCTTCCTATATGAAAGATGTCAACGAAGAATTATGGAAACTCGGCGTTGCAGCAAAGACACAGCACAACGAAGTGGCACCTGCACAGCACGAACTTGCACCGATCTATGCAGAGGCCAATATTGCAGTGGATCACAACCAGATCATCATGAAGACACTGAAAAAGGTAGCATGCGAGCATGGACTGAAATGTCTGCTTCACGAGAAACCGTTTGCAGGAGTCAACGGATCTGGTAAGCATAACAACTGGTCTATCACAACAGATGACGGAATCAATATGCTGGATCCGGGAAAGACACCTCATGAAAATGTACAGTTCCTTCTGGTACTGGCATGTATCCTGAAAGCAGTTGATGTACACGCAGATCTGCTTCGTGAATCGGCTGCCGATCCGGGAAATGACCACAGACTTGGAGCAAACGAAGCACCGCCGGCAATCATCTCTATCTTCCTTGGAGAACAGCTTCAGGACGTTGTAGAACAGCTTCTCAGTACAGGTGAGGCAACACACAGCCTGAATGGTGGAAAGCTGCAAACAGGTGTAACAACCCTTCCGGATCTTACAAAGGATGCAACCGACAGAAACAGAACTTCACCATTTGCATTTACCGGAAATAAATTTGAATTCCGTATGGTAGGTTCTCGCGATTCCATTGCAGGATCAAACGTAGTACTGAATACAATCGTAGCAGAGGCATTTGCAGAGGCATGCGATGTCCTGGAAAAAGCAGATGATTTTGATACAGCTGTACACAGCCTGATCAAAGAATATCTGACAGATCATCAGAGAATTATCTTCAACGGCAACGGATATTCTGACGAATGGGTAGCTGAAGCAGAAAAGAGAGGACTTCCGAATATCAAGTCCATGGTAGAAGCAATCCCGGCACTGACAACTGACAAAGCGGTAGAACTGTTCGGAAAATTTGGTGTATTTACCAAGGCAGAGCTGGAATCCCGTGCAGAGATCAAATACGAGAACTATGCAAAGGCAATCAATATCGAAGCAAAGGCCATGATCGATATTGCTGCAAAACAGATCATTCCTGCAGTTGTAAAATATACAAAAGAGCTTGCAGATACGGTTCTTGCAGTAAAAGAAGCCGGAGCAGATGCATCTGTACAGGCTGAAATGCTTGCTGACATCTCAGGACTTCTGACAGAAACAAAGGCTGCCCTTAAGAAACTGGAAGCAGTCACAGAAGAAGCAGCAGGAAAAGAAGAAGGAAAAG
The DNA here is from genome assembly GCF_027695515.1 of Coprococcus sp. LG101-27. Lineage (NCBI taxonomy): Bacteria > Bacillati > Bacillota > Clostridia > Lachnospirales > Lachnospiraceae > Coprococcus > Coprococcus sp. LG101-27. The sequence goes on from NZ_JAQEUJ010000012.1 coordinate 79,046, forward strand.
TACAGTCTGAATTCTATCACTTCAGCGTGGTTCCGGCTATGGAAGACCTCCGTACACCGGTAGATGAACTGGAAATGATCGTGGATAAAGAAGTATGGCCAATGCCTTCTTACGGAGATCTTTTATTTGAAGTTTAGAAAATACATATAAAATTCTTATAGAAATTTAAGGACCTTAGACTTGGAAAGAAGCAGAAATTATGCTACTCTAAGTCTGAGGTTCTTTTCTATATCCGGAAATTTATTTCCGGATATAGAAAGCCTCCGGCGGGATGTGCACTGTGATACAGGGAAGATGTTTCGGGTAATGGACCAAGGCACATTTTTGTATCAGAATGATGTTGGGGTCAAAAATCCTCTTGCAAGCAAGTTTGCATTGGATTTCTGACCTTTTGACCCTGGTATCATCAGAATATAATTATAAACAATGAAATAATGAGAATAGAGGAGAAAGAAAGATGACGAAAGCAGAGTTCCTTGAAAAACTGAGAATTGAACTTTCTTCCGGTGTGACACCACAGGTGCTGCAGGAGAATCTGAACTACTACGGTCAGTATATTGATGATGAGATCCGAAAAGGAAGAACGGAGAGTGAGGTACTGGCGGAACTTGGAGATCCGTGGATTCTTGCGAAGACGATCGTGGATGCGCAGAGAGAAGAAAGTGTAGAAGATGTGATCTATGATTCGGATGGAAGGACCTACAGAGGCAACAGCAGCACAGAAGAAAGCAGCAATATCCATGTGTGGAGCCTGGACAGCTGGTGGAAGAAACTTCTGCTGATTCTTGTGGTTGTGGCTGTGATCGTTGGGATCTTTGCGGTGATAAGTGGGATTGTAAGCCTGATCGCACCGGTACTGATTCCTCTTCTGGTGATCATACTGCTGGTCAGAATGCTGAGAAGGCGATGGTAATTAAAAAAGCCGGATGTATAAGATTCTTCTGCAATGAAAAGAAGCTTATGCCTCCGGCTTTTTGATTATATGTTCTATATGGCAGGTTCAAGTACTTAAAAAGGATCTGCCTGTTATATAACGTTAAACGCTCGATAGGGGAGCTATCGAGCGTTTGAGGGGAGTATAAATAATTAATAAGGGGTTGTAGAAAATAAATCTCTACACGACAAAGTATAATATAAACCGATTTAAAAATCAAGATAAAAATAAAAATGTATAAAAATACGAAAAGGATAGATACTATGTTTGTACAAAAAAATGTCAGGAGGAATTATCAATGGCAAAAAATTATAATGCTTCAGAAAACAGTACAAACAAAAATTCATATGGATCCAATAAGAATGCGTATGCTGAAAATGCTTCCGGCAAGAATCAGTCAAATAAAAATTCAGGCAATAAAAATGCATCCGGTAAAAATACGACTAACCGGAATGCAAAGAATGCATATGAATCAGACCGTAATGCATATGACAGCTCAAAGTCCTGCCATAACGAAAGTGATAAGTATTAAAAAGTGCAAAGCAGTTAAGAATGGAAAAGCAGCGGTTTGGATTCCGCTGCTTTTCTATTTTTGGTGTAGCAATCTGGTTCCTTAAAAAAATTTGTGGTACAAGCGCACTACTTGACAAAAGGCAACCGAAAAACGTAATATAGTTTATAACAGATTGCAGAGTAGAGAAAGGAAAAAGAATGGAAAAGATGGAGCTGATAGCACCCTGCCATTTCGGAATGGAAGCTGTTCTGAAGCGGGAAGTGCTGGATTTAGGATATGAGATATCAACAGTAGAAGACGGAAGAGTATGCTTCTGGGGAGATGCACAGGCGATTTGTGATGCGAACGTGTTCCTCCGGACAGCAGAGAGAATCCTTCTTAAGGTTGGTTCGTTTAAAGCAGAGACGTTTGATGAATTATTTGAGAAAACAAGAGTACTTCCGTGGGAGAATTATATTCCAAAGAACGGAAAGTTCTGGGTGACGAAGGCTGCATCTGTAAAGAGTAAGCTGTTCAGCCCGTCAGATATTCAGTCGATCATGAAAAAAGCCATGGTAGAAAGGCTGAGACGGATTTACGGGATAGAATGGTTCCAGGAGGATGGACCGGCTTACCCGATCCGTGTATTTCTGATGAAAGATATCGTGACGATCGGGATAGATACCTCCGGCGTATCTTTACATAAGAGAGGTTATCGTCAGATGACTGTAAAGGCACCGATCACAGAGACACTGGCATCCGCACTGATCATGCTGACACCGTGGCACAAGGACCGGATCCTGGTAGACCCTTTCTGCGGAAGTGGAACATTTCCAATCGAAGCGGCTTTGATGGCAGCTAATATTGCACCGGGGATGAACCGTTCCTTTACAGCAGAAGAATGGGTGAACCTGATTCCGAAAAAGGCATGGTATGATGCGATGGATGAGGCAAATGATGTGATCGACCGGAAGGTACAGGTTGATATTCAGGGATATGACCTGAATCCGGAGGCAGTAAAAGCAGCAAGACAGAATGCCAAAGATGCAGGCGTTGACCATCTGATCCATTTTCAGGAAAGAGCGGTAAAGGATTTAAGCCACCCGAAGAAGTATGGCTTTATCATTACAAATCCGCCGTATGGCGAGCGACTGGAGGATAAAAAGGATCTGCCGCAGTTATACAGAGAATTTGGTGAGAGTTTTAAAAAGCTGGATAGCTGGTCTACATATATGATCACCAGTTACGAGGATGCAGAACGTTATTTCGGAAGAAAAGCAGATAAGAACCGGAAGATATATAATGGTATGCTGAAGACCTATTTCTATCAGTTCTTAGGTCCGAAACCACCGAAACGCCCAAGAGAACCAAGACAGTAAGAGAAAGAAGAATTTACAGATGAAAATAATTTTTGCAACGGGTAATAAGAATAAAATGATAGAGATCCGTCAGATCTTGCAGGATCTGGGGATGGAGATCCTTTCAATGAAGGAAGCCGGGGTTGACATTGATATCGTAGAGAATGGAAAGTCCTTTGAGGAAAATGCGATGATCAAAGCCGCAGCGATTGCAGAGCTGCCGGAAGTGAAGGCAATGGATGCGATTGTGCTGGCAGATGATTCCGGACTGGAAATCGATTATCTGAATAAAGAGCCGGGAATCTATTCTGCACGTTATGCAGGAACCGATACTTCGTATGATATCAAGAACAGCCTCCTGCTCTCGAGAATGAAGGGCGTACCGGATAAGCAGCGTACAGCAAGGTTTGTCTGTGCGGTGGCAGCAGTATTTCCGAACGGGGACAAAGAGGTTGTCCGTGGAACGATGGAAGGATGTATTGGTTACGAAATCGCCGGGGCAAATGGATTTGGCTACGATCCGATCTTTTTCCTGCCGGAATACGGTTGTACCTCGGCAGAGCTTGCACCGGAAAAGAAGAATGAACTCAGCCACAGAGGAGAAGCGCTTCGGATGATGAGACAGATCATGGAGAAAAAGTTATGAGAGTATTGATTATTAGTGATACACATGGAAGACATACTGCATTTGACCGGGCAATCATGGAAGCTGGAAAGATTGATTATCTGGTGCATCTCGGGGATACAGAGGGCGGAGAAGATTATATTGAGGCATTCTGCGGATGTCCGGCGTATATACTGGCTGGGAATAATGATTTCTTCTCACGCAATCTCCGGGAGATGGAGATTTATTTTGGCAAGAAAAAAGCATTTATGGCACATGGACACCAGTATTCGGTGTCTCTTGGTGTAGAGCGGATCCTGGATGAGGGAAGATCGAGAAATGCAGATATCGTGATGTTTGGTCACACACACAGACCGTATCTGAAAAAGTTTGGTGATATTACAGTGCTGAATCCGGGCAGTCTGTCATTTCCACGGCAGGAAGGCAGAAAAGGCAGTTATATTATTATGGAGATGGATCGGGACGGGAATACGGAGTTTACGATTCATTATCTGGATTAGAGTAGGTGGCACGTATTTCTGCTAAAAAAGGGCAAAAATGCGTGTCTTTTACAAGAAAAAGAAAAATAAAAATTTCTTTAAAAAAATTTAAAAAACATGTTGACTTTTTGAAAACCTTGTAATATAATAACTTTTGTCGTCACGGAGATGACAAACAGATAAACAACGGGGTGTGGCTCAGCTTGGCTAGAGCGCCTGGTTTGGGACCAGGAGGTCGCAGGTTCGAATCCTGTCACCCCGATGTGATCTGCGGGTGTAGTTCAATGGTAGAACACCAGCCTTCCAAGCTGGATACGTGGGTTCGATTCCCATCACCCGCTTACACTGAGAAACCAGTGTTGTGTGTTTGTAGCTCAGTTGGATAGAGCAACGGCCTTCTAAGCCGTGGGTCGGGGGTTCGAATCCCTCCAAGCACGTTTATATGGTGGGTATAGCGCAGTTGGTTAGCGCGCCAGATTGTGGCTCTGGAGGCCCAGGGTTCGAATCCCTGTATCCACCCTTTAATCTATAATATTTGAAAGAAATGGCAAGCAGAAATGCTCGCATTTTTTTTATGATAGACATTGCAAGAATGGATATCATAAAAGTCTCCGGCAGGATATGAGAGCTTTGGCAGATTCGGGATGCTGTAAGTTAAGCGATTGTCGCAGGCGCGGGAATGTGCCATGGCGCATTCTATGTCAAGACATAAAGATAATGGGTCATCGCCAAGCGGTAAGGCACAGGACTTTGACTCCTGCACTCGCTGGTTCGAATCCAGCTGGCCCAGTTACGGGCGTGTAGCTCAGGTGGTAGAGCACTTGACTTTTAATCAAGTTGTCCGGGGTTCGAATCCCCGCACGCTCACTTATTTAGTCCCATGGTTTTCTGTGGGACTAAAAAAATGCGGATGTGGCGGAACTGGCAGACGCGCTAGACTTAGGATCTAGTCTCTACGAGGTGCAGGTTCAAGTCCTGTCATCCGCATTTAGTTAAACATAACAAAACCAGTTATATTATATATAGAAGTAATAGAGGAACCTTTACCAAAAAGGTTTCTTTTTTTGCTTTTTTTATGGATTTTAAGGAAAAAGCGGAAAAAGAAAAGAAAAAGCAGTATTTAGATATTTCTGTTGAAAATATCCGGATCGAGATCGTCTCTTTTACAGATTCCAACTATATGTTAATATAATCATATGAAGATGTTGGGACCCAAAGGTATTTTGACCCCTTTGATACCAGATTGCTACGTGCTTTGCACTCTCGCAATCCTCAAAAACATTCTCCTTTCGGAACATTTTCATCCAATGAAAGGAAGAACTTCTAAAAAAACAGATGAAAAAGAAACTGGAGAATAACTAAAGCATGGATAAATGATAAACGGTGAGTACCGCTTTTATTGATTACATTGCGGCAATAAATACATGTAACAGGGAAATTTTAACAAAGTAAGAGGGACGAAAGAATGAAAATATTAAGTGTCACAGCCCAGAAGCCGGACAGTACCGGAAGCGGTATCTATCTGACGGAACTGGTCAGAGGATTTAAAAAAAAGGGAATCACACAGTCAGTGATCGCGGGAGTTACAAAAGCTGATCAGGTATGTCTTCCGGAGGGGGTAAGCTTTTATCCGGTATATTTTGAATCGGAGCAGTTACCGTATCCGATCACGGGAATGTCGGACGAGATGCCGTATCCGAGTACCAGGTATTCAGACCTGACAGAGGAGATGACGGAAACGTTCCGGAACGCATTTGGCGAGGTACTGAAAAAAGCAGTGGAGGAGTTGGATCCGGACGTGATCCTGTGTCACCATCTGTATCTCCTTACAGCGATTGTAAGAGAGCTGTTTCCTGATAAAAAGGTATATGGAGTATCCCATGGATCCGACCTGCGGCAGATCCGCAAGACAGAACAGAACCGGGAATACATTTTACAGAGAATTCCTGCGCTGGATGGGATTTTTGCATTGCATGAGGAGCAGAAAGAGATGATCTGCGGAATTTACGGGGAGCATATCAGAGAGAAGGTACGGGTGATCGGAACCGGCTATAACAGTGATGTTTTCCGGCAGGAGATGGGGGCTTCACAGGGAGAAGAAAAAGAGCTGAGACTAATCTTTGCCGGAAAGATCTCAGAGAAAAAGGGTGTGAAAAGTCTGATCCGTTCGTTGGATTATCTGAAGGATTCCGGTCTTATTATTTCTCTGGAACTGGCAGGAGGTGCCGGAGATGAGGGCGAATATCAGGAAATCCGGGAGCTTGCCGAAAAGTGTCCGTTTGCAGTTGCCTTTGCCGGGAAGATCACACAGCAGGAGTTGGCGAAGAAGATGAATCAGAGTGATGTGTTTGTACTGCCATCTTTTTATGAAGGTCTTCCGCTTGTGATCATTGAGGCTCTGGCATGTGGTACCTATGTGATCTGTACAGATCTTCCGGGGATCAGGAATTGGATCGATCAGAATCTTCCGGATAATGGTGTGGTTTTTGTAGAGCCGCCAAAAAGAGTGAATGAAGATGAACCTGTGGAAGAAGAACTTCCGGTATTTGAAAAGAAACTTGCCGGAGCCATCGAAGGGATCGCAAAATATCCTGGATCAAAGCCGGAGAAGGAGCATCTGGAGCAGATTTCGTGGGACGGACTTTGTGCGCATCTTATGCAGATATTTGAGCAATAGAGTGTTTATCGAAAAACTCTATAATTGAATTTCTGCATGTAAATTATCAATTATTTTTTTGTAAAACAACATGTTAAAATGAAGAAAAGAGAAATGAAAAGGCATTTTAACAGGAGGTTATTAACAGTTGATAATTGATATGCATATGCATGAGATGCGTTATTCGGGGGATAGCTTTTTAAGATTGGAGAACATGGTAGAGATCGCAAAGCACAGAGGACTTGGTGGAATCTGTATTACGGATCATGACAGTATGGGACTGAAGGAATTTGCGGCAGAGTATTCGGAGAAAACAGGATTTCCGATTTTTGTCGGAATTGAATTTTATTCCCTGCAGGGAGACATTGTAGCATTTGGAATTGAGGATTATCCAAAAGAGAGAATCCCGGCACAGGAGTTTGTAGATCTGGTACAGGCACAGGGCGGTATGTGTTTCAGTGCCCATCCATTCCGCAATAATAACAGGGGACTGGAAGAGGACCTGAAGATTGTAAAGGGACTTGATGGAATCGAAGTGCTGAACGGCAGCACACTTTACGAGGCAAATCGAAAGGCGGCAGAATATGCGGCTGAGCTTGGAATTGCAACAGTTGGATCAAGTGATTGTCATGTGCCGGAGAAGCTGGGACTTTATGCAACGTATTTTCCAAGAGAGATCCGTTCGGTGCAGGAACTGATCCGGAGTGTAAAACGATGCGAGACTCTTCCGGTGTATTATAAAGAGGGTGGATATTATCTCTGGGATATGAAAAATCCGATTGATGCGCCGTTTCACATTTACGAGCAGGAACAGATGGTGTGTGCCGGTTAATGTAAAAAATGAGAACAGATATGAAAAAATTAAACGCTTTTTTTATTGAAAGTGTGTTATTTCCATAGTATTATTAAGAGTGGAAATTAAGGGGGCTGGAATGTAATATTTCCAGCTTTCTTATTTAACAGGAAATTCTGTAGGAACTTCCTGCCAAATAAAAGACACTACGTGCCGGAGTATATTTTCAATCACCAATTACAAGGAGGAACTAACATGAAAGACATAGTAATTTCAGATGCAGTAAAATATATCGGAGCAGATGATAAGGATCTGGATCTCTTTGAGAGCCAGTACATCGTTCCAAACGGAGTATCCTACAACTCTTATGTGATCCTGGACGAGAAGATCGCAGTTATGGATACGATTGATACGAGAAAGACAGACGAATGGAAAGAGAATCTGGAGAGGGTGCTGGATGGAAGAACACCGGATTATCTGGTTGTATCTCATCTGGAACCGGATCATGCCGGAAGCATCAAAGAATTTGCAGATAAATATCCGGAAGCCAAGATCGTGGCAAGTGCAAAAGCTATTGCAATGCTTCCACAGTTCTTTGAAATCGCAGATCTGGCAGACCGTGCAGTTGCGGTAAAAGAAGGTGAAGAACTTTCCCTTGGAAGCCATACCCTTCAGTTCTTTATGGCTCCGATGGTTCACTGGCCGGAAGTTATGGTTGAATACGAAAAGTCTGAGAAGATTCTGTTCTCAGCAGATGGATTTGGTAAATTCGGTGCGCTGGATGCAGATGAGGACTGGACTTGTGAAGCAAGAAGATACTACTTCAATATCGTAGGCAAATACGGTGCACAGGTACAGGCGCTTCTGAAAAAAGCAGCGACTCTGGACATTCAGACGATTTGCCCGCTTCATGGACCGATCCTGAAAGAAAATCTGGGATACTATATCGGAAAATACATGACATGGAGCAGCTATGAACCGGAAGATGACGGGGTACTGGTTGCTTATGCATCGATCCATGGCAATACCAAGAAGGCAGCAGAGAAGATGAAAGAGATCCTGGAAGCCAAAGGTGCAAAGAAGGTAGCGATCACTGACCTTTCCAGAGATGATATGGCAGAGGCAATCGAGGATGCATTCCGCTATGACAAGCTGGTTCTTGCAGCAGCTTCCTATGATGCAAGTGTGTTCCCGTGCATGGAGACTTTCCTGAACAAACTGACCAATAAGAACTACCAGAACCGTAAGATCGCAATTATCGAGAATGGTTCCTGGGCTCCGACAGCCGCACGCGTGATGAAGAGTTATGTAGAGAAAATGAAGAAGATCACACTCTGCGAAAAGACTGTTACGATCAAATCTGCAATGAAAGATGCAGATGTAACTGCAATGGAAGAACTTGCAGATGAACTTCTTGCGTAAGAAACGGAAAGAATGAGATGATAAAGTTAAAAGAGACTACAATGAGGAAAACCTGGGTGGTATGTCTTCTTGCAATGGTCTGCTGTGCGTTATGGGGAAGTGCTTTTCCTTGTATCAAGGTTGGCTACCGGCTGTTTCAGATCGATTCAGCCGATACCGCCACGCAGATTCTGTTTGCAGGGTGCCGCTTTACGATTGCAGGCATTATGGTTATTTTGTTTGGATCGATCCTGCAGGGACGTTTTCTGAAAGCGGGGAAGGGAGATCTTCCGAGAATCGGAAAAATCTGTCTTTTACAGACGGTGGTCCAGTATTTTTTCTTTTATGTAGGACTTGCACATACGACCGGAGTCAAAGGATCGATCGTTGAAGCATCCAATGTATTCCTTGCAATCCTTGTTTCAAGCCTGATCTTTCATCAGGAGAAACTGGATCAGAAAAAAGTGCTCGGATGTATCGTCGGATTTGCAGGGGTGGTTCTGATCAATCTGAGCGGAAGCAATGTGGATATGAGCTTTAATCTGACCGGAGATGGATTTATTTTTATCTCTGCGATCGCTTATGCATTATCTTCTGTACTGATCAAGAAGTATTCAGCCAAATCTGATCCGGTGATGTTAAGCGGATATCAGTTTACTGCAGGCGGGCTTGTGATGATCCTGATCGGATTCGTGATGGGTGGAAGAATCCATACGGCAAGTATGCCGGCAATGATTCTTCTGATCTATATGGCACTGATTTCTGCAGTTGCATACACGCTGTGGGGAATCCTGTTGAAATACAATCCGGTATCCAAGGTATCGATCTTCGGATTTACGAATCCGGTATTTGGGGTGATCCTTTCCGCGATCATTTTGCGTGAGGGAAATGTATTCGGAATGAAAGACCTGATCGCACTGGTGCTGGTTTCTATCGGAATCCTGATTGTCAACTGGGCGAAACCGGGGACAGGCAAAGAGAAAGGAACGAACTAAGATGGAACCTGTTTTAAAGGAGGACACCTGCAGCTGATACCGATTTTTGAACAGGAAAAGAAATAACAGGAGGTCATTAACAGTTAAAGATAAATTATAAAATCATGTAAGTAGATAGTGAGTTTTTTATCCGGGAATTGATACAGGAGGAAACAGATGGTAAAAGCCATAAAAGTAATGCTGATACCAAACAACGTACAGAAAACTAAGATGTTTCAGTACGCAGGTGCTTCAAGATTTGCTTATAACTGGGCTTTGGCCAGGGAAAAAGAAAATTATGAAAAAGGTGGAAAATTCATTTCAGATTCAGAACTCAGAAAAGAATTTACAAAGCTCAGACATTCTGATGAATACGCATGGCTGCTGAATATTTCAAATAATGTAACCAAACAGGCAATCAAAGATGCCTGTACTGCGTATAAGAACTTTTTCAAGGGTTTGCAAAAATTCCCAAGATTCAAGTCTAAAAAGAGATCAATGCCGAAGTTCTATCAGGACAATGTTAAGATACAATTCAGTAATACCCACGTTAAGTTTGAAGGCTTTTCTTCCAGCAGGAAAGCAAATAAGCAGAAAATGAATTGGGTAAGACTTGCAGAACATGGACGTATTCCAACAGATGTTAAATATATGAATCCGAGAATATCCTTTGACGGATTGAACTGGTGGATCAGTGTATGTGTGGAATTTCCTGATTGCAAGGAAACACTTAATGATGATGGAGTTGGTATAGACTTAGGAATCAAAGATTTGGCTGTCTGCTCTGATGCTGTTAAATATAAGAACATTAATAAGAGTCAGAAAGTAAAGAAACTGGAAAAACAGAAACGCAGATTACAGCGTAGTATCTCTCGTTCTTACGAGAAGAATAAGAAAGGGGAAAGTTACTGCAAAACCAATAATGTAATCAAAAAGGAAAAACTTTTATTAAAACGAAATCACAGATTAACAAACATCCGTAAAAACTATTTGAATCAGACCATATCTGAGATCGTAAATCGAAAACCAAGATTTATCTGTATTGAAGATCTGAATGTCAGCGGAATGATGAAAAATAGACATTTATCCAAAGCAGTTCAGGAACAAGGATTTTTTTGGTTTAGAAAACAGCTTGAATACAAATGCAGTGATAAAGGGATCCAGCTTATTGTGGCTGATCGGTTTTATCCATCATCAAAGCTTTGCAGCTGTTGTGGAAATATCAAAAAAGATTTGAAATTATCTGACAGGGAATATAGATGTGAGTGTGGGAATATAATTGACAGAGATTTCCAGGCATCAATAAATCTTAAGGGTTATGGAGAACGATTTGCAAGCTGACACTGAAACGTTAATGCAAATATGTACGGATACGTTAGTCCGGAATTTACGCCTATGGAGAGTACAAGAACTTGTGAGTAGATAGATATTTATATCATCAAAAGCATACTCGTTGAAGTAGGAATGAAACATAGAAGTTTGTAACTTTTTATAAGTTTTCAGTAACGG
>NZ_JAQEUJ010000013.1:0-85775 GCF_027695515.1 Coprococcus sp. LG101-27
TATTATCTGAACAGGCTGAATGACTGGGGGCTTTGCTTCCGACAGTGCAAGGTCTGTGGGAAATATTTTCTGGCAAAGAGCCAGCGGTATGGGCTGTGCAGCGATAAGTGCCGCAAAGCACAGGCGCTTCAAAACAAGCGGGAATTTGACGAGAGGGCAAGAGAAAATAACTATGACCTGCTTTATAAAAATGAATGCCAGAACTGGCGCAACAAAATAAACCGGGTAAAAAATACCGCAGGCTTTCCGGCTGACCGTCTGGAAAAAATACAGGTTGCCTTTGCCGACTTTAAGAAAGAAGCATTACAGAGAAAAAAGGCTGTAAAAACAGGAACAGCCAGCCCGAAAGAATTTACGGACTGGCTGTATCAACAGAGTGATGTAATTGTTGAGCTGACCGAGATATGAAAAACTTTCTATCGTCAATTTCGCATTATTGCAATAACAGATTGCTTCTTCCATGAATGGTAATATTATCATCAAACTTTTGGAAGAACTATAAATGTCCGAGGTGCCTTTGATTTCGACAAAAAAACAGGCTGAATTGTTACAAAGCTCGGACATTTCAAAAATTTTTTGAGAAATGGCGAAAAAAGCGGGGCAGCACACGCCGCCCCGCCGATCCCATACGGTTATTCCATCGCCCGCATTTGTTCGATCAGGGATTGCTTTTTCTGTCTGCGGATTGTCCATACAGACAAGATCAGTTCCATTCCGAACAATACCAGAATGAACAGTCCCATTTCCAAAACCGGGAATTTGTAAGGCACTACATTTCCGGCAAAAGCTCCTATACTCATTTTTCTGCAAGCAAAGATGGAAGCCGGAAGCCCAACGATCAGCGTCGCCAATGTTGCAAAGAGCGCATAGCACAGCCCCTCACAGATGTTCATTTCACATAGCTGTTTTTGTGTTAGGCCGATAGAACGCAGAATACTGTTTTCCTGCTTTCGGGCTATCTGGTTAGAGAGTGTCGTATTGATAAGGTTGATAACGCCAAAGAGAAATACCAACCATGAAAGTATCTCCATACTGCCAAACGCAAAAGAATTTGTCATTTCTTCATATTCAATCACTGTATTGATTTCATCTAAGGCAATATTACTATGGCTGGCAACAATATTTTTCAATTCAGCTCCCACATAGTCCGTTTTTTTCGGATCGTTTACAATGCTCCATGAATAGTCGAAAGAAGCGATTTCCGGGTGCAGTTCATGGAACAATGCTTCTGGTGCGAAAAAGAGTACTCCATCGAGGGCCAGTTTTCCATGCCCGGAAGGCGTCTTGTTGGAATCAAACAATCCTGATACAGTGACGGAAACAGGCGGTTGCCCCTCTCCAAAATAAAAGTCAACTGTTGAACCAACACCCATATCCTCATTCTGCTTTAGCACATTATAGTCAATTACAATACTACGGGAATCTTTTGGCATCGTTCCTGCTGTCAGAGCCGCTTCAACTGTTGCATAATTCTGGTCGGTCAGCATATCACACATACCACCGCTTTGGTAAATGTCCGTCTTAAGGGTTGCATAGAGAGATTGTCTGCTTGAAATTATATCTGTAACACCATCAATAGATAAGATTTCCTGTTTTAATTCTTCATTCAACGGATTTCCCGCTGCCATAACCTTTTCTTCTGTCATTTCAGAATCCAAATAAATTTTATAGTCGCCGTCCGGGAAAAACCGTCTTGCAAGCGCCTCTGGAGAACGCAGCAAAACAATGGAGGATACCACAAGCAGAATAATTCCGCCCAAACTCAATGAGGCTACAATAGCAACGGTCTTTTTTCGGTCACGCTTAAAATTCGCAATTCCCATTGAAACAGGATTGAGCTTGATATTCTTTTTTCGGCTTCGGATGTCCTTTTGTGCCGGGGTAAAACGGACGGCTTCAATCGGGGAAATCCCTGCCGCAATTTTTATCGGCTTACGGATGGAAACAGATACCATGATCCAACTGCTTATGAGTGTCAAAATAATCGTTGCCACATAGGAAACAGCATTAAATCCCTTGGGAAACAAAAGAAAACCGCCGCATACACCCAGCACTGTACCAATCAAAATCCCGATACTGCCGAGTTTACGCCCCTCCCGCTTTACAATCCGCTTGATTTGCTTTGGCGTTGCACCAATCGTCCGTAGCTGCCCGTAGCTCTTGATTTTGTCATTGATGGAGATACGGAAGATACTCTGGATCACAATATAGCCGCCGATCAGAACAATGGCAATCACGCCAGCCATCAGTGCAAAATCAAAGGATTTAGAAGCATAGGCAAAATACTTGCTGTTCATTTTGGGCATAGGAAGCTGATATTCCTCCGCAATCTCCCTGCAATAAGAGGTCATCAGTTCTTCGCCCAACTGGTCGCTGTTTTTGAAATGGACATAGGCGCGATAGCCAGTCGGGTCAAACCCTTTCCATCCTGTCAGGGCAGCGTTGGAAAGAATGATAGCGCAGGTATTCGCTTCTTTTTCATTTACGCTGTCCATAATGCCGGTAACGACATAATCACCATGAAAACTCTCTGTATCTAAGGTCACAGTGTCCCCGATCTTGGCATTGTTTCCATAGGTGGAAAGAAAGTATTCGCTTACAACAACTTCATTTGCTTTTTCAGGAACCCGGCCCTCTAACAACTCCATCTGCGCCTTGGTAATCTCCATCATTTGCGCGTCGCAATACACATAAGACGCATGATAGCCCTGTTCTGAAAGCTCCTCACCCAGCATATAGTAGCCGCCTACGCGCTCAAACTCCGGCAGTCCTTTCAGGGTTTCAATGTCGTTTTCCTCTACGCCCAGCCAGACCGCCTCATAAGTATCGACAACCTGATTGCGCTGCATTTGTGTCAGGGAGGTAGACACAATTCCCGTAAAGCAGATCAGAAATGCCGCCAGCGCAACGGCAATCACCACCATCAGATTCCGGCGCTTCTCGCTTTGCAAACTTTTCTTTGCCAGCTTCTTTGTAATGGCGCTGGTATCATTCTCAAAAGGCCATGTCATAGCCTGCCACCTCCTTACTCCACAATCTTGCCGTCCTCAATGCGGACAATCCGATCTGCAAGGCGGGCAATGTCGTCATTGTGCGTAATCATCACAACAGTTTGCCGGAACTCTGCACTGGTGCGCTTGATAAGCCCCAGCACCTCGGCGCTGGTCTTGCTGTCAAGGTTGCCGGTCGGCTCGTCGGCCAGCACAATAGCCGGTTTGGTAATCAAGGCGCGGGCGATAGCCACACGCTGCTGCTGTCCGCCGGAAAGATTGTTCGGCATATTTTTCAGTTTATCTTCCAGCCCCAGCAGATGAACGATCTCGTCCAAAAACTTCTGATCCACCGTGTCCCCGTCCAGCTCCACCGGCAGGACGATGTTCTCATACACATTCAGGATCGGAACAAGGTTATAGTTCTGGAAGATAAAGCCGATGTTGCGGCGGCGAAAGATGGTAAGCTGCTCGTCGTTCTTCTTTGCCAGTTCTTCGCCTCGGACAATCACTGTTCCGCTGGTGGGAGTGTCCAGCCCGCCCATCATGTGAAGCAGGGTGGACTTGCCGCTGCCGGAGGTTCCCACAACGGCCACAAACTCACCGTCATTTACGGAGAAGTTCACGCCGTCAAGGGCGCGGGTGATATTCGGCTTTGTGCCGTAATACTTTTTCAGATCAATCGTCTGCAAAACGCTCATACTCAAAACTCCTTTCAAGGCTTTCTGCCTGTTGATAAGGTCATTGTAAAACCCAAATGTCCGCGAAATGTTACAGCGGCCAAAAAATTTCATTGAAAATCGGGGTGAAATGTTACAGCGCTCGGACATTTCAAAAAAATTTACGGCGGGCAGCCGGAAATGGCCGTCCGCCGTAGCTCATGATCTGTTCTAAAACCAATTCGCCTTTTGATTTCTAAATTGAGGAGTATCGCTTTCTTGATAAGGATTGTAGGTATTACGGTTACACCCAAACTCTTTTAATGATTTTATTTTATTGTCCTCTGTCCATTCAATCAAAGAAATACCGTCAAATTCCTCTATATCCCCATTGTTCATTCCATTTTTGAAATACCACTCTACAATCGTTTGATTTTCTTTATGGAAAAATTGCTTGATTTCCCAAACTACCACCTTTCCACGGGTATTCCACTCCTGAAACCAATGTTTTACTGTTTTACGATTGCTATACTGGGGACACCAACTTTCTGTATAGAGTACATCTTCCGCAAAAATATCATCAATGCCCATATCTTTCTGATAAAGCCACATATCAAACCACAGTCGGATTATTTTTTCTCGTTCATTCATAATAGAAACACCTCGCTTGTTTACTTTCATTTTGTAGGCAGCATAATGGAAAATTCCGAACCCTTGCCCGGCTCCGAAACCACTTTGACATAGCCGCCCTGCCGCATTACAATCTCGCGGGCCAGATACAGGCCAATGCCCACGCCCTGCTGTTCGTGTACTTCTTCCTCACGATAGAAGCGCCGGAAGATGGCAGCCTGATTGCTTTCGGAAATGCCCTTGCCGGTGTCGGTCACTTTGATCTCCACATACATTTCCCACAGCACCACCGACACAGCGATTTTCCCGCCTGCCGGGGTGTACTTCACCGCATTGTCCAGCAGGTTAAAGAGGGCTTCCGATGTCCACTTGCTGTCATGGGAAACGGTCAAATCCTCCGGGCAGTCCACGGACACGGCGATTTCCTTTTTCTCCGCCGCATACACGATCCCACTCATGGCCTGCGCCACAGTATCAAAAAGACGGCCCAGCTTCTTATCCAACTGGATCACGCCTGTTTCCAGTCGGGAGGTTTTCACAAGGGCCTGAAAGAGAAAGTCCAGCTTATCCGTCTGGCTGCGGATTCCCCGGATAAAGTCGGTGCGCTCCGCCTCGGTCATGGGCTTTTCCAGCAGGGTGTCCGTCGCCATTTTCAGATTGCTTACCGGCGTTTTCACCTGATGGGAAATATCCGATACAAGGGTCTGTAACTCCTGCCGTTCCTCGTCCACCCGGCGGCGGTTCTCCTGCATGATCTGGTAAAGCCTTGCCAGCCGGTGTCCGATTCTGGCAAGCTGGGTTTCGCTGTCCTCTGGCCGCTGGGGCGCTTCATTCCCGGCGATCATGTGGTCTAAGGTCTGGCACAGGTCAGCGGTAAACTGCGACAGCCGCTTTCCAAACGCCTGCGTCAGTACAAAAATCCCCACAAGGGCGCACAGCAGCAGCGTCCCGCCTGTCAGCAGCACCGCAATCTGTTTTGTCACAAGAAACAGGGCTATGGTGATCCCGGACATGGAGAGGACAAGCTCCATTGCCACCCGGCCAAACAGCCGCTTTACCGAGAGGTTTTGAAACTTCATTTTGCCTCGCCTCCCGTCCATTGATAACCCATGCCGTAAACAGTCTTGATGTAGGGTGCGCCGCCGTCAGATTCAATCTTGCTGCGAATCCGGCTGATGGAGGTTGTCAGGGTGTGTTCGTCTACAAACCTCTCGTCTATATCCCACAGCTTTTCCAAAAGCTGCCCACGGGTCAGCACTTGCCGGGGATTTTTGCGGAACAGGTTCAGCATTTTATACTCCATCGGGGATAGGGTCAGGGGCTTGCCGTTTAGGGAAGCCGTCTGCTCCGAGAAGTCCAGAAACAGCCGCCCGTCGTCGTAAATGTCCTTGGCCGGTTTGTGGTGTTCCAGCATAGCGAACATGGCTTTGATTTTTCGCTGCAAGGCCCCGATCACAAAGGGCTTTGTGATGTAGTCCACCGCGCCCACCTCATAGCCCCGTATCTGGTCGCTCTCCTGATCGTTGGCGGTCAGGAATATTACGATGGTGTCCGGGTGCTGGGGCTTTATCAGCTTGCACAGCTCAAAACCGTTCCCATCTGGCAGGTTAATGTCCAACAGCACTAAATCAAATTCCCGCTGGCGGATGGCTTCGGCTGCGGTTCTGGCATTTAGAGTAGAAGTCACGCCGTAGCCGTCTGCGGTCAGGTTATAGGCTAACATCTTATTCAAAAAACTGTCGTCCTCGACAATTAAAATCTGCTTCATATCCTCACTTCCTTTGCTTTTTGCAGATAGTATAACAGGCAAATGTCCGAGAATTGTTACAAGGACAAATATATTTATCATATTACAGCTTTTTTATGTGTACTGCAATTTTATAAAAGAAAGGACAGCAGTATCATCAAATTGCTGTCCTTGCGGTTTATTATAGCTGGTAGTGTATAAGCGTGGGTTCATCATATTTGGTGTGGTATCTTTAACTATGGGAAACTCCTCGTTCCCATTTAGAAACTGATTTGTCACTCATATTCAGTTTTTCTGCCAATTGCTTCTGCGTCAGTCCAAGAGCTTTTCTTTTTTCTGCAATATATTTTCCGATTTTGATTAAATCCATATAATTCACTCCCTTCTGTTTAATCTAAGCATAATATAAATTATAAGAAATGAACACCCCTTATGAGTAGAATGCGTTGAGTATTTGAGTTCTGGCTGAATTAGTGATAGATTAGGACGCAAGAGTTGATTGACGTTGGATAATGCTCCATAATATAATGAAAAGAAAAGAATAAAAGGCAGATATCTATGCCTGGATAGATGGAGAAGAACCTATGGAGAAAAAAAGAGGAATTGATTCGTTTACACTACATATTCTGGCAATGCTGTTTATGTTATGTGATCATTTGTGGGCGACACTATTTCCAGCACAGGAATGGATGACATGCGTAGGAAGACTTGCTTTTCCGATTTTCGCATTTATGATCGCAGAAGGATGCTATTATACTTCGAATGTGAAAAAATACATGCTGCGTCTTTTTCTATTTGCCATAATTTCAGAAATACCATTTAACCTGATTATGGGAAGTTCTGTATTTTACCCGTTTCATCAAAATGTACTATGGACCTTTTTATTAGGGGTGTTATCGATACAGATCATTGAAAAAGCAAAGAAGAAACAAAAGAAAAGGATATCGTTTTTTGTGGTTTGCCTCGTGCTTTTGATGGATTTTCTGCTTGGAACCATAACCATGGTAGATTACAATGCTGCAGGAATACTGACGGTATTGCTTTTTTATTTTTTTCGCAAGAAAACCTGGATTTCTTTTGCGGCACAGCTTGTCGGGCTGTATTATTTGAATGT
This sequence comes from Coprococcus sp. LG101-27, assembly GCF_027695515.1. Classification (NCBI taxonomy): domain Bacteria; kingdom Bacillati; phylum Bacillota; class Clostridia; order Lachnospirales; family Lachnospiraceae; genus Coprococcus; species Coprococcus sp. LG101-27. The sequence continues at coordinate 7,141 of NZ_JAQEUJ010000013.1, forward strand.
AGTTATGCTGGGGAATCTGTATTATCCGGTAACGATTCTGGGACATCATTTTGAGATTGCACAGCAGAGCTTTGCACTGCTGGCACTGATTCCAATCTGGTTATATCATGGAGAGCAGGGGTATCATAGCAAGTGGTTCAAGTATTTCTGTTATGCGTTTTATCCAGTGCACCTTCTTATCTTGGTTGTTATTTGGCAATGGTGTATTCGGTAATAGATCAGCAGCGGAAATTCTGGATAAATTATTATAGAAAGTGATGGGGAAAAGAATGCAGACTTATACTTATGTTTCAAAAGGAAAATTTGAATTAATGGAAAAGCCAAAGCCTGTGCTGATGCATGAAAGAGATGCCATTGTAAAGGTGACACTTGCCAGTATTTGTTCCAGTGACCTGCACATTAAGCATGGAAGCGTTCCACGGGCAGTGCCGGGGATTACAGTCGGTCATGAGATGGTTGGAATTGTGGAAGAAGTCGGAACTGCTGTGAAGAATGTGAAGCCAGGAGACCGGGTGACGGTAAATGTAGAAACTTTTTGTGGAGAATGTTTTTTCTGCAAGAAAGGTTATGTGAATAACTGTACTGATGAAAATGGCGGCTGGGCTCTTGGATGCCGTATCGATGGCGGTCAGGCAGAATATGTCCGTGTACCATTTGCAGATCAGGGGCTGAATAAGATTCCGGATAAAGTTACGGACAGACAGGCGTTATTTGTAGGAGATGTACTTGCCACCGGTTACTGGGCAGCACGTATTTCCGAGATCACTGAGGATGACACGGTGCTGATCATTGGAGCCGGTCCTACAGGTATCTGTACCTTATTGTCTGTTATGCTGAAAAATCCGAAGCGGATCATCATGTGTGAAAAAGACGAAAAGCGTATGCATTTTATCAGGGAACATTATCCGGAAGTTCTTACAGTTTCGCCGGAAGAATGTTTTGATTTTGTTCAGGCAAACAGCGAGCATGGTGGAGCGGATGTTGTTCTTGAAGTTGCAGGAGCAGAATCTACTTTCCGTCTTGCATGGGAATGCGCAAGACCAAATGCAATCGTGACGGTGGTGGCACTTTACGATAAAGCCCAGACGTTACCTCTGCCGGATATGTATGGAAAGAATCTGACTTTTAAAACAGGAGGAGTAGACGGTTGTGATTGTGAAGAAACGCTGAGACTGATCGCGGAAGGTAAGATCAACACGGAACCACTGATCACACACACCTATCCACTTAGCAGAATCGAAGAAGCCTATGAACTTTTTGAAAATAAGAGGAACGGCGTGATCAAGGTGGCGGTAGAATGTTAAATATAATAGAAATAAAAGATGCCACAGAGTAAGATTTTAATGAAAGCGGTTGAATTTGATATATCAGAAATAGAATGAAAATTCATGTAGAAGACTTGATGTTATATCATTCAGCACCATCAAAACTTTCGGAAGCAACGTTGTGTTCACAGAACGTACCGATGAATCATGAAATGAACGATACAGCAAAGAAGCAGTATAATTTACTTCTTGATATAATTGATTTGTGTGCGATTTATTATTAAAGGTAAAGATATAGATGATGTCTGGGATGCAATATGATAGAATGGTTACAAGAAAAATTTGTAGGAATATAAAGATATGGAATTAAGATTATTACGCTATTTTTTAACAGTAGCAAAAGAACAGAGCTTTACAAAAGCAGCAGAACAATTGCATATTACCCAGCCAACGCTATCCAGACAAATGGTGGCATTTGAAGAGGATCTGGGAATAACATTATTTATTCGAAACGGGAAGAAAATATCGCTCACTGATGAAGGAATTTTATTAAAAAGGCGTGCCTTGGAGATTCTTAATCTTGAGGAAAGGACGCTTGAGGAACTGAAAGGAAAAGAAGAGGTTGTAGAGGGCACGATAACCATTGGATGCGGTGAATTTGCAGCAGTGGAAACATTGGCGAAGATATGCAAAACATATAAAGAAAAATATCCGCTGGTTCAGATTGTATTGCATACTGCAACAGCAGATGCAGTGTATGAGATGATGAACAAAGGACTTGTAGATATTGCATTATTCATGGAGCCGGTGGACACCGAAGGGCTGGATTATATCCGAATCACAGATTGTGATCACTGGTGTGTCGGAATGCGGCCAGATGATCCGCTGGCAGAAAAAGAGTTTATAAAAAAAGAAGATCTTATTGGAAAACCCTTGATCCTGCCGGAAAGAATGAACGTTCAAAGTGAACTTGCCAACTGGTTTGGGAAAGACTTTTCAAAATTACAGATTGCTTTTACGAGTAATCTTGGAACGAATGCCGGAGTTATGGCGGCAAATGGATTGGGGTATCCAATTTCAATTGAGGGTGCTGCAAAGTATTGGCGAGAGGATATTCTTGTACAGCGAAGAATTTCTCCTGAAATCACGACCAGTACGGTGATTGCCTGGCGACGGAATATCCCATATTCTTTGGCAGTCCGTAAAATGATCGAGGAGATTAATGCTTTTCAGGCATAAAACAAAATTCAATATAAGCATTAGACATAATGAAGCGATAGAGCTTAAAATAGATGTGTAAGATGAATGTAAATCTTATACATCTATTTTTTTGTGAAAAATACGTATAGAAAGGGGCTTTTTATTATGAGTAAAAAATTAGTGGCATTTTTCAGTGCAAGCGGAACAACAAAAAAAGTAGCACAGATGATCGCAGAGGAAGCAAAAGCGGATTTGTTTGAGATTGAGCCGAAAGTTCCATATACAAAGCTTGATCTTGACTGGATGAATAAAAAATCCAGAAGCAGTGTGGAAATGAGTGATAAAAAATATAGACCGGAGATTATGAAAAAAGAGATGGATATGAGTTCTTATGACGAGATCCTTCTGGGATTCCCAATCTGGTGGTATGTGGCTCCGACAATCATCAATACATTTTTAGAAGCTTACGATTTCAGTGGTAAAAAGATTGTGCTTTTTGCAACATCCGGAGGAAGTGGATTTGGGAACACTGTGAAAGAATTGCAGTCATCTGCATCAGACGCAGTTATTACAGAAGGCAGACTGTTAAATTGTGGAACGAAACAGGAAATCACTGAATGGGTAAACTCTTTATAAATAACAGCGTTATGGAGGTATACAGAATATGGGAAAAATAGTACAGACAGCAGGGAGAAATATACTTGGTGAATTCGCACCGGAATTTGCACATTTTAACGATGATGTACTTTTCGGCGATAACTGGAATAATCAGGACATCGACGTAAAAACAAGAAGCATTATTACAGTGGTTGCTTTGATGGCTTCCGGAATTACGGATTCTTCTTTAAGATATCATCTTCAAAATGCAAAAAATCATGGTGTGACACAAAAAGAGATTGCTGCAGTGATCACACATGCCGCATTCTATGTAGGTTGGCCAAAAGCATGGGCTGTTTTCAATCTTGCAAAGGAAGTGTGGGAAACAGGCGAAGGAGATTTGTCATACGAAGAGGAAGCGATGCGGGCGCATGCAAAAAGGATGGTATTTCCAATTGGTGCACCAAACGATGGCTTTGCACAGTATTTTTCGGGCAGAAGTTTTCTTGCACCGATTTCTACTTCTCAGGTTGGAATTTTCAATGTGACATTCGAACCAGGATGCAGAAATAACTGGCATATCCATCATGCAAAAAGTGGAGGCGGACAGATTCTGGTATGCGTTGCCGGAAGAGGATATTATCAGGTAGAAGGTAAAGAAGCTGTAGAAATGAAGCCAGGCGACTGCATCAATATTCCGTCAGAAGTAAAACACTGGCATGGCGCAGCACCGGATGAATGGTTTTCACATCTGGCAATAGAAGTTCCGGGCGAAAATAGTTCCAATGAATGGCTTGAACCGGTAAGTGATGAAGAATATAGAAAACTAAAATAGGAAGGGTGAAAAAAGTATATCAGCTGGGAGTCAATCCCCCAGCTGATATAGCCTCCGGCAGGATTGCAGAGGTGCGCTGTAGAAGTATGTCATGCAATTGCATGACGCGCACCTCGCAGCAAGAATGCCGAGGCATTCTTGAATTATAAGACAATTTGCATATGGAGGTTATATTTATGTTGAAAACAGAAGAATTAAAACTAGTATCTGAATGGGATAAAACTTTTCCAAAAAGTGAAAAAGTAGATCATGAGAAAGTGACATTTGTAAATCGTTATGGAATCACACTTGCTGCAGATTTGTATAAGCCGAAAAATACATTTGGGAAATATCCAGCGATTGCTGTAAGTGGACCATTTGGTGCAGTCAAAGAACAGTGTTCCGGACTGTATGCGCAGACGATGGCTGAAAAAGGATACCTTACTATTGCATTTGATCCTTCTTTTATGGGAGAAAGTGGAGGCAATCCAAGATACATGGCTTCTCCGGATATTAATACAGAAGATTTCATGGCTGCTGTTGATTTCCTTTCTGTTCGGGAAGAGGTAGATCAAGATAGAATAGGAATCATTGGAATCTGTGGCTGGGGTGGGATGGCTCTTAACGCAGCTGCACTCGATACAAGAATAAAAGCAACGGTTGCATCTACCATGTATGATATGACAAGGGTAAATGCGAATGGGTACTTTGATTCTGAGGACAGTGAAGAAGCACGTTATGCGAAGAAACAGTCGCTGAATACCCTCAGAACACAAGAATACTGTAAAGGCGAATATTCCAGAGCTGGTGGTTGTGTTTCTCTTCCGGTTCCAGAGGATGCCTCTTTCTTTGTAAAAGATTACAGTGAGTATTATAAAGGCAGATGTTATCATAAAAGAAGCCTGAATTCCAATGATGGCTGGAACAGTATTGGATGTATGTCATTTATGAATCAGCCAATATTAAAGTACAGTAATGAAATCAGAAGTGCAGTCCTCATTGTTCACGGAGAAAAAGCACACAGCTATTATTTTGGAAAAGATGCTTATGAAAATATGATTAAGGACAGCAAGTACACATCCAATAAAGAGCTGCTGACAATTCCAGGGGCTGTTCATACAGATCTTTACGATAATCTGGATGTAATCCCATTTGATAAAATCCAGAAATTTTTTGAAGAAAACGGAGTTGGTTAATTATGGTAAAAAAAGTATTGATCATATCGACAACAGTATCATACGATTCCTTACATCATAAATACAGCCTAATCCTATTTGAGCTTGGGGCTTTGTGTTTTTTCGGCTTGCAGAACCATATAGTTTCAGTGTTTCAGCAGTGGTAGGAATATTAATATCTGAGCCGTCAGCGGCTAATATTAAATGATCTTTGTAAGTTGAAAAGGTGGAATCTGCATAAAAGTTACGGTTATGATATTTATATAATTCTAAAAAAGCATCTGGATTAAGTTTCATACGCTGTTTCAGATATCCTGGTTTTGAAATAGACACACCAGGATGAGCAAGTTTCATATAATTTCTCAGTTCCAATGCCAACGTCAACCCCTTTCTGTTTATCATCGTGAAAAAAAGATCCTGAAGAGGCATTTTTCGAATTCTGGTAAAATAATTTTTATTACCTGATCGGCAAAATGCCTTAAATTCATCAGAAGTCATTTTTTCTATATCCATGAATATACGTTTCTGAGAATGCTTCATGCATAATCACATCCTTTTTTTGAGCAGGTTCATGGCTTCTTTTTACAATATAAGCATATCAAAAAAAGCAGAAGATATCTAATCCATTTCGGAATAAATATCTTCTGATTTTAAGTTAATGACATTGTGATTTTATTGGGTTTCTTGGATGGAAACGTAGAATTTACACCTTATTTACACCTTTGGAAGATCGGATCGGTATAGTTAGAATAGTAAAGACGTGGGATGAATCTTGCATCTTTTTTTAGATTGTGTAATTACATGTTGCTTGAAAAATCAAATAACATATGATAAATTATAAATGCGACGTAAAAAGAGTCACATTTATAAAAAGGTGATTGATATGAAAGAATTTTTGGAAAAAATATTACGGCAAAATGTAATAATGACGAAGAATAAAGAGGCATATAAAAAGCTTCCGTTAGTATATCGTGGAAGGTATGATATTTTTACAGTAGAGACGAATGGTGCGTTATGGATGGCTATTCATCCAAAAGATGATGTCGGACTTGTTATGTTACGTAGAGACAGAGCTGGCGTAGAAAAAATGACAGGATTAAATTGTGCAATATTTCTTGATCGAACAACATTTTATATAAAGGAAAAAATGATGGAAGAAGGAATTCCTTTTGTAATAGAAGGGAAGCAGGTATTTCTCCCATTTATTGGATATTTGCTGAGTAAGGAAAATGAAAGAGAATTGGCACCAGTTCATTTGATTTCATTTTTGACGCAAAAAATGCTCCTGATGGCTATTTATGAACGATGGAATGAAGTGAAAGTATCTGATGTAGCGAAACGAATAGGAGTGTCAACAAAATCTGCAAGTCGGTGTTTTGATGAACTGGAATATTTAAATATTGATGTGTTGGGCATGAAAGGTAAATCAAGAGTTATCAATATTCCGGATGACCGAAAACAATTATGGCAGCAGATTGAGCGTGTGTTAAGAAATCCAGTGATTCGAAGATTTGTTCTGAGAGAAGATATGAAAATAGAAAAGAAAGCAGGTATTTCTGCTTTGTGTGAGTATTCTCTTTTGTCAGATAATGTTTATCCTACTTATGCAGTAACAAAGAGAGAACTGAAAGCTAGCGGAGTGAAAGTGGAAAAACAAGTGAGCGAATTGGAAGAAATTGGTTGTGTTGTTTTGGAACTGGGATATTTCATTGATTTTTTAGGAAAAGGATTTCAAGATCCCTTGAGCGTAGTATTGTCACTTACAGGAGAAGAGCAAGAAGAGGAACGGGTAGATATTTCTATTAATGAGATGTTGGAGGAATATGTATGGTCAAAGGATTAGATACATTTCAGAAGTACTTTGCAGATTATGAAGAACAGTATGTTTTAATAGGTGGTGCAGCCTGTGATATTCTGTTTGAAAGCAATGAAGTAAATTTCAGGGCTACAAGAGATCTGGATATGGTTTTGATTGTTGAAGCATTAACTCCGGAGTTTGGAGAAAAATTTTGGAAGTTTATCGTTGATGGAAAATATAGAAACAAAGCGACAAACGGTAGCAACCCTCAATTTTATAGATTTGATAAGCCAGAAGACGATAACTTTCCGAAAATGATCGAATTGTTTTGTAGAAGTGATTTTTAACTAAAAGATGCGAAAGGAATTACTCCAATTCATATTGATGATGAAGTTTCCAGTTTGTCAGCAATTCTTTTAAATGATGATTACTATAAGGCACTTCTCAATGGAAAAGAAGTGAGAAAAGGCCTTTCTGTTTTAAGACCAGAATATATCATTCTTTTTAAAGCAAAAGCGTATCTTGATTTAAAAAGGCAAAAAGACTTAGGAGAAAAAGTGGATTCCAGTGACATAAAGAAGCATAAGAAAGATGTTTTGCGTATTGCTTCGGAGCTTATACTTGAAAAAGTAGAAGAATTGCCGATAGCAGTAGATGCCGATATACATAGCTTTATTGACTTGTTGGAGCAGGAACCATTTGATCAAAATTCATTGAAAAGATTTGGGCTGAAAAATGAGAATGTTGTAGAAGTGTTGAAGCAAGTATTCGGATAAAAATGTGATGTGTTATACAGTTAATTTTTAACCCATTTTTACACCTTTTGCGGACGATATTATGCGAAAATAAACCAGGTTATGCCAGAAAGCAAAAAATTACAAAGGCTCACAAAGCCCGAAATACCAAGAAAAACTAAGAAATGCGAGGTTATGCAACAATGATAAAAGTACTTTTCATTTGCCACGGCAGTGTTTAAGGGATGTCGTGAAAGCCTTGGTTTTAAAGGATTTTTTGATGATTGACGAATAATTTGCACCTTATTTACACCTTTGGAAGACCGGATCGGAATAATAGAGAAAATAAAGAAATAGATAAATATAACAGGAAGTAATTTTGTCATATTGGAAATAATTAAAATTTGCTGAACCGTGTTGATTTTTTTGATTGATTGAGTATAATGAAAGTAAGAACAGAAATGTTCTCGATGTAAGAGCATCGTTAAAAGTTGGGCTGCAGGTGGAGCAGGATAAAATTCCATCTCATTAGATGTCTTAACTGGGCATCGAGCTTGGCAACTTGGATAAAGTTGTAGTCCACGTGGGGGACTTAATGATTTTCACGTCATTATTGATATCTTAACTGGATATCGAGGCTGACAACCAGCAGAAAACTCTTTATAAAAGAAATTCCTAGAGGAGTGTGGTTAAGTATCACACTCCTCTTTATGTATGAGGTGTAAATGGCAACAAAGGTAGATAAGAAAAACGCAATACGACATGGTATTATAGAGGCGGCAATTGTATATAGCCAGAGTTTGGCGGGTAAAACGTTTCTGTATGTATATGGAGATGAATATTTTGAAGTTTCTTTTCCGGTGGATCATTTTCTGCATTTAACAGGAGTGGAGACAATACTTTCTGCAAAGGATTTTTATAGGAATGCAAAAAAGGCTATTCTTACAAATAATCAGTTCTATTTTGATGCAAGACATATATATGCAAATGCCAAAAAGAAACTGCCATGTTTGAAGCGGTTGCCAGAATTAACAAATGAGATGGTTTGTGTTCTTAAGGATATGCAGACTATGACAATTACATGTAAGCTCAGCGTTACAAATTTGGAATTTACATTGGGGCTGACAGAAAACACAGATAGAAGTGGAAACAAGATTAATGATTTTTTCTTGCCAATGTCTTTGCGAGTTAAGGATTCATCTGTTGAAAAAAGTAACGATGGAGAAATCATAGATTTCATTTTTTCAAAGGACGCCAGTGTAGCGAAGTATGATATTTTATTGGTTGAAGATAAGGATAAGAAAATTCCAGATTGTATAAGGCATTTGATTAGTGACAGCTTTTGTTATGAAGCAAATGAATAATTACATATAGAACAATCAGAGCATCATTGGATGGCTTTTGTGATAGGAGTTTGTACTTTGAAATATTATGGATTGAAAGATAAAATTAAAAAAGAAGATTTCCTTTATTTATATGCAAAAAGAAGAGCAAAATTATTATCGATTTTGCCAGGAAAGAGAAGAAAATTTTGGAAAAGTAATTATGATAATATTTTTGAATGTGATCATTGGGGGTTAAGAGATGACAATTCTTTGCCAGATGATTCAGTTTTTGATATGTATTCAATTGTTGTAGCGGATTTGATTAGAAGAGAAGATATTAATCAACTACAAAAAGGAATACGAGTATTATTACAAAAAAGACGTTCTAATCGTTTTCTGACAGCACCGATAGAAGGATTAGATGAGATTTGTAAGAGAATTGAGCAGATGGATGCATCCTTACTTGCTTGGTATAATGTTGTGGAATGTGGAGTGTTTGAGTTTAAAAATCATCCACTTGAAAAGATTATAGATTATTTTACAGTGAAAATATGTAATGTTAATTCTGGATATCTTTCTTTAGTTTTCGATATTAAACTAAAAAGTGGAAAAAAGGAAGAATTGAAAAATATTATTGAAAATAATTATTATGAAACTAGAGGATATGCACATCAAACATTGACTGGCAAGAGTAAAACTACAGGTGCATTTAAAAACTATTTCGTTGCTCGATATAATGACAATTCTTTAAAGGCGGATAGGATATTTGAATTTATAAGCTATATAGAATGGGAATTCTTGCAAGAACTTAGTTCATTATTTCCGTTTGTTTTTCACAATAGAAATATTTCACCTCCTAGAATAGAGGTGTATAGTACAAATATTGATTGGCGTGATGATAATAGATATTTTTGGCACTCCATAGGGGTTGAAGAATATCAAGGCCAATTTATAGATGAGCGACACAAAATGTTTTATGAGAATACTCTTTCGGAAAGATATGGTAGGTTGTATGCAAACAATAGGCTTCTTTATATATTCAAGGACGACGGAATTGAAATAGGCCAATTTAAATCAATAAAGGATAAGGTTTATCATCATATCAATGAGTATGCTATTGATTATTTTAAATTTATGTTTTTGGATATGTTGTCTAGAGAAGCTGGAAAGACACTTGTAGACTACAAACATAAGTTAGATAAAATTAAGCTAAAGAGAAATAATTTAGAATTGTTACTAAAGCTTAAATATAATTTTTCAAGGGAGATAGATGATTTTAACAGATATAAAAGAGATGATATCTGGGATAAATCTAAGAGAAGATTTGAAGATTTATATGTGTACAGTGATACGGTGGCTAAGTTAGCATCGAGAAAATTTTTTATTTCTTATACAAATTTTTGCGATAATGCTATTTCTGAATCAAGAAAAATTGATGAAGATATAGGTATGATGCTTGCTGAATTTGAAGAGAAGAAAATGATTTTACAAAACTTGGCAGACTATAAAAATACAGCTAATAGTTTACGATTGAATTTGATAATGACAATCTTAACAACAATGACATTATTTTTTGTTATTTTTCCGGATAAGGCAAAGGAAATAGCAGATGTTATAGCTATGATGTGGAATTTTATAACAAGTAAAATATAAGAAATTAGTGTAAACATTTTTCGTTTATTACCAACTTTACTACTGACAGCCTGCAATAACTTGCCTCATCTTGCCTTGCTTTGCCAAGATGCAAGGCAAATCACACATTTCACAAATCACTGGAATTCCTTGCAAAACAGGGCATATAAAAAGATATGATGCTACGAATGAGGTTTTAAATATTAAAAATATAGAAAATTGTGTGTAATCACTTCGTTTTTTGGTGCAGTTAGCTTGAAAATAAAATATATGTGTAGAATTGAAGAGACTAACGAAGGTGGATTTACAGTTTTTATTGATAATAAATATATGATTGTTAGAAGATTTGAGGAGTATATGGATGTTATGATCAGCAAGAATACTGTTTGATGAGTGGAACTCTGCATTGCAAATGTTCCACTCAAATGATATGAGTTTCTATCATAGGGAGGAACTTTACATGAATAAAACATATTCAATGAGTATTAGGGTAAGTCAAGAAGAATTAGATAAATTGAAACAGGTTGCAAAAAAAAAGAAGCGTATTCTTCTTATAGTGAATTTGTAAGACGAACAGCGTTGAAAGAGGCAGAAAAAGTATTCGATAACAAATCCGAGAAAGAGAGTAGATATGGAAGATAAATTAAAAAGAAAAATACTAAAGTATATCGAAAGAAATGATCCTAGTCATAAAATTGTGACAATAGATGAAGTGAACAAAAAAATAGTTTATTCGGATAAAATAGTTTGTCATAATCCAATTAAATTTGAAAATGAAGGTTATGTAAGAGCATATTTGGTTGTTAAGTTAATTATTGAAATGAAATATCCAATCGAATGTATAGAGTTGGAGAAACACTATAATATTGGGTCAAAACCGAAGGATAAAAATGCTTTTATAGATATTATTGTTAGAGATAAAAAAACACCTGAAAATGTTTTCCTGTTTATTGAATGTAAAGCACCTGAAACATATGAAAGTAATAAAGCAAAGATTGAAACTCAGTTATTTAATATGGCAGCTATTCAGAATCAAGAAGGAAAAGTAAGCTATTTAGTTTATTATGGTTTAGAAGAAAACAGATTACATGAAAAGATTTATGTAATAGATTATGCGGAAACTTCTTCATATAAAAAATGGAAAGAGACCAATCCTTTAGATGATTCATTTAGAATTCCTTCAAATTATGGAATGATTCAACATGCATATTATGCCAATGTATCGGATGAAAATGAAGAATATAAGCCACTTGATATGGAATTGGAGAAAAATGATTTCGTTAAGCTACAAAGTAAATTGCATAATGTTTTATGGGGAGGAGGATCTACTAGTTATAACGATATCTTTTTTTATTTAATGCATATTTTCCTTGCAAAAATATATGACGAACTATGGTGCGTAGATGGAGAAAAATATGCCTTTCAGTTTATGTATGAATATGATTCGAAGAGCAAAAAGACAGTATTAGAAAGTGCTGAAACGACTTTTTCAAGACTTGAGAATAAATATAAAGAGGCTCAGAAATCATTATTAAATATGCCGGAAGAAATCATTGAAAAATCAAATTTTATTGATTTAGATAAAGTAGAGATGTCTAAAATAATAGGAGTTGTACATATTTTAGAAGGCATTTCTATTACGAAAAATAAAAATCAAAGTGATTTGTTAGGTGATTTTTTTGAAAGTATTATAGAAAATGAATTTAAACAGTCGAAAGGACAATTTTTTACACATAAAAATATAGTTCGTTTTATTATTGAAGCGCTTGGGATTAAGGAAGTTGCGTATGATAGAATTACCACGCAAAAAAGTCCAGATACGCTGTTACCATATATTATTGATCCTTCTTGTGGATCAGGAACATTTTTGCTAGAGTCAATGAAGGCTATATCGGAATATTATCTTGAAAAAAGTTCTGAGATCAAAGTGGCGAAACCTATAAAGAATGTTTTACAGAAGCAACTTTTTATAGAAGATGAGGATGATAAAAATCAAATTAATACCTGGGCTAATAGATTTATTTATGGAATAGAAAGCAATGTTGAATTAACTACTGCAACAAAAGTCAATATGATACTTCATGGTGACGGAAATGCAAATATTTTCAATAAAAATGGTTTACACAATTTTGATGTTTATCATGATCCGGCACGAATTATACAAGGATTTGAGAATAAGTTGAATAATAAGAAGAAAGTTAGATTTTGTAATCAAGAATATTATTTAAATGAGGAATTTGATTTTGTTATTACAAATCCGCCTTTTAGTTTAACGTTTGGTGATGGAGAAGATGCAAATGATTATAAAAATAGATTCTTATTTAGTGATAAAAAGAATTCAGAAAACTTATTTATAGAACGTTGGTATCAGCTTCTAAAAGAAGAAGGAAGATTGGCAGCTGTTTTGCCGGATAGTATTTTTGATACAACTGAAAATAAATATATTAGATTATTTATATATAGATTTTTTTATGTAAAAGCTATTGTTTCATTACCTAAAACTGCCTTTGAACCATATACATCTACGAAGACAAGTATTCTTTTTGCGCAAAAGAAAAAAGCGGAAGATGTTGCTTTGTGGGATGAAAAATGGGATGAAGTTTCAAATGATTATCGATATAAAAAAACGAGAGTTGAAAATTTAGTTTTGGTACATGATGGGCTCAAGAAAAAAGAAAAATTACCCTCTATAAAGGATATGACCGTGAAGGAAGAGCATACATTAATATGTGAATTCTTAAAGGATTTTCTTGTAGAAAAGGACAAGCAATTGGATGTTGATAGCTTAATAGAAAAATATAGATTAGAGTTGAGTGATTTGTGTTCATATGATAAAGATACAGTTGATGCATTTGGATATGTAAATACATGGTGGGTATTCAATGAAGTATCAAGGCACTTTGATTATGAAGTATTTATGGCAGAAGTAGATAATATTGGCTACAAACGTACAAAACGAGGAGAGAAGGAAACACAAAACGATTTGTATTCGTTGGAATATGCACCGGAAATAATAGATTTTGAATATATTCGTGATGAGTATCAGAACAATATAAACGAATTGGAAGTATTAATAAAAAAGGAGAGAAATAAACTTAGTAAGGAAAAAGATGATAAGAAAATTAGTAGCATAAATAAGAAAATAAAAAATGTTATTGATAAGGAAAACAAAATTAAGGATGATTTGAAGGGAATAGAGTTGTTTGTAGAAAAATACTATGATAAATCTTATAAACTAAAGGAAGAATACGCAGAAAGAATAGATAAAGATCTTATTGATATGTTTAGGATTGGTATATTAAAAAAATATAAAAGCGAAAAAATAGCTTTGCGAGAGTCCACTTTATTGACTGTTTTGGATTATCTTAGAAAACTTAATTGGGATTGAGGTGGCAGATGTGAGTGTAAGAATGAAGTCTATTCATTTATTTGAATTTTCAGATGATTACAAAATGGGGTTAAAAGATTATTCAGGATTATATAAGAATGGTATCCCATTAAAGGAGTTTCTGGAAAATAAAAATTATGAAACGGATATTAAGTCTGGTAGAACACCTTCAAAATTTAGAGTTGACTATTGGGGGGGAGATTATGATTTTATAACATTGGCAGATGTTGATACTGACTTATATATGCTTAATCCAGATGCTGAAGAAAAAATAACCGACGTAGCGATAGAGGAATGTGGCAATATGGTATTAGTGCCAAAAGGCTCATTATTGATTTCAAATGCGATGACGGTTGGATTGGCCTTTATTGTAGATAGAGACGTTTATATTAATCAAAACGTATTTTGGGTAAAGTTGGATGAAACAAAGGTAAATAAAAAATATTTACTGTGGTATTTCAATTGCGTTATTAAAGATTTGTTTGATAAAGTTTTTTCGTCAAAATATTTGTCCAAGAAAGAATTATCAAGAATACGTATTCCAGAAATAGACAAAAAAAAGCAAGATGAAATAGTCAAGCGTTTATTGACATATGAAGATCAAATTATAAAATTAAAAAAAACATTAAAAAATGAGACAGCAGTAATTGATACTGTATTTGGTGAAAAGTTTGAGTTTGATTATGAAACTTTTGAAACACTAAAGAAAAATAACTCGTACTGTTTGATGCAAAGTATGTTCTCTAACAACCAAGATATGAGATTTAGTGTTAAGTATCATAGACCTGCCGGGCGTTTTGTGATGCAACAGTTAAGAAAAATGAGTGATCTATCAATAAAGCATTTTTTAAGTGAGCCGATTGAGCTTGGAGCAAGCATATCGACCAAAGATTACAATGAACATGGAGAATATGTATATATATCAATGGCAACAATAAAAAAATGGAGATTTGATTCAGAAACGGCTGCATTAGTAGATATGTCATATTCGAGTAAGAATGGTAATAAAAGTGTAAAGAAGTATGATATTATTATGGCGCGTTCCGGAGAAGGAACTATTGGGAAAGTTGCTTTGATTGAAGAGGATTTAAAAGGGATATTTGCGGATTTTACAATGAGAATACGCTTAGAAGATTATAATCCTTATTTTGCGTATTATTATTTTAGGACATCCTATTTTCAATATTTGGTAGAGATTTATAAAAAAGGATTGGGAAATAATACAAATATTTTTCCTACTGTTATCAAAGATCTGCCGATACCAAATATATCACTTAAAGAACAAGAAATCATTGTTTCAAAAATTAAAAAGAATATGGATCAACAATTTATAATTAGGAAGCAAATAGATTCAGTTAGAAATAAAATATTAAAGCAAATATGTTGATTGAATAGAAAAGGGGCATCGTAAATCTCTATCCATTTTTAATGGATGACCGATGCCCATTTTATGTATATTTTGGCAAAATTGTGCAGGTGGGCAACAATCGTTTTAGCGTAAACGCAAAATAGGTTCTTTCCATTGTTAGTTGAATTCACAGCGAAATTGCTCGTGTAAAAGCACTTTTGCTTTTAATAAATCAAAACTATTTCGTCCATACATAATTCTCTTAATTACTTTAATTTTGTTGACACTTCCTTCGGCAAGTCCATTATTATACTTTAATTTTATCCCGTTTTTTACCACATTAATATCAATTCTTATGCCGTTAACATAGGTCTGTAGCTCAGGTATGTTAAAATTTTCTATTTTTTCAAGCCATGTTTCTAATCTTTCGTCGCGCCTTGAATATAGGTAAACGCAAAATAGCAAGTACCTGTTCAAAATCATTCAATGTGAGATAATAGACTCATCACTACAAAGTCCAAATAGTTTAGTACTCAACTTTTTAGACTTTATCACAGGAGGTAAGTCATGAAATCTCACACAAGTTTAGTTGCACAGCAAACCCGTCTGAGTGAATGGGCTGATCTGATCAGAGACTGTCAAAACTGTCCGCAAGGAATGAAGATCGATGAATGGTGTCAGCTGCATGACATTACAAAAGCGAGTTATTACTGGAGGCTCCGAAAAGTCCGTGAGGCTTACCTGGAAACTGCGGAGCAGACACAAACATTTGTAGAAGTTCCTTCTCCTGCAATCCATCCGGTGAATATGACATCGGAACATAAAATTGCTGCCGTGATTAGATGTAGAGACCACCTTACTTTGGAAATCACGGAACAGGCATCTGCCTCATTTCTAAAAACACTTTTGGGAGTGATCAGCAATGCTCAATGATGGCCCTGGGTTCAAAAAAGTGTATCTGGCGACCGGATTTACAGATCTGCGCAGAGGAATTGATGGCTTAGACAGAATTATACGTTTTCAGTTCCAGCTGGATCCTTACGATAAGAATACATTATTCTTATTTTGTGGCAAACGCACGGATCGCATAAAAGGACTTATCTGGGAAGGAGACGGATTTCTCCTTCTGTACAAGCGGATTGAAAACGGGAACTTCCGATGGCCCCGTACAAAAGAGGAAGCGCTGGAGATCACCACAGACCAGTATCAGATGCTGATGCAGGGTCTGGAAATCGTTGCCCGGCGCCCAATAGAAGAAGTTCCGGATCCTGAATTTTCCTTGTGATTTGTGCAAAACGTAGAAAATAAAATCATTTTCATCCATGTCAGGTTATCCTGTGCGATATAAAATTTAAAGTTATTCACATTCTGAAAGCTTTCTGTGAGTTTCTATATACTCCTGATTCCAAAACTTTTCAGATTGTGGATAACAGTCATAAATATCTGAAATCCAGGCTTTTCTTTTCAGGTATTCATGACTGTTATCCACCGTCAAAATGACGAGGGTGACAGAATTCAAAAATAGTCAAAAACCGTTGGCTCTGCTATAATAGCACTCAGGAAAGTGAGGTTTGGTTATGGCAGTTAAGTATACGGAGGAACAATTAAACAGTGTTGATAAGTCGTTTCTTATCCAGCTTCTTTTACAACAGCAGGAGCAATTGGAAGCCATAACAAAAGAGCTTCACGCATCGAATGAAAAAATGCAGCTTCTGATGGAACAGGTGATCCTTGGTAAGCAGAACCGTTTTGGCAGGTCTTCTGAAAAAATGGAAGATACCAGTCAGATCTGTTTCCGTGAAGTAGATGGAACGATTGTCTTTTTCAATGAAGCGGAAGTTGTCTGTGATCTTAATGCGGCAGAGCCTGAGGATCTGGAACGGAAGGCTCCAAAGCAGCCGAAGCGTAAGGGAAAGAAAGAAGTAGATCTTTCCGGCCTTTCATTCAGACGGATCGACCATTATCTGTCCGAAGAGGAATTGGAAGCAGAATTCGGTGTCAAAGGTTGGAAACAGTTACCGGATGCCATTTCCAGGAAGTATCATTTTGTACCTGCGAAGGTAGAAGTGGAAGAACATCACATCGGCGTGTATGCCAGCAAAACAGATGAACACATGGTAAAGGCGGATCATCCAAAGGCGTTACTGCATGGGAGCCTGGTATCACCATCTCTGGGTGCTGCAATCATCAATGGAAAGTATGTGAATGCAGTTCCTCTCTATCGGTTAGAGCAGGAATTCCAGCGTTATGGTCTGCAGATCACAAGGCAGAACATGGCAAACTGGTGCATACGTTTGGCAGAGGAATATCTATCCATCCTTTATAATCATCTTCATAAAGAATTGTATTTCTATCACGTCATCCAGGCAGATGAGACGCCGGTGCTTGTAAACCATGACGGACGCAAAGCCGGGAGTAAAAGCTGGATGTGGGTATACCGTTCCGGACATTTGTATCAAAAACGGCAGATTGTCCTGTATGAATACCAGCAGACGAGAAATGCATCCCATCCACGGGAATTCCTAAAAGGATACGACGGTATCTGTGTAACAGACGGTTACCAGGTCTACCATACTTTAGAAAAAGAGTTGGAAGAACTGACCATTGCTGGATGCTGGGTACACTGTCGCCGCAGATTTGATGAAGCCTTAAAGCTGATCCCAAAATCCTATCAAAAGGAATCCCATGCATTTCTTCTGATGAAACAGATCCAGGCGATCTATCGGGAAGAAGGGAAACTGAATGACCTTTCTTCTGATGAACGGCTTAAGCAACGGCAAGCGGTTATCAAACCGCTTGTGGATGCGTTTTTTGCGTACCTAAAAACTATAAATGTGTCTAAGAAGGATAAATTTGGTGATGCTGTTGGCTATGCGCAGAATCAGGAAAAATATCTCCGGGTATTTCTTACAGATGGAGATGTCCCAATCGATAATAATGCATCCGAAAGGGCAATCCGGGGTTTCTGTATCGGAAAGAAGAACTGGCAGATGATCGATACAATCCATGGTGCTAAGTCTTCCGCAATCATTTACAGTATTGTAGAAACTGCAAAAGCCAATAATCTGAAACCTTTTGATTATGTGCAGCATCTCTTGGAAGAGATTCCGAAACACATGAATGATAAGGATTGTTCTTTTCTGGAAGATCTTCTGCCCTGGTCAGAAAAACTTCCAGCAGAGATCCGCAAATCTTAAATATCGGTGGCTGCAAAGCAGCCACCTAAAAATGTCAAGGTACTCGCTATTTTGCGTTTACCTTAATCCCTTATAGATTAATTGTATCAAAGATCTTCTCTGAATGTATTCTTTCGATTGATAATCCGAGCAGGTCTCTTGTTGACTTAAATGTGCTTCATTTCGAATACGTTCTTTTTGAATGAACATCCTTAAGGATGCAACTGAACCTTTATAACCTTTTTCGGTAATAATTTTATGAATATTGGGATAAGTCATTCCCTCGCTTCTTAACTTAATTACTTCAGCTTCATATGGTGCAAGCTTTCCTGGAATACGAGCATTATAATGTCCATCTTCAACAGAATAATCTGGAGATAAATATCTTTGTATCGTTTTACAGGTATGATGCATAGTCTTGGCTATTTCTTCTATAGGCACACCTTTTTTTGCTAATGCTCTTGCCTCATTAACTTCATTTTGTTTCTGTTTCATAGCTAATAGATGTTTCTTTTCCTTTACAATTGTCCTATTTTCAATTTCATCAGGATCGAGCATCAAATATTTTTGAACTGTTTTTACGGAGGAGTGCAATAATAATGCGATTTCATTGACTGTCATATTTTCCGAACGTTTTTGGTGAGCAAAACTAACACGTTCTTTGTGATTATTTATGTTATGTAATTTTAAAATTTCATCAGCTTCAGCGCTTACTGCTGGAATTTCTATACGTGCAGGAAATGTTCTTATCATATACTTTGTTATAGCCTCAGTCAGTCCCTTTATTATGTGGAATCTGTCACTTACTTGGGTTATACCAGGATGCGATCTTTCTGCTGCATTTGCATACAACTGTGCACCATCTCTAGAAATAACTTCAATATTAGGATATTTTGACAACCACTCTTTTACTTCATTAGTATTTCGAGTTGGAATCAAATCGATTATCTTATGACTTTCCAAATCAACCATCACTGTTCCATACGAAAACCGTTTGCGCAACGCGAAGTCATCAACACAAACTTTTTTTACAGAAGACTTATCCACAATTGATGGCATTTTTTTTAAGCAAAGAACAGATACTGCTTTTTCCAACTTCTATACTGTTTGATTTTAGAATCTTTGCTGCATTCACAGAACTAAGCTGTGCTGATGTAAATAATATATTCTGAACAAGTCTTCTGGTTTTCTTTCCATTATTTTCTACAAATGGATGACACTCAGAAAATGTTTTCTTTTCACATTTGCAATTAGAACAAAACATTTTTCTAGTTTTCACAAGAAGTATTACCTTTCTATTTTGCATAGGAAGATCTTGAATTTCTCTTTCATAAGATGAATGTACCTTTGATGAAAGAGTACCACAATAAGGACATTTTACTTCACTCATCTTGGAGCTAATATAAAATACAACAACATTATTTTTGATATGATATTTGTCAAGTTGATAATTCGGATCTAATGCAGTAATAAAATCTTTCATTTGTTTGCTACCTCCACCTATATACATATCATATCAATTTAATACTTTGAATTCAACTAACAATGGAAAGAACCTATTTTGCGTTTACTTATATACTATGAGTTCAGGACAATTATCTGGTATTTTGCTTGCATTTTCGCTAGCGTTACATAAGATATTTGTAAATGATGGATTAAATATAATGTTAATTGATGATCCAGTTCAGTGTATGGATGATTTGAATATAGTTTCGTTTGTGGAATTAATGAGAACAGAGTTTCCAGATATTCAATTGTTGATTTCTACACATGAAAATAGTTTTGCTGGATACATTGGATATAAGTATAAGAAATATAGTTTGCCAGTACAAAGATGCAACTTGAAGGAGATAAGTAGATTGTGATACGAACAAATAAATCACATTAGCAGAAAGAAAAAGATTATGATGAGTAATATTCTAGATGTTATATAAAACAAAGATTACCCAGAACTTAATAATCATTATAATTTTATAAATTGTCAGATGATCATAGAAAAAACAGAACGAGCGTTCGTGCAACAATGTATTGACATATGTGCACGAATGCTTTATTTTATATAGTAGTTGGAGGTGTTCAAGAGTGAAAAAATCAATATCAATAAGCATACGAGTGAGCGAAGAAGAATTAGATAAATTCAAGCAGGCTGCCAGATTAGAGGCATATGCTTCTTATAGTGAATTTGTGCGAAGAACAGCACTTATTGAAGCTGCAAAAATAATAAAAAAGAACGAGAATGAAGGAGCATAATTTAATGAATGTAATTAGTTTGTTTAGTGGATGTGGGGGACTTGATTTAGGTTTTGAGAGAGCTGGATTTAATATACCTGTAGCAAATGAATTTGACAAAACAATATGGGAAACCTACAAGGTTAATCATCCTAATACACATTTAATTGAGGGTGATATCAGGCAAGTTACAAAGGATGATATAGCCCAATATATAGACGGAGAAGTGGATGGTATCATAGGTGGACCGCCATGTCAGTCATGGTCAGAAGCGGGTTCTCTTAAAGGAATTAAAGATGCAAGAGGTCAATTATTTTTTGATTACATAAGAATATTAAAGGAATTTCAGCCAAAGTTTTTTTTGGCAGAAAATGTGAGTGGAATGCTTGCCAATAGACATTCAATTGCCGTTCAAAATATTTTGGAATTATTTGATAAAGCAGGATATGATGTTTCTTTTACGTTGGTTAATGCTAAAGATTATGGCGTTGCGGAAGAAAGAAAAAGAGTATTTTATATAGGTTTCAGAAAAGATTTGAACATAGATTTTGGTTTTCCTAAGGGGTCTACTAAGGATAATTCTAAGAAGATTACTTTACGTGATATAATTTGGGATTTGCAAGATACAGCAGTTCCTTCGGGAGAAAAAAATCGACATAATCCGGAAGCGATAAATAATAATGAGTATTTCACGGGTGCATATTCACCGATATTCATGAGTCGTAATCGTGTTAAAGGTTGGGATGAACAAGCATTTACAGTTCAGGCCTCTGGGAGGCAGTGTCAGTTGCATCCACAGGCGCCTAAAATGGTAAAAGTTGGAAAAAATGATTGCAGATTTGTGGAAGGAAAAGAGTATCTTTATAGAAGAATGACAATTCGTGAAGTTGCAAGAGTACAAGGGTTCCCAGATGATTTCAAATTTTTATACAACGATACAAATACAGCATATAAGATGATTGGAAATGCAGTTCCTGTGAATTTGGCATATGAGATTGCAACAGCAATAAAATTGTATCTTGAAGGAAAAGGTGATTCCGTCGAAATTGATAGAGATGCTATTGATGCCAAGGAGGTTAATGAAAAGAAAGTGAGTACAAAGAGTAATGATCAGGGTAGAGCATATGAATATGCTTGGATGCAAACTTTATATAAAACATTATCTGAATTGAGAAAAACAAGAATTGAGAAAAATTCCAGTTTAGTTGCAAATGAAAAAGCATGGTTACGTATGGATGAGGAAACTCAGGATTTGTTTATGTTTTCTGCTAGTGCCGCCATTGATATGATTTTAGAATTAGAACCCAGATTGTCTGAAACAGATAAAGATGAACTTACTATTGAATTTCAAAAAGACGTAAAAGGCGTTGCAGGAGATGTTAGAGATATTGTAATAAAAAGAGAAGATATTGAATGGGAAATTGGGCTTAGTATTAAGCATAAGCATGAAGATGCTAAACATAGTCGATTGAGCCATAAGTTAGATTTTGGAAAAGCATGGTTTGGAATTCCATGTAGTCAGGAATACTGGGAAACGGTATCACCAATATTTGATAGATTAAAAGCGGGAAAAGCTAATGGTGAAAAATGGTCAGAATTTCCAAATAAAGAAACGGAAGTATACATTCCAATATTAAAGGCGTTTATGAACGAGATTAATCGTTCATACTCAATTGATAAGGACTTGCCGCAAAAATTATTAGAATATCTAATTGGGGTTGAAGATTATTATAAGATTGTTAGTAGAGATAATAAGCATTTAACGCTGATTTATACATTTAATGTTCATGGGAATTTAAATAAACCAAGTAAAGTAAAGGTATCAGCGATTACAGTTCCAATTGTTGAACTTCCTACAGAATTGGTTGCTTTAAAAATGAAAAAAGACAGTGATAATACGGCTGAGATGTATTTAAATAACGGTTGGCAATTAAGTTTCAGAATTCATAGTGCGGATTCAAAGGTTGAACCGAGTTTGAAATTTGCAATAAAATTTGAGGGTATGCCACCGACAGTGTTGCATATGGAATGTAAATGGAATTAGGTGGTGTTCTAAGTGAGAAAAATGCTTTTAAGTTTTAAACCAGAAGTGTATGAAAAAATAAAGTCTGGGGAAAAAATATTTGAACATAGAAGAAATTTCCCGGATGAACCAATCATGGCATATATGTATGAGAGTGCACCTGTTAAGGCAATCACAGGCATTGTGTATCTTGGTAAGCGTCATTTGTTGTCTGACTGGAGAGAAGAATTTAAAAACGATAGGGATGCCGTTGCCCGTATTGAAAAATATCAAGAATCATATCGATATGCTATGGAGATTGATGAGTTCCAAGAAACCACAGAGATACCACTTGAGGATTTAAGGCGTGATGTGCCGAGATTTGTTGCACCACAGATGTACATATATTTGGATGGAACAGAGTTACTTGAGTATATTGATAAACATATTAAAATGGGAACTGTGAATTTATCACATACTTTTAACGAAGTTGTGTCGGAGCAGGTTTGTGTTCATTAATATAAAATAAAAGGATAAGACTTTAACGGAAAACTTATAAAAATTCCTTTATCATCATAAGGGAAAAAAGGATGAAAATCATTTATCCAATAAATATTAAGCATAAAATGAAAAAAATGGATAATGATCGGTGGTTACCGCAATATTTCAAAATAGAATTCAAACACTATTTAGTTCTTTTCAAAAGAAGAACCACCAGAGCAAGATCCACCCGTGTAATACAGTATCGCCAGTTTGCCAATTCTATATTATTCACGGATCAAGAACTTGATGGGGGAATTCGTTTCCCCATACTCACATAAAAATATATTTGCAAGCATATATATTTTAGCAGATACGCAAAGCGTATCAGGGAGTCACAGACAACAAAATAATGAATATTTTAACAAGGCATTCAACCTAATAAGTTGAGTGCTTTTGTTTTTGTAAAAAATTTTGTTCACACCCTGTATTTATGCCTCCCAGCGTTTCGATATATGTAAGGACATTTTTTCAGCCGGCTTAGAAAACATCTTTACAGTAAATTTAATTAGAAACGAGGCGAGAAAATGAAATATGAATACATGACGGAGTCAGAGCAGACAATTCAGTATTTCCAGTTCCCGAAGTTTTTGTTACATCTTTAAATTTTTCAAAATGCAAAATTTCTTTATATGATTTTGTATGATCGTGCACGGATATCGAGGAAGAATAGTTGGATAGACAACAAAGGAAATGTATATCTGATATTTCCTATTGATGAATTATCTGCTCAGATTGGTAAGTGCAAATCATCTGTAAAAATAGTATTGAAGGAATTAGACGAGGCAGGATTATTGGTTCGCAGATCCGGCGGATTTTCAGAACCAAATCATTTATATGTGAGAATTCCATCTGATGAGATAAGTTTACAGCCAGTTGATAATAAAGCGGACGAGAAGATGGCTATGACAGAGTTGGAAAAGAATACTCCATTTGGTCGTAAAACTGGCTGTCCAGAAGTCGGGAATGTGGCACCTAGTAAAGTAACTGAGAAATATAAAAGAAATAAATATCATGAAGTAAATTATTGCTATGGAGAAGGAGAAAGTCTGTGATGAGAGAAGAAGATACAATGTATTGGGTTAAAGATGGATTGAAGTATTGCAAAGTCTGTGGAGAACCGAAAGAGGCGTATTTCCCGGCAGGAGGATTTATGGGGATGAAGAAACATTCCAGACAATGTGCCTGCGACAGAAAAGAATATGAAGAAAAGTAAAGATATTTTAAGGAAAAAGAACACCGGGAATTAGTCAGTAGAAATACAAGAATCTGTTTTGAAGAAACCAGAATGGAAGAGTGGACGTTTGAAAATGCGGATATGTCGGATGCGGTTATGAATCGAGCAAAAAGTTATGTTGAAAATTGGAATGAGATGAAACGAAATCATATAGGGTTATTGTTCTGGGGACCGATTGGCACTGGAAAAAGCTATGTTTCCGGTTGTATTGCCAATGCCCTTTTGAAACAGGAAGTAACAGTCAAGATGACAAATTTCAATACGATTATTGATGATATATTTCCATTGGCAGATAAAACAGAATACATCGATGCCTTGGCTGGTTATGAACTTTTGATTATCGATGATCTGGGCGTAGAACGTAATTCAGAATATGCGTTGGGAATTGTATTTAGCGTCATAGACCGGAGAATCTGCTCTGGAAGACCATTGATTGTAACAACCAATCTTCCGTTGAAAGAACTGAAAAATGAAACGATGTTAGAGAAAAAGCGTATTTATGATCGTATTCTGGAAATGTGTACACCGATATATGTGGGAGGGACAAGTAAACGGGAGAAAATCGCAAATATGAAAATGGATAAAGCAAAAAAGCTATTGGACGGAGCCGAAGGGAGGCTGAATGCAAATGAGTAATGTGGACAAGACGGTACCTGTTTGGGAAAAATATTCTTTGAACATTCCGGAGGCTGCAGAGTATTACGGGATTGGAGAGAAGAGGCTGAGACAGATCGCCAATGAAAATGTGGGAGCAGATTTTATTCTGGAAATTGGCTCACATATTCGGTTCAAGAGAAGATTATTTGAGAAGTACCTGGATTTATCCAGCACGGTTTAAAAGACAGTCGATAAGGCAGAAATCAATGGCGAAAATAATGTTCATTTTATCTTAGCGAAGAGAGTGTCTTGTGATATAATCAATACTACCGAGACGGTCTTCCAAGTTAAATGAACATTTGATGAAGGAGACTAAAATATTATGAGTGAAAAAAGGAGAGATCATAGAGGACGTATATTACACAATGGAGAAATGCAGTTATCGGATGGCAGATATCGATTTAAGTATGTAGATGGGATGGGAAAAGAACGCTGCGTATATAGTTGGAGACTGGACCACAATGATGCGACTCCCAAAGGAAAACGTTGTACATCATCACTTCGCAAAATGGAAAAGAAAATCCAGGCAGACCGATTTGACCAGATTGTAACAAATGGCGGAAATATGACAGTGCTGGAACTGGTTGAAAAATATATTTCGACTAGAACTGGTGTCAGACCGACAACGGTTGCTGGATATGGGACGGTCGTCAATCTTCTGAAGAAAGATCCATTTGGAAGAAAACGTATTGACATGGTTCGGATTTCTGATGCGAAATGCTGGCTGATCCATCTTCAAAAAGTTGAGAAGAAAAGCTACAGTTCCATTCATTCTATTCGTGGAGTTCTTCGTCCGGCATTTCAATTAGCAGTAGACGATGATCTGATTAGGAAAAATCCATTTCAGTTTCAACTGGTGGAAGTGATTGTGAATGACAGTGTGACAAGAGAAGCAATCAGCAGAGTAGAGGAACGTAAACTTTTACGATTTGTGAAGGATGATCCACATTTCAGTAAATACTACGAAGGCATTTATATACTGTTTAAGACGGGTCTTCGTATTTCCGAATTTTGTGGGCTGACTGTTTCTGATATTGATTTTAAGGAACACACAATCAATATTGACCATCAATTGCAGAAGAAATCAAAAATCGGATATTACATTCAAGAAACGAAGACAACCAGCGGAACAAGAAAGATACCTATGACTGCGGATGTGGAAGAATGTTTTCAGAAGATTATAGAAAAACGAAATCCACCAAAAGCAGAACCTATGATAGATGGAAAAAGCGGATTTTTATACTTTGATAAAGATGGAAGTATATGTTATTCCTTACACTGGGAGCATTACTTTAAACATATCGTTCAGAAGTATAATAGAATTTACAAGGTTCAGATGCCAAATGTTACACCGCATGTATGCAGACACACTTATTGTTCCCATATGGCGAAGTCGGGAATGAATCTAAAGGCATTACAATATTTGATGGAGCATTCAGATATAAGTGTTACATTGAATACGTATACACATGTAAATCTTGAGGATGCCAGAGAAGAAGTCGCCAGACTTCGGGTTGTGTAATTACGTTTTTAAAGCTTAAAATAGTAAGGTGTAAAACCGTGAAATCTACACCTTATTTTACACCTTTTGCGGTATAACATATGCCATAACACACCAATTTATGTCAGAAAGCAATTTTTTACAAGGGCTTACAAAGCCCGAAATACCAAGAAAAACTAAGAAATGCGAGGTTATGCAATAATGATAAAAGTACTTTTTATCTGCCACGGCAGCAGACAAACATATTTGAAAAAACCTTAATTTATAAGGGGATTTAAAATTGAAAGTGAGAATTTACATCAAAAATATATCATTTGAAATCCTAGAGAGTGCTTGAAATGATTGATTGGAAAGTAGTCTAGTAGATAAAAGTGTAACATGGAAGTAAAACAGTATAATACAATTTTAGATAGAGTATTTTGTTTCTGGATGTTTCTGAAGTGCTATAATGTAGCAGTGCTAAAGAACAATATATAGTGTTGTTCTGTGATTTGAAGTACGAGATGTATGGATTGGATGAAACTAAACGAAACTGAAAATGAAAGAATGATATTGTTACGAAATTGAATTTGTTACGCAAAAATGGTAATTTGGAGTGAATATCATTCAGAATAATTAAATATAAATGCAAGGGTTATATGTTTTCTTTTGTCGAGAGAAATTAAAGGGTTGGAGTCGCATCATGGGCTTCAGCCTTTTTGTTTTCTATTAAGTATGCTAGAGAACAAAATCATTTGTGCTGGAGTATAACAATGAAGTTATATTATGGTCAAATGATATTTAGACCAATAAAAAGTAATAAAATGTTTAAAAAGTAATAAAATGTGTTATAATTAGAGTAATTAATATTTGGAGGTGCTAATATGAGACTAAAAGCAGAAAATGTATTTAAACCTGGAGCGTATCCGGAATATACATATGTCTCCAGGAATTATGAAAATACAGGTATATCATATGAATTGCGTTTAAAGCAGGCATTGAGAACAGCGGGTTGCCTTACATCATTAATTGGACCATCAAAAATGGGAAAGACAATCTTATGCGAGAAGGTAATTGGATTTGACAACATTGTTGAAATTTCTGGTGCGGATTTTAACAGCAACACAGATTTTTGGGCAATTGTTGCTGCAAAAGTGGGGTTGCCTTATAAAGGAGAATTGACAACAGAAAGAGAGGTTAATGAAGGAAATAGTAAGGAAACAGATAGTAAAAGTGAAAAGTATGTTCTAGCGAAAGATACCGTTATTCAATATTATAAAGAGCACGATAAAGTATTAGTAATTGATGATTTTCATTATGCTTCAAAAGAGATGCAGACAAAAATGGCACAACAGCTCAAAGATGCAATTAGAAGAGAATTAAAGGTAGTCGTAGTTTCTCTTCCGCATAGGGCAGACGATGCAATTCGACAGAATGCAGATTTATCGGGAAGATTGAGTTTAATTAATATTGAAGCGTGGGAAAAAAAGGATTTAAAAGAGATTGCTTTAAAAGGTTTTAAGCAGCTTGACATTAAGATAACAGATGAAGTTGCAGAACAGTTGGCAGTTGAATGTCTTACATCACCACAGTTAATGCAGTATATTTGTCTGAGCATTTGCACATTGTTGGAAGACAAAAATGAGCATATTGTAAATTTTGATATGTTGGAAATGGCATATAAATTTACAACGGTTAACTTTAACTATTACGATGTGGTAAATGTAATGTCTAAAGGTCCAAATCCGCGTGGAAAGAAAAGAAATTTATACAAAACATTAGATGGAAAAGAATTGGATTTGTATGGACTGATCGTGGAATCGTTAGCCAAAAATCCTCCAATTATGGAATTAGATTTTGACACAGTTTATGATAGAATCATAAACCTTATTCCTAAAACAGAAGGAAAACCAGATAGAAATTCTGTAAAAAGTCATTTAAATAATTTACAAACAATCCTAAAAGAAAAAGAAGAAATTTATAAAGCAATAGAATGGAAAGACGGAAAAGTGTATGTTTTGGATCCGCTGTTTTTGTTTTATCTGAGATGGGGGAGAATGAATGGATAATATGCTGAAAGAATATATCGAAAAGTTGAAATTAGTGGATACTGTAGAGGAATATGAGGCATTTATATTGAAGCTGCACCAGATGATGAAACAAGAATCATATAAGAATGATATTGTTCAAAATATTAGAAATAAACAGAAATATATGGTGAACAAATTTTCAAAAGAATCTACCCGTGAAAATATGTTAAAGGCAAAAGAAAATCTGTTGATCTATTTGGACAGTATTTTATGTGAAGAATATGAGGAGTCATCACAATTTATTCAAAAGGAGATTGAAAGGTATCTGCGAAATTTTTATTTCTTCTTAGAAGCGTTTAGGGAAGTAAAACCAGATAAGAGGGCATCACTTACGTCTGAAAACTTGAAAAAAATACAGATTGAAAATGAATATGATTTACAGCATTTGCTTTATGCAGTTATAAAGCCATTGTATCCGGATGCTAGAAGAGAGGTAAGTGATGATTCGGGAGTTGGAACTGTTAGAAGCGATATAAAAATTCTTTCTTTAAATACAATCATAGAAGCAAAGTGTACAAGAACATCAACAAACTTAAAAAAGCTGACAGAAGAAATAGAAGCTGATATTGTACATTATAAGGCGGATTATATATTCTTTTATATCTACGACAAAGAAAAAATTATAAAAGACAGGCATGCTTTTGAAACAAATTTTAACAGGAGTTTTGATAGAAAGGAAGTCAGGATTATTATTTTGCAACCTGTCAATATGTAAAGGATAAATTTGACGGGACAGAGTTGGGTGAGAAAAGGCTCAGTGTCAGCAAAAGATGAGAAAAATGAGGTGATAATATGATTGCACCAAGAAAAGTAAAATTTGAAGCGAAGAAAAAGGGAAATGAAAATATTGAATTCCGTACATTTTTAAAATGTAATGCAGATGAAAAAGAATTGGACGAACGGTTCAAAAAACTTCATGAAGAGTTGTTTGCAAATTATGACTGCAGCAGATGTAGGAACTGTTGTAAGATGTACTGCGGAAGTATTCCGGAAGAAGATTTGGAGAAAGATGCAGAATATTTGGGAATTACGAAAGAAGAGTTTATAAAGTCGTATTTGATGAAAAAAGAAAGTGAAAACATATATGTAACTAAGCATCATCCATGTGATTTTCTGGAAAAAGACGGAAACTGTAAGCTGGGAGAATATAAACCTGAGAATTGCAGGAAATATCCATATACGGATCAACCAGAGAGGTTACATAGTTTGTACAGTGTATTGGAAACAGTAGAAGTCTGTCCGATCGCATTTGAAATATATGAGAGATTAAAAAAAGAATATGGATTTTGTTATAGAAGATAAATTATTATAGATATGGAGCAGAAATGTTATTAAGAGAATATTTGACAGAATATACAAAAGAAGAACTCTTAGATCAGGCAAGAAGTTTTGAAATCAGAAAGTGTTCAGGACTCCGAAAAGCTGATTTAATAGATAGAATTGTTGATAATTTTTGTACAGAGGAAATGCTTAGAAGCAGATTAGCATGCCTTACAAAAGAACAGATGGACTTATTTCGGAAAGCTTGTATTTCTCCTACAGCTGTTTCTGTAAATGAAGTGGTAGATGCGATGCAGCTTTACAGATACTGGATCGGATATTTTGAAGAGCCTACTGACAGATTTTGTGTATTTGAAGATGTTGCTGTTGCCTTTTCCAAAGTAGATGATGAGTCATTTCGACGGAAGCAATGCAGAAAAGGCTGGATGGTAAAGTGCATACATTTTTTTATACAATATTATGGAATAGCACCGATTGAAGTTATTTATGAAATGTATAGGCAGAAAGTGAAGTGCTCTATAGATGAAATGATAGAAATGCTTTGGGAAATGCCGGTTGATATTGTGGAATCATGTCTTTTTACAATGGACAGAATTGGGATGAAAGGATGGCCAAAAGAGAATCCATTATACTCAGAAAAAGGAATATTTGTGCATTTACAGCTGTTTGAGGATGAAGAATTTGGTTACTTGCTTCGACAACAGATGGATAAAGATTTTTATATTCCATCGGCACAGCAGATAGATGAGATATGTAGAACTGGATATGAGGCAAGTTCCTCTGAATATAAAAAGTTGGAATCTTTTTTCATTAAGAAATTAAGGCTTCCTTATGAACAAGCAGTGACATGGTGTCTGCAAGTATGGGCAAATAGTTATGAAAGCGAATCGCCATCAAAGATTATCAATAAAATGACGAAAGCCAATATTGAATTTGAAGAGAAGATGATAAATGAATTGCTAGAGTTACTTGTGGCGGCACACAACAATACCCGAATGAAAGAGAACAGAGGGTACAAACCAAGTGAAATGGCGAGAAAAATGCCTATCGATAAAATGCCAACAATTGTTCCGGCTAGTTCTAATGCGGCTGCGATTTTAAAGGATGCCACACCACAGTTGCAAGCTATGGGAGTGCAGGTCGACTTAAATGGAAATACGGATGTTATTCAAACAACAATGTTTCCGAGAGGGCTGAACGAGGAACCAATACGAGTAGAAAAGAAAATATATCCAAATGATTCATGTCCATGTGGCTCAGGAAAGAAATATAAAAAATGTTGTGGAAAGAATAATTGATGCTAAGAAAGGCTTTGGAGCAGTTACGAGAGTGCAATATTTCGTGTCATACTATTTATAAGGCAGAAAATGAGTGGTATTGAGAGCTGTTTTGTTCGTTTTTAAACTGTTTCTGCGGACTGTAGGGACAGAAAATACTAGATGGAATAATAAAAATAGATGGACAGGTGATCCGATTCGTACATAGAGATGATTATTTTTGTATTCGTCAGAGGGTCTTGAGAAGAAAATAGGAGATTTTTAAGGTGCAGTTGCAATTTAGTATCATGAAAATTGAGCTGAGAGTGTGTTTATAGTTAGGCATGGGAATGGAAAATACCATGAAAAATGGAAGAAAACAAAAAAGAAACATCTAGCCATGGGAGCAGGATAAATCGTATCAAAGTGATTTTGATAGAGTTCTGTTTGAATACAGGAGTAATATAATGATAAAATTTAGACAAACGTCTACTGCTTTTGCTAATAGAAAAACTGCGCCACAGCCTATAGCAGGCCATCGCACAGTGATTTTGTTCGTTTTGAATTTTTCAAAAACCGTTTTTCAGCTCTGGTAAATTTCGGATCTTATTTTAGAGCAATAAAAGGAGGAAATAATCTGTGAGTGTACTTACGAGAACGGAACTTGAAAAACTATCAGTCATGTATGAGGGAGATAAAAATAGAGATGCCTCGAGTAAAATTAGGGGGTTTTTATTTCAAGACTATGTTGCGATTATGAGTCTTCTTAAGAAACAAGTAAAGTATGTCTGCTTAGAGTGCCTAGAGGATGTAGACGTGTTTTTTGAGGATGGCACATTTGAGATTATTCAGGTAAAGTATTATCCAAAGGCAAGTCCGAAAATGAAAGAAATTTCAACAGATCTTTACTATCAGTATCTTCGTCTTCAGATGCTTCAGAGCACATTGATAGCAGCTCCTAGACTTTATATTCATACAAATTCTGAGGTTAAGGAACTGACGCTTGATAAGATGAAAAAAAATATAGAACTTGAAAATACGCTTCCAGAGTCAGTGATTTATCCAAATGCTGAGGATTCGGTTATCTGGCTGAAAACGAATATTTATTCAATAAATATAAAAGAGGAACAGAAAAAGAGACTTTTTAAAAAGATGGCATCAGAGTCATCACTGAAAGAGTTTGTCACTAATTTTGATGTTATTCCCCAACAGGATATCAAACAATACAAAAAGGACTTGATGGAAGCGTTAAGTAAAGCTTATCCAAGCTTTGATAAGGAGGGGAGTGATGAAGAACATCGGCAGTTAATCCTGCTTGGCCTTGCAATTTCATATTTGCAACAGCGTTATGTATTAGATGATCCGGATTTTTCACAGTTACGAGTAGATAAAAAGAGCTTTGATTCGTATATGAAAACTTCTACCATGACGAAGACGGAACAGACTATCGTAAATTATCTGGTTGGCGTTGCGTGTGAGGAATATGGAGAGATTATCAATAATAATGATCTTTCAGGACTACAAACTCATATGTTGAATGTGATATATAAGAATACAGTACGCTGGATAAAGGAAATTGGTAAGACGGTGGATGGTCAATATCAATTATTGAATACATTCAGCATAGGAGATGCTAATGAGGTTTCTGGTTACAGAAAAGCGACAGTAGATGCTCGATTGATTTATATGGCGGAGTGTAAATCAGCCTTTCAGTCTTTTTTAGATTATCTGTGGAAGATTATACTAAACATTTGTCAGGAAAGGATAAATGATGAGACAGAGATTTCTGACCATTTGAGATGGCTTAATCCTGTTAATTACATGGTTTTATCGGTAACTGACTATGTTTGTTTAAATTTTACTGAAGACAAGTATATAGACCGTAGTGTGATTCTCCCACCAGTGGGTGGAAAGTTTAATAGTGTAAAACGAAAGATTGTAGAACGTATGGTAAAGAGCTCACCAAAACCCGGAAAATGGTTTTTTGAAAATACTAAACTTACGAAAGGTAAAAACTATTATAACTATAGCACAGCAAATGTAAATGAGAATCCTACGGTTGCTGATCTTGGAGAAGATAGTTTTTATATCGAGTGTATGGATTGTATTGGAATTGATGAGACTGAGTGGAGCATAAAGGAAAATTGTAGCGATTGTATTTTTTCTGAGAAATGTGTGAAAGAGGAGGTGTAGACATGATTTTGCAGGAAGAATTTAAGAAAAATGGATATAAGGATATCCTCGTTAAAGATAATGCTTCAAAATATGATATTGATTTGGATGATATTTTTGATCAAGATCAAAAGCCAGAAGAGTTATTAAGCATTTTTATTAGCAATCAAAAAGATGAATTGTTTTTCCTTCTCGATGGAAACTTGATGAAAATAGATAC
This sequence comes from Coprococcus sp. LG101-27, assembly GCF_027695515.1. Taxonomy (NCBI): domain Bacteria; kingdom Bacillati; phylum Bacillota; class Clostridia; order Lachnospirales; family Lachnospiraceae; genus Coprococcus; species Coprococcus sp. LG101-27. The sequence goes on from NZ_JAQEUJ010000013.1 coordinate 40,757, forward strand.
TTTATGCGATTACTGGGATGATTGTATCCGTGTATTTACAATTATCAATGGCAAATCAGAAACAATTCATAAGTTAAAATATAATATTGTGCAATTGATTGTTTATTCTGGTGATACTCCAGATAAGAGCAGAGAAGGCAATTTGTTGATATCAAGAAAGATCATTATCAAGGGCGATATGACAGATAGGGATCAGATTGTAATTGATGATGATGATGTGATTGAATTACCATTCCATATGATTCCGGTAGATGCATTTGCACCAGATGTGGAGCAGATAAAACGATTGAGACAGTTGCTTCCAGAGGATGAGGAACTTTTAGCACTAATGAAAAAAGAGCAGAAAAAAGTTCAAAAAAAAGAAAGAGAAGGTATATGGGATAAATCTTTTAAAGGACAGGATTTTGAGAAAATTAAGGAGTGGCTGAGAATATGATAATCCGCAAGTTAAAAATGGTAAATTTTAGAGGATTTTGTGATAAAACTATCGATTTTCAGGATAAATCGGTTGTGCTACTTTCCGCTGCAAATGGAATTGGAAAAACGACAACTGTCGATGCGATTGAGTGGTGTCTGACGGGCAATATCGGAAGATTAAAAACTGCTTTTGATACTAGAAGTACTAACGGCGATGAACGTAGGATGAATACTAGAGGAATTCTAAAGAACCGAGATGCTGGAGCAAAAGCGAAAGTCAAGGTAATTCTCTGGTTATTGGACGGAGAAAAGGAGAGAATTCTTTGCAGAGAGCAGACAAAGGATGAATTAAATCCTGAGTTATCTAAGATTATGATTGATAAGAATGAAGAAATGGCGAAAGCATTTATTCAGGAATATGTAGGAGATAGTTTCTATAATTTTCATTTTTGTGATGTTCAGAAAGCAATTAATGTCCAAAGCAGAAAGAGAAAGGATTTGAAGGATTTCTTTGGTGAGTTTATAACGAATTACGATGAACAGAAACAGATTGCAGAGAATCTGGATATTTTTGCAGAGGACGTGGAGCGCTATATTGAGGATAAGGGAAAACAGAAGGTACCGCAGGAAGTGATTAAAAATTACGAAGAGCAGTTAAAAAAGGCTTATGAGGATGCAAAAGTGGTTTCGTATCCCCAGACGATTTTCTATCCGGATGAAAAGAAAGAGATTACGGATCTTAATAAAGAGGAGTTAAGGGCGCAAAAAGCAGAAGTGGAAAATTGCGGTTACCATATAGTAAAAGAAGAACTTTGTAAACTTGTAGAAAATGAGGCTTTAAAGAGTCGGCAGTCTGTTATAAAAAAAATAATTTCTTGCTGGGAGACGAAGGGAGAGTCTATTCAACGTGCAGTAAATGTAGGATTTTCGAAAAATATGGATACGATTACAATTCGTGAAAAGAAGCTTAGAAAATTAAAAGAGTTGTCTTTTTTAAAGGATACGATTTTTCGAGATGGGGAAACCTTGCTTACTTTAGAAATTGATGGATTTACGAAAGCTGATTTCGATGTGGATAAGAAGACAATTGAAGAGAAAGAAAAAAATGTGAAGGATCTTTCCGACGAGATTGAACTACTTTCCAAGAATAATAGGATGTTGAAACTGCTATCTTCTCTTTCCGCAAATAAACAAACGGTGATTGAATATAGAAATGATACTTTCAAAGAAAATGGTTCTGTTCGATGCCCTGTTTGTGGTTCAAAGACATTTTCTACCATGGAAGAATCTTTGATACTTAAGGAAGCTGATGAGTATATCAAGCAGAATGGAGAAGTTGTAAAGGAAAAAGAAGCGAATAAAACTTTGTTACAGACGGAGATTGAAACTCTTTATCAGAAAATCATTAATCGTACAAAAAGTGTAGTAAACAAAGTGAAGGAAACGTTAGAAAAAGAAATTAACAATCTGAAAATTCTAAAGGATGAAACGCAACCATATTTTGATGCGGTTAAGGTATTACAGCAGTCTGGACAAGAAATCAAGGTAGAAGAAATAACAGAAGAAAAGGTAAAGGAATTACTGGTACATGTAGAGAAAAAGCTTTTGAGGGAAACTGAAGAGCAAGAAGTGAGGGATGCTTATCAACAGATTCTAATGGTTTTAGGGTACAAGTTTGAAAATGAGACGATACAACAGACATATGAAAAAGTAAAAAATCTTATTACCAGATCTTATGAGGTAACAAATTTTTCTTATGAGTTGTTTGTATCAAAGCTTAATTCTATTGATAGTATTTTGGCAAATCAGATTTTATGTGATCTGAAAAAGAAATTGAAGGAAGGTAATGAGAATAATAAAAACCTTGATTCTGAGATAAAAGAACTTCAGACATTGAAAAATATTGCAACTCAGAGAGCAAGAGATATCAGAATGCTTGTGGAGGAACTTTCACAAGATGAGTACAAAAAAGTAGGTCCGGCTCTTAGTAAGTTCTATAATAAACTGGCAAGATTTAATTCTAGTGAGGGAATCAATATTGTTCAGGAAAATGGGGGGATATCGTTAGTTGATGATAAAGATAAAAATATTGTTAATATTTTGAGCAATGGTCAAATCAGTGTCTTTATGCTAGCTCATTTTTTTGCTGGTATCAATGCAAGAAATGATTGTGAAAAGATGAAGGTATACTTTATCGATGACTTAACAGCTTGTATGGATGATGTAAATATGCTTGCATTCATGGATTTGCTCAAGTATCAAATGACATCAAAAGCAACTATGGAGCAATTATTTTTCATAACCTGTGATGAACGTATTAGTAAGTTGCTAAAATATAAGTTAAGTGGACGTGGGATAGAACTATGTGAACTTTTGGAAGCAGATTTTGCGTAGGAGTGGAGATATATTAAGTATACTTTAATATGATAGTAAAAACAGAAGTGATAAAAGTTTTGCATTCTGGATTTATAAAGATACTTTGGGGAAAATTTATAACGATGGAGAAGGTATTATAATTAGATGTGCAAAGATATGGATTGTGATATTGTCAATATTAGCAGTCTGAAAATTTTATCAGCATTGCTCACAAAGCATTATAACAGAAAAGTAATCCTTTTGATTGATGAATATAATATGCCGCTTGTGCAGGCTTTTGAACAAGACTATTATGAGTCGATGATTATACTGATGAAAAGTTTGTTTGAACAGGCATTGAAAACTAACGATAATCTGAAACTTGCAGTGTTCACAGGATGTTATTTGGCATATCACCTACTCTTTTACTATAGAAATAAATTCATTTTAGTTACTAAGGACTAAACATAATTATGGGCAGATGCAGTATTTAAAAAAACTGTCATACTAGAGAAACCCGTTTTGGATTTTTTGACTTTCCAAAACGGGGATTAAATTTTTCAATTGTGTTGTTTTTAAAGGTCCGACGTAGTGAATTCCTACGTTTCTTTTATGCCTCTTTTTTATTAGGACAGTTTTGGGTGTCTGTTTTCGGCTTCATAGACCAAAATAGGACGTTCATAAGAATTACAATCAGTAATACAGCAGCTAAAGCCACCCAGAATCCTATGTTCAGACCAAGCCATTCCGTAGTTCCAAAAAGTGTCATCCAAAGTTCTTTCCAGTTCATTGTTGCACCTCCTTAAAGCAATTCGCCAAAGTGACGGACATAAGCTTTTTTCAAGCTTGTTGCCAAAACCATATACAATAAGATACACGGAAGCAGATACGCAAAGTATGCTGCTGGCAGTGCCACAAACCCAAGAAGCTTTCCAAATATCGTAAATGGTATGACGGTTAGAATCGTAATCCCTGTCATTGTAAGGAATGTCACAGGAGCAGATGCCCGGCTCTGGATAAATGGGAGCTTCGGTGTACGGATCATGTGGATCACTAATGTCTGGCTCCACATAGATTCTACAAACCAGCCAGCCTGGAACATTCCGATATACTGTGTCTGCATCGCCGTCAGCTCTGTTCCGCTAAAATGAGTCGGCAGGTCATTGAACAGGATACCCTTAGATACAAAGAATGGGCAGAATACAAAGTACATGAAAATGTATGTGGTAAAATCAAAGATGGAGCTGGTTGGTCCGATCCAGATCATAAAACTGCCTACACTGGAGGCATCCCATTTCCGTGGTTTGGCAATAAATTCTTCATCTACATTGTCCCGTGGGATTGCCGTACAGGACAGGTCGTAGATCAGGTTCAGGAAAATCAAATGTACACTTTCCATTGGCAGGAATGGCAGAAGAGCAGAAGCAGCCAGTACAGAAAACATATTTCCAAAATTGGAGGAAGCCGTCATTTTGATGTACTTGATCATGTTGGCATAAGTTTTTCGCCCTTCAATGATGCCCTGTTCCAAGACCATCAGATCTTTTTCTAAAAGAATGATGTCTGCGGATTCTTTTGCCACATCTACCGCTGTATCTACGGAGATGCCGATGTCCGCAGATTTCATGGCAGCAGCATCATTGATTCCATCACCCATAAATCCAACCGTATGACCATTCTCACGAAGAACAGAAACAATACGGGCTTTCTGCTCCGGTGTCAGTTTCGCAAAGACATCGGTGGTTTCTGCCGCCCTGGCAAGTTCCGCATCATTCATGTGTTCCAGATCAGAACCCAGGAGCATATTGCGAACCTTCAGCCCGACCTGTTTACAGATGGTCCGGGTTACTTTTTCATTATCACCTGTGAGGATTTTGGTAAGGACCCCATGGTTTTTCAATGCCTGGATAGCATCGGCAGTAGACTCTTTCGGTGGATCTAAAAATGCCAGATAACCAATCAGCACCATATCGCATTCATCTTTAACACCAAAAGCGCCTACTGGAGATGGGTTGCTCTTTTGGGCGATAGCCAAAACACGAAAGCCTTTTTCATTTAATCCATCTACAGTTTTCAAAATCCGGCTCCGCACTTCATCACGCAGAGGTTGTACATGCCCGTCACATTCTGCAAAGCTACAGATCGAAAGCATTTCTTCCACAGCACCTTTTGTTACCATCTGTGTCTTTCCGTTTTTATCCTGTACCACAGTGGATAAACGGCGGCGTTTAAAGTCAAAGGGAATCTCATCCACCTTGACGTAGGTTTCGGACAGGTCAATCAGACGTTTATCTGCCGCTTCCATCTCCTCTGTTTTATGGATAATAGCCAGATCCATGAGATTTTTATATCCTGTCTGAAAATAACTGTTCAGATAGGCATGGCGAAGGACTCTGGTATCATCTTCTCCATTTACATTGAGATGATATTCCAATACCACCTTATCCTGTGTCAGTGTCCCTGTCTTGTCTGTGCAGAGGATGTCCATAGCACCAAAATTCTGAATGGAATTGAGGTTTTTTACAATGGTTTGTTTTTTACTCATGGAAACAGCGCCTTTTGCAAGACAGGTGGTTACAATCATCGGAAGCATTTCCGGTGTGAGTCCCACTGCAATGGAAATCCCAAATAGGAAAGCCTCCAGCCAATCCCCCTTTGTAATGCCATTCACAAAGAATACCAGCGGAACCATGACCAGCATAAAACGGATTAGTACCCATGACACAGCATTGACACCTTTCGTAAAACTGGTTTCCACAGCTTCTCCGGCAACAGCAGCGGCCATAGAGCCAAACAGCGTATGATCGCCAACACAGATAACAACAGCCGTTGCACTTCCGGAGATTACATTACTGCCCATAAATGCAATATTGGTATAATCCGTCACACTGTCCTTATGTGGGCTTACATGAGGGATCTTTTCAACCGGTTCACTTTCTCCGGTAAGGCTTGCCTGGCTGACAAATAGATCCTTTGCATCCAGGATACGGACATCCGCCGGAATCATGTCCCCAGCAGATAAATGGACAATATCACCTACCACCAGGTCATCCATGGGTATCTCTGTTTTTTCCTGCCCTATGCGGGTGACGGTACAGGTGGTTGTGATCATTGCAAGCAGCTTTTCCGCCGCATTTCCGCTGCGGGATTCCTGCACAAAGCGAAGGGTACCGGAAATAAATACCATAGTTAAAATGATAACGACTGTCAAAAAATCAAAGTCCTCTGGTACGCTTCCAAAGAGTGAAAAATACGGGAAAATCATATCCGTAATCGTGGAAACAAAAGCAAGGCAAAATAAAATAGCAGTAAAAGGGTTGATAAATGCACCCGCCACACGTTTTGCCAGGGATTTCTTTTTTTCGTGGGTGACTTTGTTCGTACCGTATTTGGAACGGTTTATGGATACGGTATCTGCTTCTAACCCCCTAAAACAGAGCTGGCAGTAAAAAGAAAGGGTGAGCATATAGTGGAAGAAATCTGTATTACGGTGAAGACGATAGAAGATGCCTGTAACCTTGTACGGCAAGCATATAGAGATTCCGATGTATGTTTGGGAGAGATTTTTCGAAACATAGAAATTCAAGGATTGAGCATTCAGGAAGTAGTGGAAGTATTTTCCATACTGTATCGTGAACTGGAAAATGACAGAGTCTGTCGTGTGAATGTGGAAGAAAAATTTTTCACATTTGTAGCATAGAAATTTGATGATGGCGGGGGTGTGTCGGTGACATGCCCCCTAAAAAATACCATGAACAGCCAATTACGCAATAAAAAAGGCAATTTAAACAAAGAACCTTGTGGTTTTACCAGAGCATGCTATTCTAAAAGAAAAAGGGGAGGGAATACAAATGATGAAAATTGCGATATTTTACCAGAAAGAAAGCAAGCTTTTGGATGATATACGAAAGAAGATCCGAAAGGAAGCGTGTCAGCTAGATAACATATATGCGATTTATGAATATTCTACGATAAAGGCTTTGCGCAAAGCAAATGAACAAAGTCCTATGGATATCGTGTTTTTGGAAGATACGATAGATAATTGTGGACTGACAGCCGCCAAATATATCCGGGAAACAGGACAAAAAACTTCTCTCTACTTTTTCGGAACGTCTACGAATCGGGCTTTTTATGGATATGAATATAAGGCAGCACATTATTTGACGGAAAAAGAACAGGTAGAAAGTTTAAATATCTACCAGCATTTTTTCAGAAAGTATTTTCCAAAGAAAACGATTTTCCTGTTTGATCAAAGCATGGATTCTGCATGGGCTATGTGTTTATCCGAAGTTGTTTATATTGATTTAAAAACCGGGGATATTTGTACAGAAAAAGGAGAGAAAAAATCGGGTTATATACTGACAGAGAAAGTATTGGAAACAATACGAAAAAAGACCTCTTTTCTGAACGTTTCTGGAGAATATCTTGTCAATCAGGATTTTATAATAGATGTGACTGGGCAGATGATTTACCTATATCAGAATAAAAGCATTTTATGTAAAGAAAAGGAGATGGATACGATTAAAGAGTTCCTTTGGAACATGGGACAAAAAGAGTTTTTATAAGGGAATATTATGCATACAATATATAGAAAAAATGGATTGTAAAAAACTATATATTGTGTTAATATATTGTTGAATATATTTTTACAAATGGAAAAATTTGTAGTTAGTATTTCATTTTGGCAGAAGCCAAAAGCAGTATTTTAAGGAATATCCTGAGAAATAGAAAGAAAGACATGAATAATCGTATGGTTTTTTGTGTCTTTTTTTGTATGCAGAAATGGAAAGGAGGACAAATTCAGTTTTTAGAAGCAGACATTATCGTTGTATGAAAGGAGAACTATTTTATGAAAATTATTTGTAAAAAGACAGATTTAGCAAAGGCAGTTCAGACTGTATCAAAGGCAGTTCCTGCAAAAGCAACCACCTCTATTTTGGAGTGTCTTTTGCTCCGGGCAGAAAAAGAGGAGATTACCCTTACCGGGAATAACCTGGAATTGGGGATTGAAACAGTAATGCCGGGAAACATTGAAGAGGAAGGCAGTATTGCAATCCAGGCAAAAGTATTTGGGGAGATTGTAAGAAAACTTCCAGAGGGAGATGTTGTACTGGAAACAGGGGAAAAAGATCAGGCGACTGTACGCTGTAAGAAGACGAAGTATAATCTTTCTGTAAAGTCAGCAGAAGAGTACACCTGTATTCCCGATATGGAACGGAAGAATCATGTCACGATTTCAGAGTTTGACTTAAAAGAGGCAATCCGGCAAACGATTTTTTCAGTAGCAGATACTTCCTCAAAGAAGGCAATGACAGGAGAACTGTGGGAAATTAATGGAAAAGAACTGAAAATTGTAGCGCTGGACGGACACCGTATTTCACTTAGAAAAATCAAACTGAAAAAAGAATATGAACCGCGAAAGGTCATTGTTCCAGGAAAAACACTGGCAGAAATCATCAAGATTATTGGCGGAGATCCGGAGAAGGAAATTGCAGTTTACTTTACAGAGAACCATATTCAGTTTGAGATAGAAAATACCAGAGCAATCTCCCGGTTGATTGAGGGAGAATATTTAAAAGTGGAGCAGTTATTATCAAAAGATTATGGAACAAAAATCAAAGTTCAGAAAAAGGAATTACAGGAATGTATTGACAGAGCAAGTTTGTTATTGAAGGACGATGCAAAAAAGCCAATTATTCTAAATATTGAAGAAAATATTTTGTCATTGGAAGCAGTATCAAACATGGGCTCTATGAATGAAAGTATGTTCGTTGTAAAAGAGGGAGAGAAATTACGAATTGGGTTTAATCCCAAATTCTTATTGGAGATGCTGCGGGTGATTGATGATGAGGAAGTCTTCATGTATTTTACGAGTGCAAAAACGCCATGTACTGTAAGAGATGAAAAAGACAGTTATGTATATCTGGTTCTTCCGGTCAACCTTAGTGCCGCAGCGTAAAGTGAGAGAAGAGGGTGAATAAGAAGGTATGGAAATTGTTCGAAATGGGCAGAAAATTCTGTTGACAGAGTGGGAATTATTTCAGGCGTATGAAGAACAGAAGTATTTGTACTTAAAAGAAAGCGTTCTGGAAAATATGGAAGACTGTCTTCCAAAAGAGATGTATAGCAAATTGAAAGCAAATGAAGATTACAAGGAAAGAAGCATCACTTTATTCCAAAAATATTATGAGGATTATCATATGGAATATGATGTGGCACTAAAAGAGGCAATCCGCGATTCTGCGAAAAAGTTTCTTGATGCAGAAAAAGCAGAACTTGTAGAAGAAAAAGGAAGGAACAGTAAAGGATGAAAAGAGAAAATTATATTATTACGGTAAAAAGCATTTATATACGTAATGCGGAGATGTTTTGCCCGGAAAGCATGACGGAACAGGAAATTTTGAACTTAGATGATATCGATATTTTTCAGTCCTGTGAGTTTGAAAGATACTGGAAAAATGCAGAAGTTTCTGCTTACTTATGTCAGATGGCTTGTGCAGAAGAAGAATTAAAAAGGGAACTTCAGAAAATTGCAGAATATTTCAAGATACCAGCCTGTTTTTTAGAAGCAATTCCTGTAAAAAAAGATTTGGAAGATGATATATTTCATAATAATGGAGAGAAGGAAAATGAAGAAAGCACTACTTAAAAAGATACCTGTTGTGGAAGCCGGTATTAAGGATAAACAATATATGGAACTTTGCAGACAAAACTATCTGATGAAGGTACAAAAGGCTACGGTAGCACATAAACGGACTTTAATCCTAAATCTTTATGACGCGGAAAACATTATAAAGGAGCAATATCAGCCGTTCTGTCGCATCTTTTTTTCTAATAGAGACTTTATTACATATTTTATAAAAGAAAACCGTTGGTCTATAAAAACTTTGGATATCTTGGAAGCTGAAAAGGAGAAATTTATATCTCAGATTGCGATACGAACATATAAGGAAAAAAGGAGTATTCAACAGTTTTTTCATTGTACAGATGATGCCGTAGACAGTATACAACTGATACAGATAGAACAGCAGAAAAGAAAAGCAGAAAAGTCGTTAAAAAGAAAAAAAAGAAGGATAAAAGATATAGAGTCTCTATTTCGCAGTGTGAAACCAGTGACTGGGAGATTTGAAAAATGGCTGGAATACGAGGTGTTAAAAGAAAGTCAATATATTTTCTATCAGTATTCCAGAAGAAAGATGATAGATTGCACATGTAGTCATTGTAAATCGGAATATCAATTGGAGAGATCTATACCAAGGCATAACAAAGAATATGTGTGTCCCATTTGCAAGCGGAAATCAATTTTTAAAGCAAAAGGAAAATCAGGATATTTTTCTGATTATTCAGAAGCAGTTAAAATTGAAAAAGCATCAGATAGAATCATACTACGTCATTTTGAAGTTAGAAAATCTTATGCTGCGCATGGTACGGGAGAATATACATTATCCTATCATGAAGACTATCGGGCTGTATTTCAGGAAAAATTCCATTTTTATTACCCGGTTTATAGCTGTTTGGCTCATAAGAATGTATGGAAAGAGAAATATATAGATCCGTATTTTCACTACAGATATCATTTGAATTATACGATAAAAGCATATCAGACGATAACCCAAATGCCTGGAATGGTGTATCCATATAATTTGAAAAATGTTTTTAAAGGAACACCATTTGAATATTGCTCCTTAGATTATTTTGTCAAAAATAATCGTTTTGTAGAGCTGCCGGTTGTATATTATCTGAAGACATATTTAAAATTCCCATTGCTTGAACAGTTCGTGAAGCAGAATATGTTTTATATCGCTTTGGAATGCCTATATCAGCTTCCAAACGAATGGGAAGAAACAAAGGAAACGAATACAAGACATTTCTTAGGAATAAATTCACGATATTGCTCTATCCTAAGTAAGTATAATATGGGGATAAGAGAATGGGGCGTTTTACAGAAAATGGAAAAATTAAAAATCCATTTGTCGGAACAGGAAATTTTTGCATATTGTAAAATTTTTGAGAGTAATAGAGATTTCTTGGAATTAAACCAGTATGCATCTATTCGGAAAATTGTGAGTTATCTGGCAAAGCAGATTGAAAAAGAAGAAAAAGGAAAGGCATATAAGTTGTCCGGTGATGTATCTGGTATCAGTCATGCAGAAATGAAATGTTATCAGACGTATATAAGAAGCTGGAAAGATTATATTGAGTGGGCAGAAAAATTGGAATATGATCTGAAAAGCCGATACGTTCTGTTTCCAAAAAACTTTAAAGATGTTCACGACAAGACTTTCCTGGAGTATCAAAAACAACAAGATAAGATGGAAAGAAGAAAACAGGCAAAAGAAAGAAGAACCGTGAACCAACTTTTAAAGAAAGATATAAAACTACTGGATACCAAAATTCAGGATAAGGATTATCTTTTAAAAGTTCCTGAAAATTGTCAGGAAATCCGAAAAGAAGGGCAGGCGTTAGGACATTGTGTAGGAAGTTATATCCCTCATATTGCCAATCGGGAATGTGATGTGTATTTTATCCGGAAAAAGACCGACCCGGATAAGCCTTTTTTTACGGTTGACTGGAGAAGAGGGAAGATTGTGCAATGTCAGGGGAAAGGGCGGATTTGTTATCCGCAGGAAATGGTAGAATTTGTTCATTATGCAGAAGAAAAATTAAGGCTTCTAAAAGGAGAAGAAGAAAAAAAGGCTGCATAGAAATATAAAAATTTTAAGAGAATAGAAACACAGGCAGAAGGATTAGAACATTCTTCTGCCTTTTCTTATGAAGAGAAAGGAACAGAGATATGAATGATGTATTGGAAAAATTACAACGTGTCAAAATCCAAAATAAGACCAGGCTGTCCAAAGAAGACCAGCAATTTTGTCAGATACAGCAAAAATTATATGACAGTACCAGAAATCATTTTTTAAGTATGTTTGTAGATATGGAAACACTGCACCAGCAGGAACTGACCTTTTATGGAAAGGTACAGAAATATGCAGACAGGGTGTACCAACAGAACCTGATTTGTATGGATAAAAAGAAACAAACAGAACTGATGGAAAAGGTACATAATCATTTTATCAGAACCATTATTTCCTTCTTTAACCGGAAATATGGTCTTGCTATACAGCTCCATTCGTATGGACGCTATATTTCCTTACAGACTCTGGCAGAACCCGTATTACATAAGCAGATTTGTTCTTTAACAGAAGAAGAGAAGCAAATTTATCGGGAAGAAAGGAAGAAATGCTGTAAACAGAAAGAAGAAAATCTTCATGAAGTTTTGTTTGCCAGAATTGAGTATCCGTTGATTTTGGATGATATTTTTTCTTATCTGGGCGGTTTTAGTTTTCAGGAGAAAGTGGAGCAGGAGATTAAAACAGACGCAAAAGCAGGGGTGACCTATGCAAAATATAAATTGCAAAGTAAAAAACTGTCCATTCAAAACCTGTTATGCAGCAAAACAGATCTTTGGGGAGAATACGAAATCTGTCTGGATAGTGAAAAATATAAAGCACTTTTACGGGCATTGACTTTTTTTGACTCCAGTAAAGAACAAGTTTCTATTTATGATGGCTGGCTGGAAAGATTTGTAAGTTTTTCATATAGCGGGAAAAAGGAGAAAGAAGGGATTTTTGATGAACACCCTGCGCTTGGAAAGAAAGTTGTTAAATTTAAGTATTTCAAAAATGGCAGATGGGATATTGTTTTTGCCAGTGGTGTACATGCATTGTCTTTTGTCAAAGAGTATCTCGGCTATAAGGAGGCGGCCTAATGGGAAAATACAAAAGAGATAAGGGACTTCAAATACCAATGGAGCAAAGACAAAACTTGAATGCGAAAATTTTGTATCTAGTGGAAAACCATGAAACAGAACTATATGGGGTCACACCAGAGGATATTTTTAATGTGTATATGGGAAATGGTGGGCTGCATGAACTGGACAGGAAAGACTTTCAAAATTTTCATGCTTATACAGAAGCGAAAAAAGAAATAGAGCAGGGACAGTTTTTTACACCAGCGGAAATATGTGAATTTCTTGTTGCCTGCGTTAAACCGGAACCGAAGGATATAATTTATGATTTGACTTATGGTAAAGGAGATTTTTTTAATTATCTTCCCATAGAAAGTAATATCTATGGAACAGAAATTGATATGAAAGCGGTGAAGATTGCCCAGTACCTCTACCCGAAGGCAAACCTGCAATATGGCGATATCCGGCAGTATTCCCCTGTTTTAAGCGGGGATATTGTGTTTGGAAATCCGCCCTTTCATCTGGAATGGGGAACAAAAGAAGCACCGGTATCTTCCCAGATGTATTACTGCAAAAAAGCATATCAGGTACTGAAAAACGGGGGTCTTTTGGTTTTGCTGGTCCCGGAAAGTTTCCTTTCAGATGATTTTTCAAATAAAGGGGATATTGAAGAAATCAATCACATGTTTAATTTGATTGTACAATTTTCTTTGCCGGCAGATGCATTCAAAGAGTATGGTGTGACATCTTTTCGGACAAAAGCAATGATTTTGCAGAAAAAGAGTCAGTATGTAACAGAAAGACCATACACTACAGAGTTGGAAGTTCTGAAGCGGCCACAGGAAATTTATCAAACTTATGTGTTACCGGTTCTTCAGGAACGGAAAAAGCATACTGCCAAGATCTATTTTGAATGTCAGAATACAGATTTAGAGGCAAAGCAGAAACAGGTATTTCAGGAAAAAACGGTGAAACTTTTGTTTGATATCAAAAGAAATCGAAATATCGCTCATAAAGCTGGACTGGCAGAAGCGATTTTGCAGAAATACCTGAAGCAGACGAAACCGGAGGAACTTTCCTGGCAGGAGTGGGAAAAAATTAAAATACAGCCGGAAGATGTTTTACGGAAATTAAAGGGGATTTTATCTTCTGCGAATATGACATACAGGAATGAAATCCGGGTTGTAAAGACAACTTATGGATTTAAAGAAAAGGATTATCGGGAAAATGGGACCGATATGAATTTGGGTTCTATCAATTCTTTTGTATTATCCAAAAGAGAAGTTCCTGGATTTGAGCAGTTCTTAAAGAAGAAACGGCGAGAATTTGCATTGCAGGAAACATCTTTTGAGAAAATGAAGCAGGATGACAAAATTGCAGAATATCTGGAAAATTGGCATGTAACAAGTCAAATGACAGGGGAGGTCAAATATCTGAATGCTGTACAGAAAAAAGAAGTGAATAAACTGCTGCAGAAACGATACGTTGCCCTACAGTTTTCTATGGGAACTGGAAAAAGCCTTTGTACACTGGCAATGGCGCAGTACAGAATGAAATATAATCCTGTCCGGAATATATTCATTGTCGGCACAGCCCTGGCAATCAATAATACATGGGAAGAAATATTGGAAGACTATCAGATTGATTTTTACCGTATTCGGAAGAGGGAGGACATAAAAAGGGTACAGAGAGGACAGATTGTGCTCTTGACTATCAATCTGCTTACGGAATTAAAAAGGGAGATGAAAAAACTGTTACGTATCCGCTGTCAGAAAGTCATGTTGATTTTTGATGAAAGTGATGCAATTACCAACGGAAGTTCAAAACGTACAAAAGCAATGCTTTCTGTTTTTCGAAAATGCAGATATAAAGTGCTGGCAACAGGAACACTGACAAGAAATAACGTGGTAGAAGCAGCACCTCAATTAGAACTGCTTTATAACAACTCTATTCATTATCTGGCAAAGAATGAATGGATCTACCGATTCAAAAACGGACAGATGGAAAAAAATAGGAACTTCTTTTTGAATCAGCCATTTCCAGCTTATAAAAGAGGGTATGAACTGTTTTCTTATTCCTATTTACCAAAGAAGATTACAGTGTTTGGTCTGGAGAAGGCAAATCAGGATATTTATAATGCATCATTTTTAGATGAATTATTAGAAAAAACAGTCATAACAAAAAATTTTGAAGAAGTGGTAGGAAGGAAAATTTATAAGATTTACCAGGGAACCTGTTCTTTTAGCGAAAGGGAAAAAGAAGTGTATCGAATAGCAGTAAAAGAGTTTGATAAAATCCGCAGGAAGTATTTTGCAGCTTACGGCAATGCACGAAAGGATTCCATGTTTCGGATTTTGCAGCAACTGCTGCTCCTTCTGAAGATATGTGCAGATCCTTCTCTTGCATACGAATACGATAGCAATGAAGTACCTACGAAGGTAAAAAAAGCAATCCGTCTTTTGCAGATGTGGAAGTATGAGAAGGTTGCGATTGGAGTACGCAGAATAGAAGTGGCAGATTCCTATTACCGATATTTAAAGCAGGCATTTCCAGAAAGGCAGATCTTTTATATCACAGGGGATAAAGTTCCATGCAAGCAGCGGCAGAGGATTGTAGAAAAACTAAGAAAGACAGAAAATGGGATATTACTTTCTACGCAGCAAAGCTTGTCAGAATCTATGAATATAGATGATGTGGATAAAATTATCCTACCAGAGCTTCATTACAATCATGCGGCTATGGAACAGTATTATTTTCGGTTTATCCGGTATACGTCCAGAAATTTTAAGCAGGTGGTATTTTTAATTTATGAAAATTCCATTGAAGTGAACCTGCTAAAGATGATACTGGCGAAGGAGAAACTTAACCTGTTTATGAAAAATCAATTGCTAGAAAACGGAGAACTATATGAAAGATTCGGCATCAATCCCCAGATATTTTCCCTTTTGATGACAACCAGTGTGGATCAGGAAGGAAAACTTCAGATTCAATGGGGCGAACAAAAAATTAGTTAGAGTGTTTGAAAAAGAAACATACGTAATGATAATTTATGGCAGAATTTTTACTCAAAGAAATTCAAACTACGATACTTTTACTCTGCTTATAGCAGAACAATATATATTTTGAGAAAGTATTGAAAAGTTTATTAGAAAATACAGAATAGGCTTAAAAGTCTGTTTATATTTAGTGTAGAACTTAGCACAATAGTACGCAAAGTCTCCCTAGCGTGGCAATGACAGATATAAAAAATACTTGTTTTTCTGGTTCTTGTATTTTGAGGATTTGTCAGTAGAGATTTATAGGAAAGGAGGATGTATGAACCAGAAACATCAAAATGTTCCAATTTGGGAAAAAGCAAACCTTACTTTGGAAGAAGCGGCAGCTTTTACTAATATAGGAATAAACAAATTGAGGCAGTTAACAGACGAAGATGGATGTGAATATGTTCTTTGGATAGGTTCTAAAAGATTAATAAAACGTAAGAAGCTAGAAGAATTTTTAGAACATGCAGAAAGTTTATAAGAGTCATTGAAACAAGGGGCTTTGATATGATAATATTTGAATATCATTTCAAGGCTCTTTTTGGATTATGAAAGGAGAATATATGTCCGAAAAGAGAAGAGATAATAAAGGAAGAATTCTGAAAACAGGAGAAAGCCAAAAGAAAAATGGGCAATACATTTACCAGTATACGAATTCATTTGGGGAGAGAAAGGTAATCTATAGCTGGAAATTGGTAACAACAGATAAAGTTCCAGCGGGAAAGAGAGAGGATGTTTCACTTAGAGAAAAAATAAAAGAAATTGAGCGAAAATTAGAACAAGAGCTCATTATTACAGGGCAGAATATGACGGTTCTACAGCTAGTACAAAAATATATAGGACAGAAAACAGGTGTTAAAGATAATACCAGAAATAACTATAATTTTGTAATAAATATCATAAAAAAGGAGCCTTTTGGACAACTGAAAATAAATGAGGTAAAAAAGTCAGATGCAAAAGCATGGTTAATCAAGCTTCAGCAGGTAGATGGCAGAGGATATAGTACGATACATTCAGTGCGTGGAGTTGTTCGACCTGCTTTTCAAATGGCAGTAGACGATGATATTTTATTAAAAAACCCTTTTGAATTTCAGTTGGCGACGGTAGTAGTTAATGATAGCGTTACCCGAGATGCCATAACAAGAAAGCAGCAAAAAAAATTCTTAGAATTCATCAAGAATGATAAACATTTTTCGCGTTATTATGAAGGGATATATATTTTATTCCATACAGGAATGAGAATCAGCGAATTTGTAGGATTGACGCTGTCAGATATCAACTTGAGAGACAGAACCATTACTATAGATCATCAGTTGCAAAGAAATAGCCAGATGGTATATAAGGTTATCAATACAAAGACTACAGCGGGTGAAAGAACGATACCTATGACTGACGATGTATATGAATGCTTTAAAAAAATAGTAGAAATGCGGAAAAAAGTAAAGGTAGAACCCGTTATAGATGGTAAACTTGGATTTTTATATTTAGACAAAAATAATAAACCGATGGTTGCATTACACTGGGAGAAATATTTTCAACATATCCGAGAAAAATACAATCGCATTTATAAGGAACAGATGCCTATTATTACACCGCATGTTTGCCGTCATACTTACTGCTCTAATATGGCTAAGAGTGGAATGAACCCAAAAACGTTACAGTATTTGATGGGACATTCTGATATATCCGTAACTCTGAATACATATACTCACTTAAAATTTGAGGATGCGAGAGCAGAAGTAAAAAGAATTACGAAGCTCAATTGATGTATTTTGAACAATTTACATCATTTGAATTTGCATCAGATTTTTTGAGGATTAATATTAAATGTATGGTATAATTATCAAGAAGCCCATAAATATGAGAAATTTGAGTAAATATGTATAGAAAAAAGTTCAAAAAGCGATGATGTAAAATGCAAAAATAGAAATTGATTTACATCACATTTTACATCATTTGGCGAAAAAAATATGTAGATTTACATAGGATTATAAAGACTTGTATAAGGACCAAACAAAAATATAAACTCTGTAAAGTCTTGAAAACATAGGGCTTTACAGGGTTATGAAGGGATTTGAAGAGTATGATAAAAGTACTATTTGTTTGCCACGGCAACATCTGCCGCTCCACCATGGCAGAATACGTTATGAAACATTTAGTTAAACAATCCGGCATAGAGTCCGATTTCTTCATCGATTCCGCCGGTACAAGCAATGAAGAACATGGAAACCCAGTTCACCGCGGCACACAAAAGAAGCTCCGCAAGGAAGGAATCCCGTGTGGCAATCACCGTGCACGCAAGATGTGTAGAGAAGAATATGCCGCATTCGACTACATCATCTGCATGGAGCGATACAATATACAGAACATTATGAGAATCATCGGAAATGACCCGGAGCACAAGGTACAGAGACTTCTGGACTACACAAATCGTCCGAGAGACATTGCAGATCCATGGTATACAGGAAATTTTGATGAGACATTTGATGATGTGATGGAAGGTTGCCAGGCGTTTCTTAGCTATCTGATGGAGCATCTGCAATAAATTTTCAGATGGGAAACCCAAAGGAGAATGGAAAATAAAAAAGAGAAGTAATCTGAGTTTAGAAAAGGATTTTCTTTAAAGCACAAGCTTTATAGCAGGAGAAATCCATTTCATACCGGATCACTTCTCTTTTATTTTAGATCTTTTATGATTGCACAAATTGAGATTCTGCTATTCGGAAAAACGTTGTATTATTGAGAAGCCACAAACGTATCAATCAAAAATCCGCAATCTTATCTCTCCCATCTTCCACTGGCTCCACAAGGAAGTACCAGACCATTTGAAGATACCGGAAGCCCAATCTCCTGTGAATCCACATGTCCACCGTATTTCTTAAGCTCAGTCGCAATCATATAAGTCAGTACTGCTGGGGCAAGTCCTGTCGTATAAGAATTGATCAGGAAGAACAGTGGATCATCGGATAAAATCTTCGTACAGAGTTTTACCAGTGGATGAATTGCGTCTTCAATCTTCCAGATCTCGCCCTTTGGTCCACGACCGTAGGAAGGTGGATCCATGATGATCGCATCGTAATGATTGCCACGGCGGATTTCGCGTTCTACGAATTTGATACAGTCATCAACCAGCCAGCGGATCGGTGCATCGCCGAGTCCAGAAGAAACAGCATTTTCTTTTGCCCATGTAACCATTCCCTTGGAAGCGTCTACATGAGTTACGTGTGCGCCGGCAGCAGCTGCTGCAAGTGTTGCGCCACCGGTATAGGCGAATAAGTTTAGTACTTTTACCGGGCGCCCGGCATTGCGGATCTTTTCAGAGAACCAGTCCCAGTTGGTTGCCTGTTCCGGGAAAAGTCCGGTATGTTTAAAATTAAACGGTTTTAAGTTAAATGTAAGATTCTTATAACTGATTTGCCACTGTTCCGGGAGATCGAAGAATTCCCATTCACCGCCGCCTTTTTTACTGCGGTGATAGTGTGCGTTCGGATGCATCCAGCGTTTGTCTGTGCGAGGTGTATCCCAGATCACCTGCGGATCTGGACGAACCAAGATGTACTGCCCCCAGCGTTCCAACTTTTCTCCGTCTGAGGAGTCAATTACTTCATAATCTTTCCAACCATCTGCTAACCACATATATTATTAAATCCTTTCTGAAGCGTTTTTCGATAGATTCTCAGTTTTCTATAGTTTTGCTCAATGCATATTTATAGACATACTGTCTTACTTTTCTATTTTATTATAGAAGAAAGGATACTGCAAGAAGCGAATGTAAAATATCGCAATAATATACAAAAAGCTATCGCGATAACAATTGGTTTTTGGTAAAAATAACGGGACTATCTGTTTACATAAGGGAAGAAGGGTGATAGAATGTATCTATAAGTGAAAAGATTCACGTAAAAGAAAGGTGGAAATGAATATTATGGTAACAGTTAATGCAATGGGAGATAACTGCCCGATTCCGGTAATCAAAACAAAAAAGGCAATGCAGGCTCTTACAGGACCGGAGACAATTGAAGTACTAGTAGATAATGAGATTGCTGTACAGAATGTTACAAAGCTGGCAAAAGAACAGGGCGGAGAAGTAAGCTCTGAAAAGCTTGGAGAAAAAGAATACAAAGTAACGATCAAGATGCAGGGAGCACCGGCAGCAGATGCAGAAGTTGTATGTACACCGGATCAGAAGGGAGACCTCATTGTAGTTGTATCTTCTGACCGTATGGGAACAGGTAATGATGAACTTGGTAAAGTCCTGATCAAGGGATTTATTTATGCAGTTACACAGCTTGATACACTTCCGAAGAAGATGCTTTTCTACAATGGAGGAGCTACTCTTACAACAGAAGGATCAGATTCTATTGAAGATCTGAAGTCTCTGGAGGCACAGGGCGTAGAGATTCTTACATGTGGTACATGTCTTGACTACTATCACTTAAAAGACAAGCTTGTTGTTGGTGGTGTAACCAATATGTACAGTATTGTTGAATCTATGGCTGAAGCAGGAAAGATCATCAGACCATAGTTTGAGAACTATATAACAAAGAAGTCCGTATAACGGACAGAGAATATTTAAGAAAAGTTGAGAAATTAAGTATGAATAAAGATATCAGAGAGACACAGTGTACAAGGACATCATGTTGAGGCGTCAAAGCAGGTCGAAGGACCCTTGTTCAGGTTCTGGACAAGTTGTTAAAAACTGAAGATGGTAACCTCCTGGACAGAAAGAATTTGTCTGTTCGGGCAGATGCACTTTGCTCTCTGGTATTTGATATCGGATAGTAGAAGATGGATGTGGCTGCGCGATTTGATCAAAGGAAATAAAGGAATCCAGAGAGGTTGTATTTATACGAATTTGATCGAATAGAGAGAGGGAATAATTATGAACTTAAAGCAGCTGGAAGCATTTATTAAAGTATCCGATTCAAAGAGCTTTTCAAAAGCAGCACAGGAACTATATCTGACACAGCCAACAGTAAGTGCACATATACAGACACTTGAAAAAGAACTGAAAGTGAGATTGTTTGTGCGTAATACCAAGACTGTCAAATTATCTGAGGATGGAAAGACACTTTATCAGTATGCACGTCAGATGATCGAACTGGAACAGGAAATCCAGTCAATGTTTTCAAAAGCAGCAGAGCAGAAAGAAAGATGTATTACGATCGCAACATCTACGATACCGGCGCAGTATATTTTGCCGGATATTCTGGTGAAATTCCGGGAGAGATTTCCGGAAGAACAGTTCAGAATCGTAGAAAGTGACAGCAGTACTGTCATTGAACAGGTAGCATCGCATCTGGTTGACATTGGATTTTCCGGTACAGTAATCGAAAAAGCAAATTGTAAATACATACCGTTTTACCAGGATGATCTGGTTGTTATTATGCCGAATACGAAAGAATATCAGAAAATCGTAAAAGAGCAGAAGGATTTAAAATGGCTGGAAGGAGAACCTCTGATCATGCGTGAGGAGGGATCCGGTACCAGAAAAGAAGCAGAAAAGCAATTAAAAAAGATGGGAATCTCTTTGGATGATTTGAACATTGTTGCGACAATTGAGAATCCGGAAGCGGTCAAGAGATCTGTCAAAAGCGGTCTTGGCATTACGATCATTTCAAGACTTGCGGCTGCAGATGAGATCCAGTCAGGAGAAGTTCTGGAATTCCCGTTTTCACAGGCTGGCAGCGGTCGGAACCTGAATCTTGTATACAATAAGAACTACAAACTTCCGGCGGCGGCTGAACATGTGAGAGAATTGATCATAGAAAAGTATGAATTGCAAAAGCAGTCTTTACAATAGAAAATACCAATGATAGAATGTGTCTATGTGCGCATTTTTTGCGGTAGGTAACATGTTAAATACAAAGTATAAGTTGGGGATAAACAATGAATAAAGAAAAAGTAAGACTGACACAGTATGCAAAAACTTCCGGGTGAGCCGCTAAAGTAGGTCCGGAGACCCTTGCCCAGGTTCTGGGTAAGTTACCAAAATTTGAAGATGAAAATTTGATCGTCGGAATCGAGACATCAGATGATGCTGCGATTTATAAGGTTACAGATGATATTGCGATGATTCAGACGGTAGATTTCTTTACACCGATCGTGGATGATCCGTATATGTTTGGACAGATTGCAGCAGCAAACTCACTCAGTGATGTTTACGCAATGGGAGGAGAGCCGAAGGTAGCACTTAATATCGTAGGATTTCCGAACTGTCTTGATCCACAGATCTTAGGAGATATTCTTGCCGGTGGAGCCGATAAGGTAAAAGAGGCGGGAGCTGTTCTGGTTGGTGGACACACAGTACAGGATGATGAGCCGAAGTACGGACTTTGTGTGTCCGGATTTGTACATCCGAAGAAGATATTTAAGAATTACGGATGTAAACCGGGGGATGTGCTGATCCTTACCAAACAGGTCGGAACAGGAATTGTTAATACGGCAATCAAAGGAGAGATGGCATCTGCAGCCGCAATCAGGGAAGCTGAGATTGTCATGTCTTCTTTAAATAAAAAAGCAAAAGAAGTTGTGGATCATTTTCCTGTAAATGCATGTACGGATATTACAGGATTTGGTCTTTTAGGTCACTGTGTTGAAATGGCAGAGGCAAGCAATGTGACATTTGAACTGAATGTTCACGATATTGCATATCTTGATGAAGCAATCAGCTATGCAAAGATGGGCCTTGTTCCGGCGGGGGCTTACAAGAACAAGGGATATTCTTATCAGAAAGTAGATTTCAGAAATGTAGAAGATCATTTTATCGATCTGTTATATGATCCGCAGACATCAGGTGGGCTGCTCATCAGCGTGGAAGCGCAGTATGCGGAAGCCGTGATGGAAGCATTCGAGAAGAAGAGGCTGGATACCAAGGTATCCCTGATCGGAACCGTAACAGAAAAGAGCGATAAACTGATTCGGCTGCACTAGGAATCCAAAGAGGTAGAGGAGAAAATGAATAAAAATTTATTATTTCGCAGTATTCCGAAAGTAGATATTCTGCTTGAAGAACAGGAGATACAGAATCTGATTGATGTATATGGACGTGAATTTGTGATGGATGTGATTCGTGAAGAGATGGATGCGCTCAGAACATTTATCGGAAAGTGCGAGGAAGAAGAGGAAGCAAAAGCGCAGATCGGGATGCTTACGCAGAATATAAAACGACATGCCGGAAAGCTGCATGAGCCGAATATGAAAATGGTGATCAACGGAACAGGAACAGTTCTCCACACCAATCTCGGCCGTGCACCGATCAGTAAGGAGCATGTTGAGAGACTGGCAGGAATTGTGAGTGGTTACTCCAATCTGGAATATAATCTGGAAGCAGGAGCACGTGGAGAGAGATACTCTCATTTTGAAAAACTGCTTTGCAAACTGACCGGGGCAGAGGCTGCGATGGCGGTTAACAACAATGCTGCGGCTGTTATGCTGATCTTAAGTTCAATGGCAAAAGGCGGGGAAGTTGTAGTATCCCGCGGAGAGCTGGTTGAGATCGGTGGCAAATTCCGGATTCCGGATGTAATGGAGCAGAGCGGAGCTTCGCTTGTGGAAGTCGGAACGACGAATAAGACACATTATTCTGATTATGAAGAAGCGATTACAGAGGAGACAAAAGCACTCCTTAAAGTTCATACAAGCAATTACCGTATTGTTGGATTTACAGAGACGGTTACGATCGATGAACTGATTCCGATTGCGCAGGAACACGATATCCCGATTATCGAAGATCTTGGAAGTGGCGTGCTGATCGACCTGAGTAAATACGGACTGACCTATGAACCGACGGTTCAGGATTCCATCCGCAAGGGAGCGGACGTTGTATGCTTCAGCGGAGACAAGCTGCTCGGTGGTCCGCAGGCTGGAATCATCATCGGTAAGAAGAAATATATTGACCAGATGAAGAAGAATCAGCTGACACGTGCACTGCGAATTGATAAATTTACAGCAGCAGCACTGGAACTGGTATTACAGGAATATTTATCAGAAGAAAAGGCAATCCAGAATCTTCCGGTACTGCGTATGATCACAGAGTCCAAAGCGGATGTGGAAAAGCGTGCAAGATCTCTGAAGCGGATTCTGCAGAATGCACAGCTTGCTGCAACGATCGGGATGGAACCGTGTGAATCACAGATCGGTGGAGGCTCTCTTCCACTTGAACGCATTCCGAGTATGGCAGTTACGATTAAGCCGGAGAATATCAGTGTACCGAAGCTGGAAGAAGAGATGCGGCATCTTTCTATGCCAATCATTCCGCGTACAGCCAACGACACGATTTATCTGGATGTGCGGACAATTGAATCCTGCTACTTTAAGAAGATAGCAGAGATGCTGGGAGAATTATTATGAAAAACATTATCGTAGGAACCGCAGGTCACATTGACCATGGGAAAACGACACTGATAAAAGCACTTACCGGACGTAACACGGACCGGTGGGAAGAAGAACAGAGAAGAGGGATCACCATTGACCTCGGGTTTACTTATTTTGATCTGAAAAATGGAGACCGTGTAGGGATCATTGATGTTCCGGGACATGAAAAATTTATCAACAACATGGTTGCGGGAGTTGTCGGAATGGATCTGGTACTTTTGGTTGTGGCAGCGGATGAAGGTATCATGCCGCAGACAAGAGAACACATGGACATTCTGGGACTCCTTGGGATCAAGAAGAGCATTCTGGTGATCAACAAGTGTGATCTGGTCGATGAAGAATGGCTGGAACTCGTTGAGGAAGAAATCCAGGAAGAACTGGAAGGTACTTTTTTGGAAGGTGCACCGGTTGTTAAAGTATCGGCTGCAACCGGGCAGGGGCTTGATGAACTGACGGATACGATCCAGCAACTGATGTCGGATGAGGTGGTTGCAAAGGATACACAGACTATTCCGAGACTTCCGATTGACCGGGCATTTACCCTGTCAGGCTTTGGGACAATTATCACAGGGACACTTATCTCCGGTACGATCACCAGGGAAGACGTTCTGGAAATGTATCCGATCGGAAAAGAGTGCAAGATTCGTAATATTCAGGTACATGGGCAGAATCAGGACAAATGCTATGCCGGACAGAGAGTGGCGATCAATCTGTCAAATGTGAAGAAAAAGGAGATTCGCAGAGGGTGTGTGCTTGCGCCGAAGAACAGTATGAAAAATACAGATCTTCTGGATGTGAAGCTGAAAGTTCTGGAAGACTCCATGCGTATCCTTACAAATCATGAGAGATTGCATTTATACACGGGTACGAGTGAGATCCTCTGCCGTGCTGTTCTGCTGGATAAGGAGCAGATCGGACCGGGAGAAGAGGGACTGGTACAGCTCAGACTGGAAGAAGAGATTGCGGTCAAACGAGGCGACCGTTTTGTAGTACGTTTCTATTCGCCGATGGAGACTATCGGAGGCGGGATCGTTCTGGAACCGAATCCGGTGCGTAAGAAACGTTTTGATGCACAGGCAATCGAAGAACTGAAGAAAAAAGAATCCGGTTCACTTGGCGATGTTATGGAGCTTCAGATCAAAGAACACGGCGACACGATGATCACACTTGCTGAGCTTGCAAAGGTGATGGCACATTCCGTAGATGAACTGAAGGAGTATCTTGAAGAACTGGAAGAATCGGGCACAATCTTTGTATTCCCAATGAAGAAGGACACATATTTGTGGCACAGAGACAGCGAATTTGCAGTACGTCAGAAGATAGAGGAGACATTGCAGAAATATCACAGTGAGCATCCATACCGATATGGAATGAAGAAAGCCGAAATTCACAACACATTCCTGAAAAAGATCAAACCAAACATATTTGATGCGTATATCGAAAGAATGACGGAAGAAAATGTCTATGGAAGAAGGGAAGAATATCTTTCACTTCCGGGATATGAAGTTCCGAAGGACGCGATGTATCTTCAGACAGAGAAGCTGATCGAAGATACATTTGAAAAAGCAGGATATGATTTTGTGAGATTTTCAGAGATTGATTTTGGAAAAATTCCGCGCCAGACAGCGGAAGATGTGGTTCTCATGATGATTGACGAAGGAAAAGTAATCCGTATCAATGAAGAGATGTTTACAATGAAACACCTGATGGATGAAGCGAAGGGAAAAATCCAGAATCATCTGAAGGAAGAAAATCTGATCACGATCGCACAGGTGAGAGATATGTTCTCAACAAGCAGAAAGAGTGCGAAACCGATTTTAGAATATATGGACAGCATTAAGGTGACAAAGAAGACAGGCGGAGAAAGTGAGAGGGTGGCATATTTATGAATTTAAAGCAGCTGGAGGCATTTGTTAAGGTAACTGAGTCGGGAAGTTTTTCAAAAGCGGCAAAGCTTTTGTTCCTGACGCAGCCAACGGTCAGTGCACATATCTCTTCTCTGGAGAAAGAACTGGACTCACGGCTTTTTGTCAGAAATACAAAGGAAGTAAAATTGTCGGAAGAAGGAAAGCAATTATATCAGTATGCGCGCCAGATGGTGGAACTCGAAAAAGAAATCGAGCAGGTATTTTCCAAGGATGCGCATTGTGAGGAAAAATGTATTACAATTGCGACCTCTACGATTCCGGCACAGTATGTTCTTCCGGCGATTCTGGCGAAATTCAGAGAGACTTATCCGGATGAGCAGTTCCGGATTTCAGAAAATGACAGCTGCGGTGTTGTTGAACAGGTAGCAGGGCATATGGTAGATATTGGATTCACAGGTACGGTACTTGAAAAAAAGTATTGCAGATATATGCCTTTTTATCAGGATGAACTGGTTGTTATCATGCCGAATACCGAGTTTTATCAGGAAATACAGAAGCGCTATAAGACAGCAACATGGATAAAGAATGAACCGGTTATTATGCGGGAAGAAGGATCGGGAACCCGCAAGGAAACAGAAAAAATATTGAGAAAAGCAGGAATTATGCCTGATACCCTCAATATAGTAGCATGCATTGAGAATCCGGAAGCGATAAAAAGGTCAGTAAAGAGTGGGCTTGGAATCACGATCATATCAAGACTTGCAGCAGAAGAGGAGATCCGGACCGGACAGGTTCTGGAATTCCCGTTACAGAAGGATGAAAGCAGTCGTTATCTGAACCTTGTATACAATAAAAACTATCAGCTGCCTGCAGCAGCAGAGCATCTGATCCGGATTGTAAAGGATTTCTATCCGGATGCACATATGGGGAAATGAAAAGAGGAGCAATATGATATATTTAGATAATGCAGCAACCACAATGCGCAAACCACAGGAAGTAATTGATGCGATTACCGCAGCAATGTGCTCAATGGGGAATGCAGGAAGAGGTGTCAATGAGGCATCTCTCGGAGCAGCAAGAACCGTATATGACACAAGAGAGAAGCTTGCAGGTTTTTTCGGAGCGGAAGATGCAAGACAGATCGTATTTACCATGAACTCAACGGAGAGTCTGAATATTGCGATCAAGGGGATCTTAAATCCGGGAGACCATGTGATCTCTACGGTTTTGGAACATAACTCTGTTCTCCGACCACTTTATGAGATGGAGAAAAAGGGAGTTGAAGTGACATTCCTTGGATGTGATGAAAAAGGGACTCTGAATTACGCAGATTTTGATAAAGCAATCAAAGAGAATACAAAAGCAATTGTCTGTACCCATGGTTCTAATCTGACGGGAAACAAAGTGGATGTGGAGCGGATCGGGGAGATTGCCCAGAAGCATGGTCTGTTGTTTGTGGTAGATGCATCACAGACTGCCGGTGTATTTCCGATCGATGTGCAGAAGATGCATATTGATATTCTGTGTTTTACCGGCCATAAGGGACTTCTGGGACCGCAGGGGACCGGTGGAATGTACGTGAGAAAAGGCGTTCATGTCCGGCCGCTTCTTTCAGGCGGTACCGGTGTGCAGACCTATAGTAAGACACAGCCGGAAGAGATGCCGACAGCACTGGAAGCAGGAACACTTAACGGACACGGAATTGCCGGACTGGATGCTGCGATCGGATATCTGGAAGAAACAGGAATTGATACGATCCGTGCAAAGGAACAGGCATTGATGAAACGGTTTTATGAAGGGGTAAAAGAAATCCAGGGAGTCAAAATTTATGGGGATTTCAGCAGCATGGACCGCTGTGCGGTAGTGAGCCTGAATATCAGAGATTATGATTCGGGAGAAGTCAGCGATGCACTTCTGACAGATTATGGGATTTCTACTCGTTCAGGAGGACACTGTGCACCACGGATGCATGAGGCGCTTGGAACCGTAGAGCAGGGGGCTGTCAGATTCAGTTTTTCCCACTATAACACAGAGGAAGAAGTGGATACTGCAA
The DNA here is from genome assembly GCF_027695515.1 of Coprococcus sp. LG101-27. Lineage (NCBI taxonomy): Bacteria > Bacillati > Bacillota > Clostridia > Lachnospirales > Lachnospiraceae > Coprococcus > Coprococcus sp. LG101-27. The sequence goes on from NZ_JAQEUJ010000013.1 coordinate 68,615, forward strand.
TCCGGGCAGTCTGCGAGCTTGCAGAAGAAGAGTAAAATTTTATAAGATCAGAGATTGATAGAAGACCGGTATGGTATTGATAGTATCAATATATATATCGGTCTATTTTAATTATGAATTGGACAAAAAGTTGTGCAAAAGGTATAATTATAAGGTAACAAAAAAGCCTTTAATAGTCAAAATGACGAATGAGAGAAAGACGAAGGAGGAAGAAAAATGAATTTATCAGATTCAAAGAAGAAGCTTGCACTTGCGGGGGTTCTGTGTGGGCTTGTAGCTGCATGTCTGGCTTACTTTGGTAATCCGGCAAACATGGCATTCTGTATTGCCTGCTTTATCCGTGATACGGCAGGAGCACTGGGATTTCACCAGGCCGAAGTTGTACAGTATGCAAGACCGGAGATCATCGGTCTTGTAATCGGAGCATTTATTATTTCAGTGGCAACAAAAGAGTACCGTTCAACAGCAGGATCTTCACCGATGATCCGCTTTATCCTTGGTATGGTAATTATGATTGGTTCCCTGATTTTCCTTGGATGCCCGCTCCGTATGGTAATCCGTATGTCAGCAGGTGACCTGAATGCATGGGTAGCACTGATTGGATTTGTACTTGGAGTAGGAACAGGAGCATTTGCCCTGAAAAAAGGATTCAGCCTTGGACGTGCGCATGAGACGAATAAAGAAAGTGGAGCAGTGCTTCCGGTATTGATGCTTGGTATTCTGATTCTTGCAACTTGCTCAACACTTCTCAAAGCAAGTGAAGCAGGTCCTGGAAGTCTTCATGCACCAATTATCATGTCACTGATCGGCGGACTTATTTTCGGAGCACTTGCTCAGAAATCAAGAATGTGCTTCGCCGGCGGAATCCGTGATGCGATCTTAATGAAGAACTTTGATCTTCTTACAATTATTGCAGGTCTTTTTGTAGTAATGCTGATCTTCAACCTGGCAACAGGAAGATTCGTACTTGGATTTAACACACCTGGAATCATTGCACATTCCAACCATCTGTGGAATATCCTTGGCATGTATGCAGTAGGATTCGCGGCAGTTCTTGCCGGCGGATGCCCGCTTCGCCAGCTGATCCTTGCAGGACAGGGCTCTTCTGATTCAGCAGTTACTGTACTTGGCATGTTCTTTGCAGCAGCACTTTGCCATAACTTCGGACTTGCATCAAGCGGAACCGCAATGAATGCAGAGACTGGAAAGGTTGTTGCGGGAGCAGTTACTCCGAACGGAAAGGTTGCTTGTATCATCTGTATTATTGCATGCTTTATCATTGCATTTACGAACAAGAGAGAACAGGCAAAATAATCAGAAGTTACAAAATTTGGATAGATAATCCATAAGGAATATGATATGCTAGGAAGGCAGGTAAAAAATATGAAAGAAGTAGATGCAAGAGGACTTTCGTGTCCGGAACCGCTGATGCTTACCGCAGAGGCACTGAAGAATGCAAACGGACCGATCAAGGTTCTTGTGAGCGAACCTCACCAGAAGACGAACATTGAGAAGTTTGCGAAGGACAAAGGAAAGAAGGCAACTTCTACCGAGAAGGGCTCTGAATTTGAAATTGTGATTGAATAATGAGAAAAAAAGAGTTAAAGCTGGTCATCACATTCCACACAACAGCGGATGCGATGGCGATGGAAAAAGAATGTAAAAAAGTTGGTGCACAGGGACGTATGATTCCGGTGCCGAGAAGTATTTCAGCAGGATGCGGGCTTTCCTGGTGCGCACCACTGGAATGCAGGGAAGAACTGAAAAATGTCATGCAGGGAATTGGTCTTGAAGAAGAAGAGATCCACGAGTGTATGGTATAAGAAGAGGTAAAACGAGGAAACCGCAAGATGAGGAATCATTTTTGCGGTTTCCTTTTTCCGTTTACTGAGAATATTCGTGGAACAAGAAAAATAATTTTTTCCATTTAGAGACTAGAATATGGTATACTTATAGATAATGGAAAAATTTATGAATTTACAGAAAGGCAAGGCATGCAGTTACGTTTTGAAATTCCGGAGGGTTTCTGGAGTCTGTTCCGTTCTGTGAACAGAGAGACATACATTGAGGCTTTGATGGCGATCAATGAAGAATACCAATACAGCAATTATTTCCTGACCAGGGAAGTCTGTATTCAGGTGCTTCGGGATCTGTATATGAAGAAACAGATCGAACTTAAGCGGGAGGAAGATGAGACTGAGTTTGATATGTTGGAGACTCCGTCGGCAAGGATTCTGAACTGGCTGATCCGAAAAGGATGGCTGAAGAAAATTGAAGATTATAATACATTGGTGACGAATATCGTAATTCCGGATTATGCAGCAATATTTGTGGATGCCTTTGAGCGGCTTTCTACGGAGGACCTGGAGGAGACAGAGATCTATATCCAGAATGTCTATGCGACATTGTTCTCGTTTAAAAATGATCCGAGGGTGAATCTGAATATGCTCCGGACAGCACTTATCAATACCAGACGGCTCAACAAAGCACTGCAGGATATGCTGCATAACATGGATAAATTTTTTGCAAGGCTTCTGGAACAGCAGTTTTACGGGGATCTTCTGAAAGAGCATCTGGACGGATATGTGGAAGAGATTGTCCGGAAAAAATACCATATACTGAAGACTTCGGATAATTTTTATATCTATAAGACAGATATCAAAGAATGTCTGCGTCAGATGCGGGATGATGAGGAATGGATCGAGAAGATCCGTGGGCGCGCCCGTGCAACCGGAGATACGGGAGAAGATGTGCTGGAACTTCTGGATATGATCGAGAGAGGCTTTGATGATATCGAGCACCGCATTTCCAATATGGATAAGGAGCACAGCAAATATGTGCGTGCGACGGTGACAAGACTGAATTATCTTCTGAGCGGAGAGAGGGACACGAAGGGACTGGTTATTCAGCTCCTGAACCGGATGTCAGAGGATGACTATGAAGAGGTCATTCAAAAGACGGGGGAGAAGATGAATCTGTCTTTGGTCGAAATCCTGTCAGAAAAATCTCTTTATAAGCGAAGAAAAAACCGGAAGGATTTTGTAAGTCAGATGGCACCGGAAGAAGAAGTGGATGATCTGGACAGGGAAGATGTGCTCAGATTGAACCGGATCAAGCGCAGATTCAGCAAAAAGCAGATTGAAGAATTTATCGAAGAGCATATGGAGAAAGATATGCTGGATACGGAAAAGCTTTCCCTTACATCAGAGGATGATTTTGAAAAGCTGATTCTTGCATACGACCTCAGTACCCGTAAGAACAGCAAATACAAAGCGCTGGAAGAGGATGCGGAAACGATTGAAAAGAACGGATATCGTTATCCAGCACTGAAATTTGTAAGAAGGCATTTATAAAAAGTATACGGAAATTGGAGAGAATGGATGATAGAATATTTTGAGCAGCTTACACAGGAAGAACAGGAAGACCTGACGGATGTGATCCGGCTTCTCTATAGACAGACGTTCCTTCTGGAGAGGAAGTTCGACAAACGTGCGGGCAGACTGCAGTATCAGAGAGAGTACCGCATCTGTGAAAAGCACATTGATTTTCTGAAAATGTATTTTCAGATTGCCGGGATCACATTATGTGAGAACGTACATCTGGGACTGATCTATATTCAGGATGAGATGGTCTGGGGAGAAAAGCTTCCGCGTCTTGCAACGATTTACATCTTATTACTGAAGCTGATTTATGATGAACAGATGGCATCGGTTTCGTCAAGTAGTCAGATCGTGACGACGCTTGGGGCACTCAACGGAAAAGCAGGAGATTTTCGTGTGCTTCGAAGTATCCCTTCACCGACAGAGATGAAAAGGACCATTGTCATGCTGAAAAAATACCAGCTGATCGAGCCGCTGGATCTACTGGAAGAGTTAAATGAAAGTACAAGACTTCTGATCTATCCGTGTATCCATGCAGTATTGCAGGGAGATGCGGTGAGAAAAGTTCTGGAATCATTTGGAAGCAGCCGGGAAGAAGAGGAGGAGACTCTTGGAGACATTGGATAACAGGCAGCCGTTCTGGGCGATTTCAAAAATCTGCCTGAACAACTGGCATTATATAGACAGAAAAATACTGACTTTGAGTGAAGGGATCAATTTTTTCACCGGGCATTCCGGAAGTGGAAAATCAACGGTTATCGATGCAATTCAGATTGTGCTCTATGCTAACACGGACGGACGTGGATTTTTTAATAAAGCGGCAGCAGATGATTCCGACCGTACCTTGATCGAGTATTTGCGCGGAATGGTAAACATCAGTGAAAATAATGAGTCCCAGTATCTGCGAAATAAGAATTTTTCCAGTACGATCGTGATCGAGCTGGAACAGACGAGAACTCATGAGAAACAGTGCGTGGGCGTTGTATTTGACGTGGAGACAGCAACAAATGAGATCAACCGCCTGTTTTTCTGGCACAGAAGCGGTCTGCTTGCGAATGCTTACCGGGGAGAAAAGAGATGTCTTTCTACTGTGGAAATAAGAGAATATCTGCAGCGTACCTTTAGTGAAGAGGCATTCTACTGCGGACCGAGCAATGAGCGTTTCCGCCGTCAGCTTTATGATGTGTATCTGGGCGGATTGGATAAAGAAAAGTTCCCACGTCTTTTTAAGCGGGCAATCCCGTTTCGGATGAATATCAAGCTGGAAGAATTTGTAAAAGAATATATCTGTATGGAACAGGATATCCAGATTGAGGATCTGAAAGAAAGTATCATGCAGTATGGCAGAATGCGCAGCAAAATTGAATCAACGATGGAAGAGATTGAGGAACTGAAGAAGATCGATGGAATCTATCAGGATTTTGATGAGAAACGGGAAAAAAGCAGGGAATGTGACTACCGTCTTACCCGTCTGGAAATGCTCCGGCTGCAGGCGGACATCCAGGGACTCCATGATAAGATTAAAACCAGAGAAGAAGGTATCAAGGTACAGGAGCATACGAAAGCCGAGCTGATGCGCCAGAGTGGAGAACTGCAAAAGGAGCATGAGGAGCTGTTACTTCGTCTGAATAACAGTGGTTATAAAGCACTGGAAGCAGAACTTGCAGGACTTAACGAGACTCTGGAACATCTGGGAAAAAGCAGGGCGAGTCTCACAAAGACAGCACAGAGACTTGCAGCATGGAAGGAACAGGAGATTACGTCCAACCAGACAATCTGGGATATTGATAAGTTTGAAGCCGGTACGATTTCGGAGGGTGAACTTACAAGGCTGAAAGAAAATATCGCACAGATGCGTGCGGAGATCGAAGAAGAACGTCGGGATACGGACAGTACACTTCGTCAGATCAAGAAAGAAGAACGAGAAGCCAAAGAAGAGCTAAAAGAGCTGAAACAGGGAAGAAAAGCATATCCAAAAGAGCTGGAAGAAGCAAGGCTGGAATTACAGAACCGGTTGCAGGAGAATTGTGGAAAATTTGTTTCCGTGCAGATCCTTGCAGATCTTCTGGAAATCCGGGATGAAAGATGGCACAATGCAGTGGAAGGCTATATGGGAAATAATAAACTTCTGCTGATCGTAGAGCCGAAATACGCAAAAGCGGCAATGGATATTTATCAGGAGATGGATAAGAAAAAATTCTTCCGTGCTGCAATTTTGGATACGGAAAAGGTTATGGAAGAAGAGCACATTGTCCGGCAGGGCACTCTTGCAGAAGAAGTAAAAGCAAAAGAAAAATACGTGCAGTCTTACATCAATTTCTTTCTTGGGAATGTCATGAAATGTGAGAACATTGAGGAACTCAGGGAGTGCAGGATTGGTGTGACACCGGACTGTATGCTGTATCACAGCTATCGTCTGCAGCATATTAATCCGGAAAATTATACGAGACGTGCTTATATCGGAGAGATTAGTCTCCGTCAGAGGATCCGGCAGCTTCAGAAGCACTGTGATGAGCTTCAGGAGAAGAGGCTTCCACTTGCGGCACTTGTGGAAGAGGCAAAGAAACTTCTGGAACTGGAAGCAATGCCACTTCCGACAGAGGACTATATCAGCCAGATCCTGGATGCAAAGGCGATAAAGGGAAAAGAAACCCGTAAGAAAGATTTACTTGAAAAGCTACAGAAACTGCGTGCAGAATCAGTCGATACTCTGGAAGCACAGATGAAAGAAGTGCAGGAAAGACGGGATGCAAAGCAGAAAGAGATCACGAAGACAGAGAAAGAAATCTGGAAAAACGGGGAAGAAATCGAAAAATTCAGAAACAGTATTACAGAGTCGGAATTTGCACTTTCTGGAATCCAGAAAGAATTTCAGGAAAACGAAAGGTTTGAGAAGCAGTTTGAAGAGTATCTGGAAGCACAGAAAAGCAGAAACTATATTTATTTCAAAGAGGCAAGTGCAAGGCAGCTGCAGCAGCTTGGAAAGAAAAAAGAAGAGATCTATCAGGAGTTGGTGGCAGCCCGCAGTGCTTATACCAAAAAATATACGCAGCGTAATTTTTCAGTGGTAGAAGAAGATAATAAGGTTTATCAGGAGCTTCTGGAAAGCTTGTCGTGTGATAATCTGGAAACCTACCGGCAGGCAGCGAATGAACAGGCAAAGGCAGCGGTCGAGCACTTCAAGGATGACTTTGTTTTCAAGATCCGCAGTGCGATCCGCGAGGCCTACCAGAGAAGAGATGAGCTGAACCGGATCATCAGCCGGCTGGATTTCGGAAAAGATAAGTACCAGTTTGTGATCACGAAGAATAAGGGTGCAGACGGAAAGTACTATAAGATGTTTATGGATGATACCTTGCAGATCAATCCGGCACAGCTTTCAGGTTCTATTGAGAACCAGATGAATCTGTTCACGATGGAGCATGAAGAAAACTACGGTGATATGATGAATGAACTGATCGGCATATTTATCCCACCGGAAAATGCTACCCATGAGGAACTGGAAGAGGCAAAGAAAAATATGGACAAGTACGCGGATTACCGTACTTATCTTTCGTTTGATATGCAGCAGATCGTCCAGGGTGAGGAAGATATGAAAATCGGTCTTGGCAAGATGATCCGCAAGAATTCCGGAGGAGAAGGACAAAATCCTCTTTATGTTGCACTTCTTGCAAGCTTTGCACAGATTTACAGGATCAATCTTTCCCCGAAAATCCACAGGAATCCGACACTCAGACTGGTCGTTCTGGATGAGGCATTTTCAAAAATGGATGCCGAGAAGGTGGCAAGCTGTATTGCGCTGATCCGTGGGCTTGGTTTCCAGGCGATCATCAGTGCCACAAATGATAAGATCCAGAATTATCTGGAAAATGTTGATAAAACCTTTGTATATGCCAACCCGAATAAACGGCATATATCAATTCAGGAATTTGAAAAAACCGAGTTCGCACAGCTTGCGGATGAGGAAGAACAGGGGTGATAGAAAATGTATCTGGTAGACAGGATTATAGAAAGATGTGAGAACAGCAGCCGTGACTGGCGGGAAGGAGCGACTGGAGGGAGGACCCTTCGGATCACACAGGAGGATTATGATGCCTGTGGGAAAGAAGAGCTGATCGAAGAGGTGCAGCGCCTGGAAAGAGCAGGACTCCTGACTGTGAAAAAATGGGTTGTTCCGGACAGTGATGTAGAGCTTGTGGCATATCAGGTGGAGCATCTTCCGGATTTTTACCGTCTTGCAGACAGCGAAAGCGGAGAAGAATACTGGCCGAAGCAGGCGAAGGTAAATTATTATATACGTATGATTGACCAGGAGCTTTCGGAAGGCTTTCAGAAAGAATGGATCGAGAATTATCTGGAAAAGCTGAAAGAGCGGATCACAGAAGGTGATCTGCCGAAAAATATAGAGAAGCTGGAAAAATATCTGGACTGTTACCGGGGACTGGACTCTCTGGAAGAACCGATGATGAAGCGGATTTTCAGTAAACGCTATCTGAAGGACAGCAAGATCTTCGAGCGGGAGATGGAACGAAATGTGGTGACGGCTGCAAGGAGATATTGCCCGGAGATTACGGCAGATATGGATATCCAGACGGTTCTGGAGCAGCTGCTGATCGAAGAAAATTCCCAGGAACTGGCAGTTAAAGGACCGCTTAAACTGAAGATCTGGAAAGGATCAGAAGCAAAAAGAGTGGATCTTTCCGATTTTACATATGGAGTTGTGCTGAACAGCCAGACAGTCAAGCATGCAATGGTTGAGGTAGAGCAGCCGGCACTGAAAAAAATCGTGACGATCGAGAATAAGACGAATTACCTTGCGATGGAATATGATCCGGAGATCCTTTATATCTACAGTCATGGATATTTTTCACCACTTGAAAGAGAATTTCTGAAGAAGCTGCAGAGAGTGATCGAAGGGAAAGACGTGGAAGTATTCCACAGCGGAGATATGGATTACGGTGGAATCCGGATTTTTGAATATATCCAGAAGCATATTTTCCCGGGAATAAAGCCATTGCAAATGGATGTGGAGACCTACGAGAAATACGAAGAATATGCGAAAACGATCTCAAAAGAGACGATGGAAAAGCTGGAAAAGGTAAATGTTCCACTTTTGGAGAAGTTAAAAGAAAAACTTCTTGAGACCGGAAAGGGAATTGAACAGGAAAGCTTCCTGATTGAAGAATAGAGTGCAGTGCTTAAGAAAAAAGTGCGGCAGTGAAAAGAGAAAGACCAGAATGCCCCTGGTAGTGGGGCGAGTTCTGGTCTTTTTGTGTATACGATGAGCCAAGTGCAGATTTGTGCTTGCACAAGGATCTGCATTTGGCGAATGTACATCATCGAGCTGTTAAGCTAGATGATGTACAAAGTATAAGAATCGAGTAGGAGTCAGCCTACTCGATTGTAGTGCGATGATCCATGTGCAGAAGGGTGTCTATACTGTCAATGAAAAAATGACAGAATTAAAATCCTTCTATAAACTGGTCAAGTACATGTGGAAGAAGCTTGTCGCTGTATGCGGTGAGAGAATATTTGCCTTTGCATAATGCCCAGTCATAAAGAACAGCACGTTCGTACATTGCATAAATCTTCAGAAGTTCATCGGCAGTACTGGTGCCGTTGAATTCTCCATTTTTCAGTGCAGTGCTGATTGTCTCAGTGAGCCACACGAAATAGTAACGATCGTTTTCAAGAAGGGAGCGCTTATCTTTGGTGATCAGCTGGGACGAGTAGAGGGAGGCTAAAAGCCCGACATCGACACTGGTCTCAATCATATGAAATAGTTCATGGTTAAAAAATAACAGCTTGTCATAAGCGGAAAGATCCGGATCTACGATTCCTGCAAGCTCTTCATACTTTTCGTCAAACAGATAAGAAAGTGTGTTGAGAAGAGCTTCTTTTCCCTTAAAATAGTGGTAAAAGGTTCCTTTTGAGGTCTTAGAAGCCGAGATGATCTCATCAACAGTGGTCTGTTCATAACCATGCTTGTAGAATAGATTCCACGCGGCTTTTATGATACGGCTTTTGGTGGAACTTCTTTTCTTTGGCATGAAAATTCCCCTCCTTTGAAAATAGTAATCTTTTTTTATTATAGCAGAATGGACATGAAATAACAAGAAAGTAATTTGTTTACAAAAAAAGAAGACAAAGCCATATACATAGCTCTGTCTCCTGAAAGATTTTGACTTAACGGCCTACTTTGAAGCCATATTTTAACGGATCATCTGGATCGATCACATAAGTAGATTCCCCTGTCAGATAAGCACTTCCGGTAATCTGCGGAATAACGGCATCATAGTCGGCAACCTTTGTAGTGTCTAAGATTACGCCTTTGAACTGAGAGCCGATAAAGCTTTCATATACGAAAGGCTGTCCAACTTTGATCTCACCTTTTTTGTAAAGGGTGGCGAGCTTTGCGCTGGTTCCGGTTCCGCAAGGAGAACGGTCAGCCATATGATCTCCGAAGATAACGACATTACGTTTGTCGCATCCAGGAGTATCGGTAGAGCAGTAAAGCTCTGCGAGGTCGACAGTTGTGATATCAAGTTCCGGATGCCGGATCTCTACTTCGGCATTGACCTTTTCGATCAGCTTCATACCGAAATCGGTAAGCTGTGGGATTGACTGTGGATCTACGTGCCATCCGAACTGTTCGATATCAACAAGTGCGAAGAAGCTTCCGCCGAAAGAAATATCATAGTGAACTTCTCTGCCATCAACTTCTGTTGTGAGGTTTTCTTTGTAAAGGAAAGCCGGTACATTAGTAAGTGTTACATTAAGTACCTTTCCATTTTTGACTTCTGCTTTGGTACGGATAATTCCTGCAGGAGCATCCAGAACAACTTCTGTATAAGGTTCTACGGCAGGAACAAGTCCTGTTTCGATGATTGCTGTAACCGAACCGATTGTTCCATGACCACACATATTCAGATATTCTCCAGTGTCCATGAAGATCACACCAAAATCAGCTTCCGGGTGGATCGGATCTGTCAGAAGAGCACCAAACATATCATGATGTCCACGTGGCTCAAACATAAGAGCCTGACGGTATTTGTCGTAATGCTTTGCAAGAAAGTTCTTACGTTCGATCATGGTATCCCCTTCAAGCTTCGGGAAACCTGATGTAATGATTCTTGTAAATTCCCCAACTGTATGTGTGTCAATCGCATGGAAAGATGCCTCAAATGCGTCAAGATTCAGTTTTGGATTGATTTCCATTTTTAATATTCCTCCTTAGTTGAAAGACCAGACCAGAGTCTAGTATGCAGTTCAGTTTTCTTTAAAAATATTATGTACGAAAATACTTGAAAAGTCAATGGTAATTTGCTATAATGAATAAGCTTGATTGGAATAATCAATATATGGGGGTAGATGGATAACTGGTGTGTCTCCTGGTCTTCAAAACCAGTGTGGGGCGTTAGGAGCGTCCTGGGTGGGTTCGATTCCCACATGCCCTCGCCAAAAAGAGAGGTTTTTGGGCGAAAAGCCTTAAAAAGATAAAGAGAAAAGCTGCTGTATTGTTTTAGGGGAAACAGTACGGTGGCTTTTCTTTTTTGACGTAAATCCTCTTGACCAGAATACTTATAGATAATGCGGATAAGTAAAATGAGAAAAAATAGACAATCTGTAAAAATCAGACAGAACCGATGAAAAAAATAAATAGATTATATATAAAAAAGATATTGAATTTTCAAGTAAAATCATATAGACTATAGTACAGATCAATCACTAGACTAGATTCTAGTATTGAGTCCAACATGAAAAGTGAAAATCTATAAATGCTATTGAAAAAAATATATCTATTTGTTAAACTATAGTCAAATACGCGTAGGACAAGATAAGATATAGATTTCGACGTAGAGGAGAAAGGAAGAGAAGAGACATGGCAAACTTACAGATTTTGCTGCGTCAGCATGTAGGAGCTCCTTGTGCACCGGTTGTAAAAGCCGGAGACAGAGTAGAAAAAGGGACTCTGATTGCAACACCGACAGGCCTTGGAGCTAATATTTTTTCAAGTGCATATGGTGTGGTAGAAGACGTACTGGAAGACCGTATCATCATCAAGCCGGATGAAGAACAGAAGGATGAATATGTAAAGATTCCGGAAGGCAGCAAGCTTGATATGGTAAAAGCGGCAGGTGTTGTCGGAATGGGTGGCGCCGGATTCCCGACAGGTGTAAAACTCGGAACAGATCTGCAGGGAGGATATATCCTTGTAAATGCAGCGGAGTGTGAGCCTGGACTTCGTCATAACATTCAGCAGCTGGAAGATGACTGTGCGAAAGTTATCCGCGGAGTAAAACACTGCATGGAGATTTCCAATGCATCAAAAGCTATTTTTGCAATTAAGAAGAAAAATGAAAAAGCAGTAAAGGCACTGCGCGAGGCATTAAAAGATGAAGAGGCGATCACGATCCACTTACTTCCGGATATTTATCCGATGGGAGAAGAACGTGCGGTTGTAAGAGAATGTCTTGGAATCGAACTGAATACAACACAGCTTCCGTCAGCAGCGAATGCAATTGTCTGTAATGTAGAAACTCTTGCAAGAGTTGCGGAAGCAATTGAAGAGAGAAAGCCATGCTTTTCTAAGAACCTTACTGTTATCGGTAAGATCAATGGCGGTAATGAGCCACATGTATTTATGGATGTACCGGTCGGCACAAGCGTTGGGGAAATGATCGAACGTGCCGGCGGTATTGATGGTGTATATGGGGAAATCATCATGGGTGGTCCATTTACCGGACATGCTACTACAGAGGATGCACCGATCACAAAGACAACTGGTGGAATCATTGTTACAATTGATTTCCCGGATCTTCATGGTGCAAGTGTAGGTCTTTTGGTATGTGCCTGCGGTGGTAGCGAAGAACGTATGAGAGATATTTGTCAGAAGATGAATGGTGTAGTGAAATCAGTAGCCAGATGTAAACAGGCAATTGAAAACAAACCGGGAGCTCCGCTTAAATGCGAAAGACCTGGAAACTGTCCTGGACAGGCTAAGAATAATATCCAGTTCAAGAAGGATGGATGCGAGTACATTATTATTGGTAACTGCTCAGACTGTTCAAATACAGTAATGGGATCAGCACCGAAGATGGGACTTAAGGTATTCCACCAGACAGACCATGTAATGCGTACAATCGGACATCCACTTTACAGATATCTGCGTGTTTCAAAACAGGTAGAACAGTTACCGGAAGGTAAATAGATAAGTTGATACCTCACTTCGGTGAGTGTATAAATAGTTAATTGAGTTATTGTTAAATTAACAAGGAGGAAATTATTATGTCAATTACAGCGGAAACCGCAAAAGAACATGCAAAAGATCCTGCAGTATTATGCTGTAGAGCAGAAGGCGGCATTACAATCCAGGCTGCAAACCTTGAAGATCCGGCTATCTTTGATGATCTGGTAGATTCAGGACTTCTGAAACTTGATGGAACACTTACAATCGAACAGGTACTTGGAGCAAAGCTTGTTAAGACCTGCGATTCTCTTACACCACTTACAGCTGATCTTGTTGAAGGCGCAAAAGCACCTGCAGCAGAGGAAGCACCGGCTGAAGAAGCAAAAGAAGAAGTGAAAGAAGAAGCACCAGCAGTTACTGCAAATCCTACAGCAAGTGTACAGAAAGTTGGCGGCGTGTTAAAAATCCACATTGGAGAAGGCAAAGATATCGATATCGAAATGCCGATGGGTTTTAATAACGGTGTTGCAGTAGCGGAAGTACCGGCAGAGGTAGAATTACCGGCAGGCGTGGTTTCAGGCGCAACACCGACAAAAGAGCTGGAACCGAAAGTCGTAAGAAGCGTTACCAGAAAGCATTATAAAATTACAGAAGTAAAGCGTGGACCGGAGACAAAGATCGAAGGAACAACTCTTTACATCCGAGAAGGAATTGAAGAAGAAGCAGTTGCTTCACAGGAACTGGTTCATCAGTTAAAGATTGATATCATTACACCGGATCAGTACCATACTTATTCTAATACAATCATGGACGTACAGCCGATCGCTACAAAAGAGGGCGAAGACGAAATCGGTACAGGTACAACAAGAGTACTTGATGGCGTTATCATGATGGTTACCGGAACAGACGACAATGGTGTTCAGATTGGCGAATTCGGTTCTTCCGAAGGATACCTGGATGAAAATATCATGTGGGGACGTCCGGGAGCTCCTGATAAAGGTGAAATCTTCATCAAGACAGAAGTTATCATCAAAGAAGGAACCAACATGGAAAGACCTGGTCCGCTTGCTGCACATTCTGCAACAGACGTGATCACACAGGAAATCCGTGAAGCTCTGAAGAAAGTAGAAGACGAAAGCCTTGTAGTAGATACAGAGACATTCAATCAGGTAAGAAGACCTGGTAAGAAGAAAGTCGTTATCGTAAAAGAAATCATGGGACAGGGTGCTATGCATGACAACCTGATTCTTCCTATGGAACCAGTCGGAGTACTTGGCGCAAGACCAAACGTTGACCTTGGAAACGTACCGATCATGGCATCTCCACTGGAAGTACTTGACGGATGTATCCATGCACTTACCTGTATCGGACCTGCATCAAAAGAAATGTCAAGACATTACTGGAGAGAACCACTGGTTCTTGAAACTCTCCATGATGAAGAAGTTGACCTTTGCGGTGTTATCTTTGTAGGTAGTCCACAGATCAATACAGAGAAATTCTATGTATCAAAACGTGTTGGCATGATGGTAGAAGCTCTTGATGTTGATGGTGCATTTGTTACAACAGAAGGATTTGGTAACAACCACATCGATTTTGCAAGCCATATCGAACAGATCGGTATGAGAGGAATTCCGGTTGTTGGACTTTCATTCTGCGCAGTACAGGGAGCACTTGTAGTTGGAAACAAATACATGCAGTACATGGTAGATAACAACAAATCTGAATCAGGAATCGAGAACGAAGTCCTTGCCTGCAACACGCTTTGCCAGGAAGAAGCAATCCGTGCACTTGCTATGCTGAAAGCTGGAATGGCTGGAGAAGAAGTGAAGAAGGCAGAAAGAAAATGGAATCCGAATGTAAAAGCAAATAACATCGAACTGATTTCAAAGACTATGGACAGAACAATTGAACTGGTTAAGAACGAGCAGTCACTGCCGATGAGCCAGAAGAGAAAAGAAAAATACGATTAAGGTGAATGACTATGAAATATGGCGATAAGATCATCTATATGGAAGGCGTAATCGTAGAGATCCATGATGGATGTGTTGGAATCGATTTGAAGGGACGATTGGGTTATCTGAAAATCCCGATGAGAATGCTGATTACGGATTATCCATTAGTGGTAGGACAGGAAGTTGGATGGAATATGAGTTTTGTCGAACAGCTTGGACCGGACGCCAATGAAAAATATGTTAGTAACCTGCAGACGTATCAGAGACGTCAGGAAGAAATGAAGTCTCATAAGAAGAATGATGAAGTGTAATTATATCAGGAGGAAATAGACATGAGTTTGACCGTTGTTAAAGGACTTCAGTCAGAAATCTTTGTTCCGGTAACTCCGCCGCCAGTATGGGCTCCGGTGAAAAAAGAACTGAAGGATATGACAATTGCCCTCGCCACAGCAGCAGGTGTGCACCACAAGGATCAGAAGAGATTCAACCTTGCCGGTGACTTTACCTGGAGAAAAATAACAGATAAAATGCCGTCAGATGAATTAATGGTATCTCACGGTGGATATGACAACAGTGATGTAAACAAAGACATCAACTGTATGTTCCCGATTGACCGTATCCATGAGCTTGCTAAAGAAGGATTTATCAAAGCATGTGCACCGGTACATGCCGGATTCATGGGTGGTGGCGGAAACCAGGAAAAATTCAAACATGAAACTGGTCCTGCCATTGCAAAGATGTTTGTAGAGGAAGGCGTAGACGCAGTTATCCTCACCGCTGGTTGAGGTACCTGCCACCGCTCTGCAGTTCTGGTGCAGAGAGCGATTGAAGCCGCAGGAATTCCTACAATTATTATTGCTGCGCTTCCGCCGGTTGTTCGTCAGACCGGTACCCCACGTGCGGTTGCTCCGCGTGTTCCTATGGGAGCTAACGCTGGTGAACCACACAACGTTGAGATGCAGACAGGCATCGTAAAAGCAACTCTGGAACAGCTCGTGAAGCTGGATACTCCAGGAAAAGTTGTTCCGCTGCCGTTTGAATATGTAGCGAAAGTATAATCAAATAGTAAAAAGGGGACATCCCCGGCAGGATTGGGGCGAAAGCTCTGATTTGCCGGAGATGTCCTTTTTATTTAACTGGATATTTTGATAAAATTTCCTGTTAGATAAAAGGTGCTATGTGCCTCAAATGTGCCAGGGCGCATTTGGGTTCAATTTAGAATTGAGGATGATTATATGGAGAAAGAAATAGATCTGCGCCGGCTTGTGATCAAAGCTTTCCATATTACTGAGGTGGAAGAAGGCGGAGGAAATAAAGTGACAGCATCTGGAAAGATGACGATCGAGAAGAAAATACTGGATGAAATTTTACCGAAATATCCACAGCTTTCCAAATTAGATGTACAGATTATAAGACCGGGAGAACATGACTGTTATACCAATACGATGATGGATATCATTCCGATATCGACCAAAGTACTTGGAAAGATTGGGGACGGGATTACGCATACGCTCACCGGCGTTTATGTAATCCTTACCGGTGTAGATGAAAATGGAAAACAGGCACACGAATTTGGGTCCAGTGAAGGCAATCTGAAAGAGAAGCTGTATCTGAACCGTGCGGGTACTCCGGGGGATGATGATTATATTGTGTCATTTGATGTTGTTCTGAAACCTGGAATGGGACAGGAAAGAGAAGGTGTACTTGCAGCCCACCATGCCTGTGACGAGTTTATCCAGATTTTCCGGGAACAGATGAAGAAGTTCAGGGGCGATCTCTGCACAGAGAGACATGAGTACCATGATGTGGTTCGCCCAGGGAAAAAACGTGTTTTGATCGTAAAACAGGTTGCCGGACAGGGTGCGATGTACGATACTTCGTTATTTGCAAAAGAGCCTTCGGGAACTGAAGACGGTCGCTCGATCATTGATATGGGAAATATGCCGGTGATCGTTACACCAAACGAATATCGTGACGGAATTATCCGTTCTATGCAATAGGAGGTGCGATTATGGGAATTGGACCATCGACAAAGGAAACATCACTGCACCATTTCCGGGATCCTCTTCTTGATGTGGTATCATCGGATGAAGATCTGGATCTGATGGGAATCATAATTGTTGGAACGCCGGATGATAATACAGATAAATTGCTTGTTGGAACCCGTGCGGCAGTATGGGCGGAAGCTATGCGGGCAGACGGAGTTATCCTGTCGTCCGATGGATGGGGAAACAGTGACGTAGATTTCGCAAATACGGCTGAACAGATGGAAATCAGAGGAATTCCGGTAACCGGGCTGAAATTCAGTGGTACAGTTGGCCAGTTTGTGGTAGAAAATGATCATCTGGGAGAAATTCTGGATATCAATAAAAGTGAAGAGGGCATTGAGACAGATGTACTCGGAGAAAATAATGTGACGGAGCTGGATGCGAAAAAGGTTACTGCAATGCTGAAGCTGAAAATGCGGAAAAATGAGAAGCGTTAAGGTTTTGAAATTTGAAGAAAACTGTCAAAAGTAAAGCTGGCAGGGAAAGAAGATATAGAAAAGTCCTGTTGAGAATCCGGATTTGATATTCGGATTCTGACAGGACTTTTGCTGTGTGCGCCTAGCGGCGCACGTTTCTAACGGGTTAAAGTCC
>NZ_JAQEUJ010000014.1:0-84459 GCF_027695515.1 Coprococcus sp. LG101-27
GCCAACCTCGACCACCTCATCACTCTTCACCAGCGTAAGTGTGATGAATTGCAAAGCATTAAGAAATTTATGTTACAAAATATGTTTATATAGAAAATAAGTCGTCATATTATGATTAGAACAATAATAGGTGACAGATAGACCTGGTTTTATGCCGAAAGGAAGTGGTTTTGATGAGTGAGCAGAAAAGAAAAATTGGTTTTACTATTGCATGTGTAAATGAATTTGCCCGTAAGTATCAGATAAGTAGCAAAGAGGCATTTCAGTAGGAAGAACCAGAAAGTATAATTTCCAATAACAATCATAAAGGAGAAGAAAATCATGCCAGAGTTGGAGTCAATGATAGAACAAAAACTGATCGATCAGCTGATTTACGGTGAGTCACAGTGGACATACAGGGAGGATTTGAAAACAGAGGCAGATTTATGGGCGAATTTCAGATATATCCTTGAACAGAATAACAAAGACAGGCTGAATGGGGAACCTTTGTCAGACTCAGAATTTGAGCAGGTAAAGAACCAGTTGCAGTTTTCTTCATTTTATAAAGCAGGTGAATGGCTGGTTGGAGAGAATGGGAAAGTGCAGGTTCATGTTCAAAGAGATACGGAAAGACTTCACCTGGTAGTGATGAATCATGAACATATTGCCGGTGGCAGCAGTGTTTATGAAGTAATCAATCAGTACAGTGCGTTAAAAACAGATGATGAAAATACCAGTTTGACAAGAGACCGGCGTTTTGATGTAACGCTGATGATTAATGGACTTCCAATGATACATATTGAATTGAAGAATAAGCAGCATTCTTACATGGAAGCGTTTAATCAAATTAAAAAATACATCAGCGAAGGAAAATTTGCTGGAATTTTTTCGGCTGTTCAGATGTTCGTTGTAAGTAATGGTGCTGATACCAGATATTTTGCAGCAGCCAGTGATACAGAGTTAAATCCGAAGTTTATGAGTGGCTGGGTGGATAAAGACAATAATCAGGTGGCAAATTATCTTGATTTTGCAAAAAGTGTTCTTCGGATTCCGGAAGCGCATGAAATGATTGCGAGATATACAGTGCTGGATGAGGATGCAAAACGTCTGATTTTGCTTCGCCCATATCAGATTCATGCAATTGAGTCGATCCGAGAGGCATCGAAGACGGGAAAATCCGGTTATGTATGGCACACAACCGGTTCTGGAAAGACATTGACTTCCTATAAAGCAACAAGAAATCTTTTGATGGATATTCCGGCAATTGATAAAGCGATTTTCCTGATTGATAGAAAAGATCTGGATACGCAGACTACAATGGCATTTCAGGCGTATGCAAATAATGACCTTGTAGATGTTGATGAGACAGATAATGTAAATGATCTTAAGAAAAAACTCAGGTCTGATGACAGACAGGTGATTGTTACAACGATTCAGAAGATGCAGATTCTTGTAAGCAAGAGACTTCAGGAAGGAACGCCAGAATATAATAAAATTAAAAATTTGAAAATTGCTTTTGTAGTAGATGAGTGCCATAGAGCAGTTACACCAAAAACAAAAAGAGAACTGGAACGATTTTTTGGCAAATCTTTATGGTATGGATTTACCGGCACACCGAGATTTGCTGAAAATCCTTATCCACAGATGGGAGATTTGCCGAGAACTACCGAAGAATTATATGGTGAACGTCTTCACCGTTATACAATACAGAATGCGATTCATGACAAAGCTGTCTTAGGATTCCAGGTAGAACATAATGGTCCGAAAAACATTGCAGATGAAACAGATAGTAGTGCATATGATAACGAAACACATATGTTAAGTGTATTAGATATCATTTTGAATAAATCTTATCACAAGCTTGGCTTTCAAAATGGAAAAGGTCAAACCTATGAAGGACTCCTTACTACGAGTTCTATTCAGATGGCACAGAAATATTATGATTTGCTGACAAAAGTAAAAAATGGAGACACTTCACTTGTGATTGATGAGAAAATCAAACAGGTATTACCGGATTTTCCTAAATTTGCAATTACTTATTCGGTAACAGAAAACGAAGAGGGATCACATGTAAACCAGGAGAAAATGCAGCAGTCTCTTGATGATTACAATGGAATGTTTGGCACTAAGTTTGAAATTTCACAGATTCAGGGATACAATAGCAATTTAAATAAACGGCTGGCAAGAAAAGATGCCAAATTCAAGAGCAGAAATGAACAACTGGATCTGGTTATTGTGGTTGATCGTCTTTTGACAGGATTCGATGCACCATGTATGTCGACTATTTTTATAGATCGTCAACCAATGGGACCACATGATTTGATTCAGGCATTTTCAAGGACAAATCGTATTTACGATAAAAACAAAACCTACGGACAGATTGTGACTTTTCAGGCACCACAGCTTTTTAAGAAATGTGTGGATGATGCGGTGAAGCTGTATTCAGCAGGAAGTACAGGAACAGCGCTTCTGGCAGAATGGGAAGAAATAGAACCGGCATTTCGTAAGGCGCTTGCAGCTTTAAAAGTATGTGCAGAAAATCCTTCAGACATTCCGAAAATGTCTATGAAGGAAAAGAAAGTATTTGCAAAAATGTTCCAGTCTTTTGACAGTCTGTTTGCACAGCTGAAATCATTTACCAAATATGATGACACCATGCTTGAAGAATATGGATTTACGGAAGAAGAATATGATGAGTATGTAGGTCATTATAAAAATGTTATGGAAGAAATTCATGAAGAAACTCCGGACGGTGGCGGCTCAGAAAAGGAATCAGGTGAAGAAATTGATCAGGACTATGAATTGATGGCGTACAGTAATACAAAGATTGATTACGAATATATTATCAATTTGATTCAGAATATTGTTACGCCAGTAGAAGAGGGAGAAGAAATATCGTCGGAGGAGAAACAAAGAAAAATTGCGGAAGTTCTGCAGTATGTTGAAGAACTGCGAAAGAGTAATGGCAAGGTAGCAGAAATCATGTGTGATCTGATTGGAGATATTGAAGAAGATGATACAAAGTACAGAGGAAAGTCAATCCTTAATATTGTAGAGAACATGAAAAGGAATTGTATAAATACGGTTATCGCAGATTTTTGCAGTACATGGTGTGCTTCAAAAGATGACGTTATGTATGCGGCAATGCATTATAGAAATGGTGAGATCCCGAATGAAAGTGCAATTAAAGCAACGGTTGATTACACAAAATATAAAGCGGGACAGGAAAAGCCACTTCCGAAGTTTAAATATTTTTCACAGATGATGGCAGATTTAAGGATGATTCTGGAAGAGGAAATTAAGCCATTGCTGATAACTGTATAGGTGTTTGGAAATTTATAGATGTTTGCATCAGCGTAAGTAATTTCAAGAAATGGAGGGAACTTATGCGAAGTGATACAAACAATCTGCTTTTTTGTGAATATTATGCTCAATGGATAGAAATCTATAAAAGAGGTGCGATCCGGGAAGCAACGATGGCGAAATATTTAATGACGCAAAAATGGGTAGAAAAATTGATACCAGAGTTGAAAGTTTCAGAATTGACAAGAACGGCATATCAGAAACTTTTGAATGATTATGCAAAAGATCATGAAAGGCAGACGACTTTAGACTTCCATCATCAGTTGAAAGGTGCGATTCTGGATGCTGTTGATGAAGGAATGATTGAAAGAGATCCAACCAGAAAAGCAATCATTAAAGGAAAAACACCAAGAGTAAAAAAGATAAAGTATCTGAATCAGTTTGAACTTCATACGCTGATTGATGATCTTGATATCGGAGAAGAACCAAACTGGGACTGGTTCATTCTTCTGGTAGCAAAGACTGGCATGCGTTTTTCAGAGGCACTTGCTATTACACCTGCGGATTTTGATTTTTCCAGACAGACATTATCGATAAACAAAACATGGGATTATAAAGGCAATGGTGGATTTTTACCTACCAAAAATAAATCCTCGGTAAGAAAAATTCAGATTGACTGGCAAATCGTAGTTAAATTTTCGGAGTTGACAAAAAGACTTCCTGAAGATAAACCTATTTTTGCAGGAAAATCAAAAATTTATAATTCTACTGTAAATGAAGCACTTACCAGACATTGCAAAAAATGTGGTATTTCTGAAATTTCAATTCATGGACTTCGCCATACACATGCGTCGTTATTGCTGTTTGCAGGTGTATCAATTGCCAGTGTTGCCCGTCGGTTAGGACATGCAAGTATGACGACAACACAGAAAACATATCTTCATATTATTCAGGAGCTGGAAAACAAAGATGTGGATCTGGTAATGAGAACTTTATCAGGATTGTAAAATGAAACAAATTATGAAAATACTTACGCTGAAATTTAGAGTGTTTTAACGGACTTTTCTCGCCCAAATCATTGCGGGTTAGTCAAAGATATGGTATATTTAAAGTATATTTTTGTCAAAATGTACAAAAATAAGAACAAATTATAGTAGGGAGTGGTCAAGATGTATCAGGAAGAGTACAAACGTTGGCTGGAAGCAGATCTGGAAGATGCCGATCTGAGTCCGGAATTAGCGAGAATTGAAGGAAATGACGAAGAGATAAAAGATCGTTTCGCTGTAGCTCTGAAGTTTGGAACAGCCGGACTTCGTGGAGTTCTCGGAGCAGGAACGAATCGTATGAATATTTATGTAGTACGTCAGGCAACACAGGGACTGGCGAACTGGGTTAAGACACAGGGTGGCACACAGACTGTGGCAATCAGCTACGACAGCCGTCTGAAGAGTGATGTATTTGCAAAGACAGCAGCAGGTGTTCTGGCAGCAAACGGAATCAATGTCAGAATCTATGACGCGCTGATGCCAGTGCCGGCACTTTCATTTGCGACACGTTATTATAACTGTAATGCAGGAGTTATGGTAACTGCATCCCACAACCCGGCAAAATACAATGGTTATAAAGCATATGGACCGGACGGATGCCAGATGACAGATGATGCAGCAGCAATCGTATATGCTGAAATCCAGAAGACAGATGTCCTCACAGGTGCAAAATACATATCCTTCGCAGAAGGTGTAGAAAAAGGGCTGATTCGTTTTGTAGGAGATGACTGCAAGAAGGCGCTTTATGAAGCAATCGAATCACGTCAGGTAAGACCGGGACTTTGCAAGACAGCAGGACTGAAGCTGGTATACAGCCCGCTCAATGGTTCAGGACTTGTTCCGGTAACACAGGTATTAAAAGACATCGGAATCACAGATATCACAATCGTTCCGGAACAGGAATATCCAAACGGATACTTCACGACCTGCAGTTATCCGAACCCGGAAATTTTTGCAGCTCTGGAGCTTGGACTTAACCTTGCAAAAGAGACAGATGCAGATCTGATGCTTGCAACAGACCCGGATGCAGACCGTGTAGGTATTGCAATGAAGTGTCCGGATGGTTCTTACGAACTGGTAAGTGGTAACGAAGTCGGTGTTCTGCTTCTCGATTACATCTGCGCAGGACGTATTGAAAAAGGAACCATGCCTGAGAAAGCAGTTGCTGTAAAATCAATCGTATCTACTCCGCTTGCAGATGCAGTTGCAGAGCATTACGGTGTAGAACTCAGAAGCGTACTTACCGGATTCAAGTGGATCGGTGACCAGATCGCACAGCTTGAAGAGGCCGGAGAAGTAGATCGTTTCATTTTCGGATTTGAAGAGAGCTACGGATACCTTGCAGGACCGTATGTACGTGATAAAGATGCTGTTATCGGATCTATGCTGATCTGCGAAATGGCAGCTTACTACAGAAGCATCGGAAGCTCACTGAAGCAGAGACTGGAAGAAATCTACGCGCAGTATGGACGTTATCTGAACAAAGTAGACAGCTTTGAATTCCCGGGACTTAGCGGAATGGACAAGATGGCAAGTATCATGGAAGACCTTCGTAAGAATCCGCTCACAGAAGTAGCCGGAATCAAGGTTGCATCTGTTACAGATTACACCAAACCGGAAGAAACCGGACTTCCTTCTGCGAATGTACTGATCTACAAACTGGAAGATGGCGAGACTGTTATTGTTCGTCCTTCAGGAACAGAGCCGAAGATTAAGATCTATTACACAACACTTGGAAAAGATCTGGAAGAAGCACAGGCAAAGAAAGACAAATTCGCAGAAGCATTAAAGCCGATCATGGCGTAGCAGTCAAAAGTTGATTTTGGAGAATGAGTCTGATCTGAATTTGGAGAGAATCAGGCTTGACAGAAAAGAACCTGCCCGATATAATAATTTTTATCGATAAGGGAGTAGTTGGCGCGATGACGTAGCTTTGTCAACATACTGACAGCAATGGCTGTCTGGCATAGCTTTAAATAATGAGACTTATTCGTAGTATTTTATGCTACGAATAAGTCTTTTTTTGTGCATACGATGAGCCAAGTGCAGATTTGTGCTTGCACAAGTATCTGCATTTGGCGAATGTACATCATCAAGCTGTTAAGCGAGATGGTGTACAAAGTATACAAATCGAGTAGGAGTCAGCCTGCTCGATTATATACGATGAGCCAAGTGCAGGCAAAGTACTGCCGCAGACAATTATTTTCACATTGGATAAGATGATTAGCTTTAAAAAGGAGAAAAATTATGGGTTTAATTGAATTGTTTTTGATTGCAGTAGGGTTGTCCATGGATGCATTTGCAGTTTCTGTCTGTAAAGGACTTGCTATGCCGAAGTGCACTTTCAAAAAGGCGGCTATTGTTGGCTTATGGTTTGGCGGATTTCAGGCATTGATGCCGGCAATTGGTTATATTTTAGGAGCGCAGTTCCAGGAAGCCATTGCTTCTATAGATCACTGGATCGCATTTGTATTACTTGCGCTGATTGGTGGAAATATGATTCACGAAGCATTGGACAATGACGAAGAGGAAGCCGATGCAAGCCTGGATGTGAAGACCATGTTCCTTCTCGCAGTAGCAACCAGCATTGATGCACTCGCTATAGGAATTACCTTTGCATTTCTTAAGGTAAGTATTATTCCGGCGGTCTGTTTTATCGGAATCGTGACCTTCATCATTTCCTTTGCCGGAGTAAAGATTGGTAACGTCTTTGGAGCCCGCTATAAGAACAAAGCCGAAATTGTCGGTGGGGTCATCCTTATTCTGCTTGGTCTGAAGATTTTGTTAGAGCATCTTGGCTTTTTAGGATAAAAATAAATACGAAACTACGATCCTGTTGTTCTTCTTTCACATAAAGAACACAATTATCTGCTATTCTGGTGTATAATTAGAAATAAAGTGATAAAAGGAGCCCGTGAGAGTTATGGATAAACTGAAAATTCTTGTAGTAGATGATGAAAGCCGTATGCGCAAATTGGTGCGCGATTTCCTGGAAAGAGAAGGATATGCGGTACTCGAAGCCGGAGACGGTATGGAAGCAATGGACATTTTTTATGAGGAAAAAGATATTGCACTGATCATCCTGGATGTCATGATGCCGCATATGGATGGCTGGCAGACCTGCCGTGAGATCCGTAAAGAATCAAAGGTTCCGATCATTATGCTGACCGCAAGAAGTGAAGAGAGGGACGAGCTTCAGGGGTTTGAACTCGGTGTGGATGAGTACATTTCCAAACCGTTCAGCCCGAAGATCCTGGTTGCAAGAGTTACTGCGATTCTGCGCAGAACCAATGCGCTTGCTTCGGATGATCTGCTTCATGCGGACGGGATCGAGATTGATAAAGCAGCACATATGGTGAAGATCGATGGAAAACCGATCGAACTCAGTTACAAAGAGTTTGAACTTCTGACATATTTTGTGGAGAATCAGGGGATCGCTTTATCGAGAGAGAAGATTCTTAACAATGTATGGAATTACGATTATTTCGGTGATGCCAGAACCATTGATACCCATGTAAAGAAGCTGAGAAGTAAACTTGGTGATAAAGGAGATTATATTAAGACTATCTGGGGTATGGGGTATAAATTCGAGGTACAGTCATGAAATATTCAATAAAAAGACAGATGATGACTGTTTTTGTAGGTCTGATTCTATTTATGATCGTTGTATTTATGATCGTCAACGGAAGCTTTCTGGAGAAGTATTATATTTCCAATAAGAAATCAGAATTTATAAAGGCCTATACAATGGTGCAGGAAGGTGTGGAGAACGGGACAATCGATTCTGAGACACCGGAAAAAGACCTGGGAAGATTTACAGAGAAAAATAATATTTCCATTGCAGTCATCGATTCAGAATACAATGTGGTTTATACTAATGTAAGAGAAAAACAGATGATGGTCGTACAGCTTTTCGGATATCTGTACGATAAGAATCATCAGGAGATTCTGGAAAAAACGGACAGTTATGATATCTGCAAGTCGGTTGATCCGCAAAATAATACAGAGTACCTGACCATGTGGGGAAACTTTGACAATGGTGATATCTTTATCATGCGAAGCCCGCTGGAGAGTATTCGTTCGGCAGTCATGATTTTTAACAGATTTATCGGAGTCGTCGGCGGATGTGTGATTCTTGTGAGTGTATTGCTTGCGTGGTATTTCTCAAAAAGGATCACGGAGCCGATCATGGAGCTCGCAACACTTTCACAGAAGATGGCCGATCTGGATTTTGATGCAAAATATACCAGCGGCGGAAGCAACGAAATCGGTGTACTGGGAGAGAACTTTAACCGGATGTCAGAAAGACTTGAGCAGACGATTTCCAATCTGAAAGAAGCCAACTATAAATTGCAGAAAGACATTGAGCAGAAAGAAAAACGAGAAAATATGCGAAGCGAATTCCTGGGGAATGTTTCCCATGAACTGAAGACGCCGATTGCCCTGATCCAGGGATATGCAGAAGGCCTGAAAGAAGGCGTCAATGATGATCCGGAGAGCCGGGAATTCTACTGTGAAGTCATTATGGACGAGGCAGGAAAGATGAACCGGATGGTGAAGAATCTACTTGCCCTGAACCAGCTGGAATTTGGTGAGGATGATGTACAGTTTGAACGGTTTGATATTACTTCATTGATTTCGGGTGTCCTGCAGAGTCTGGATATTCTGATTGAGCAGAAAGAAGCACAAGTGATTTTCCGCCACAAGAACCCTGTTTATGTCTGGGCAGATGAGTTTAAGGTTGAGCAGGTTGTCCGGAACTATGTCAACAATGCACTGAACCATGTCGATGGTGAGAAGGTGATCGAGATCAAGATCACCCAGGAAAATGATATGGCAAAAATTACCGTATTCAATACCGGAACGCCGATTCCGGAGGAAGATCTGCCACATATCTGGGAGAAATTCTATAAGGTTGATAAGGCAAGGACCAGAGAATACGGTGGAAATGGTATCGGGCTTTCCATTGTGAAGGCGATCATGGACTCCTTTGGAAAAGGATACGGTGCGATCAATCATACCAATGGTGTTGAGTTCTGGTTTGAACTGGACATGAAATAAACGCGAATCTTGCAATTCGCACTGTAACGTGGTACATTATAAAAGAGCTTATTACTGATTGACACAGGGAAGAAGATTGTGACATGAGCGGAAAAAGCTCTTTTGAATAACTACAAGAATATAAAAATCGTGAGGATATGCGGATGATAGCGATTATTGATTATGATGCAGGAAACATTAAAAGTGTAGAAAAAGCGTTAAAATATCTTGGTGAGGATGCGGTTATCACAAGGGACAGAGAAGAGATACTTTCTGCCGATAAAGTGATCCTTCCGGGAGTCGGTGCATTTGGCGATGCCATGTACAATCTGAAAAAATATGGATTGGATGAAGTGCTTCGCGAAGTAGCAAAGAGACAAATCCCGCTTCTTGGAATCTGTCTTGGGCTTCAGCTTTTGTTTGAAAGAAGTGACGAGACGCCAGGTGTGGAGGGGCTTGGTATTCTAAAAGGAGAGATCCTTAGAATTCCGGACTGTCCGGGACTTAAGATCCCGCATATGGGATGGAACTCTCTGAAGCTTCAGAATGACGGCAGATTGTTTAAAGATTTACCTGAAGAGCCGTATGTATATTTTGTTCATTCCTACTATTTGAAAGCAACAGATGAAAGTATTGTAAAAGCGACAACCGAGTACAGCACACATATTCATGCTTCGGTTGAACAGGGAAATGTATTTGCCTGCCAGTTCCATCCGGAAAAGAGCAGTGATACAGGACTTCAGATACTGAAAAATTTTGTAGAATTGTAGGAGGGCAGACAGTGTTTACAAAGAGAATTATCCCATGTCTTGATGTGAAGAATGGACGGGTTGTAAAAGGTGTGAATTTTGTGGATCTCAAAGATGCAGGAGATCCGGTTGAGATTGCGAAGGCTTATGATAAGGCAGGTGCGGATGAACTGGTATTTCTGGATATCACGGCATCTTCGGACGACAGAAGCACGGTGGTTGACATGGTGCGTAAAGTTGCTGAGTGTGTGTTTATTCCATTTACGGTAGGTGGTGGAATCCGGACCGTTGACGATTTTAAGGCATTGCTTCGGGAAGGTGCGGACAAGATTTCTATCAATTCTTCTGCAATCAATCGACCGGAACTGATCCGGGAAGCAGCGGAGAAGTTTGGAAGCCAGTGCGTGGTTGTCGCGATTGATGCGAAAAGAAGAGAAGACGGCAGTGGGTGGAATATCTATAAAAATGGCGGACGCATTGATATGGGGATTGATGCGGTCGAGTGGGCGAAAAAAGTAGAAGCACTTGGCGCAGGAGAGATTCTTTTGACCAGTATGGACTGTGACGGCACGAAGGCCGGATACGATCTGGAGCTGACAAGGATGATCGCGGAAAATGTATCAATTCCAGTAATCGCATCTGGAGGAGCAGGTAATCTGGAGCATTTCTACGAAGTACTCGGTGAAGCGGGGAAGGCAGACGCGGCGCTTGCGGCATCCTTGTTCCACTATAAAGAGCTGGAGATCAGAGAAGTAAAAGAATATTTGAGAGAAAAAGGCGTATCGGTACGTCTGTAGAGAAAAGGTGGGGAATATGGCAGCAATTAACAATGACTGGCTGGATGCACTGAAAGGTGAATTTTCCAAGCCATACTATAAGAAACTATTTGAGACAGTGAATCAGGAATACCGGACACACCGGGTATATCCTCCGGCAGATGACATTTTTAATGCATTTCATCTGACACCGCTTAAGGATGTCAAGGTTGTGATCCTTGGCCAGGATCCATATCATGGAGATGGACAGGCAGAAGGTTTAAGCTTTTCTGTGAAACCAGGGGTTGATATTCCACCGTCACTGGTGAATATTTATCAGGAACTGCATGATGATCTGGGATGTACAATCCCAAGCCACGGCAATCTGGTGAAATGGGCGAAGCAGGGAGTACTTCTTCTCAACACGGTTCTTACGGTAAGAGCGCATCAGGCTAATTCACATCGTGGAATTGGCTGGGAAGAATTTACAGATGCAGCAATCCGTGTACTCAATACCCAGGACAGGCCGATCGTATTTATCCTGTGGGGAAGACCTGCACAGATGAAAAAGAGAATGTTGACCAATCCAAACCATCTGATCCTGGAAGCACCACATCCGAGTCCACTTTCTGCGTATCGTGGATTTTTCGGAAGCAAACCGTTCAGCCAGACCAACAAATTCCTTGAGGCGCATGGTGTAGAGCCGATCGACTGGCAGATTGATGAACTGTAAAGAATAAAAAATAGAGATTTCGGGCAGACTGTGAAGATTTATTTGCAGTCTGTTTGTTTCTGTTCACTCCCGTGTCAATCACTACGCTGATTGGCACGGAGGATGCACTTTTATCTTGAATGGCATCTCGCCCATCGCCAAAGGCGATTTAAAATGGCGAGATGCGTTGCTGGTCACAGGTACTGTGAACAGTAACGTCTGTTTTTCCTTTGCATGCCAGAATCAATGGAAACAGTTGACCGTAAAGAGATCATTTGGCATAATAGATATATGAATACTTGTTCATATGAAAGGGGTAACTATGAAAAAGACAGAAGTAGAATGTTGTGATACATTTTGTATACACGAAGAACTTGTACATAAGGCAGAGGGGCATATACCGGATGAAGAGGTTTTGAAGGATCTTGCTGATTTTTTCAAGGTATTTGCAGATACCACGCGGATCCGGATTTTATGTGTTCTTTTTCAGTCTGAGATGTGTGTTTGTGATCTGGCGGAAGTTCTTGGAATGACGCAGTCCGCGATTTCCCATCAGCTCCGGATGCTCAAGCAGATGAAGCTTGTGAAGAACAGACGGGAAGGAAAAACGGTGTTCTATTCCCTTGCTGATGATCATATCCAGACCATCATGAACCAGGGAATGGAGCATATTCTGGAATAACAGATGATATATCAATATAGAAGGAAGGAAACGATAACAGTGACAGCAGGAAGAAAGAAAAAGGTAATCATAGGGATCCTTGTAGCGCTTTGTATGACAGTAACGGGATGCGCCGGTTCTGTAAAAAAAGGAACGAAGTATCTGGAAGAAAAAGACTATAAAAATGCAGAGGTGGAATTCCAGGATGCGGTAGACAAAAAGAAGAATCTGGGAGAGGCTTATCGCGGACTCGGACTCTGCTACTGGGAACAGAAAAAGTATGAAAAGGCAGAGAAGGCGTTGGAAAAAGCATTGAAGAATGGAACGGAAGAGACGGCAACTCTTTATAATATTCTGGGAATCTGCGATCTGGAACTGGATAAACCGGAAAAGGCAGTGTATTATTTTGAAAATGGGCAGGAGCTTTCAGGCGCAGGAAAAGAGCTGCTAAAAGAAATGGCATATAATCTGGTAGTTGCCTATGAAAAAGCAGGGGATTACCAGTCTGCAAAAGAGAAGCTGGACAGTTATCTGAAAGCAAATCCAGATGACAAAAAAGCGCTGAAAGAGCAGGAATTTTTAAATACACAGATTTCGGAAGGAGATCAGCAGTAGAGCGGATTGGATGAGCAGATTTGATCCGGGACGGAAAGAAATCTGGCAGGGGAGAATAATATGGCACTTTATGAAATAAAAGAAGAAAAGGAAAGGGTAATTCTGGTCGGTGTCAGTACAAGGGAGAACGATGACACGGAAGATTCTCTGGATGAGTTAAAGGATCTGGTGAAGACGGCAGGTGCGGAAGCGGTCGGACGGGTAATCCAGAAAAGAGAGCTTGTCCATCCGGGAACTTATGTCGGAAAAGGCAAGATTGAGGAGATCCGGGAGCTTTTGTGGGAGCTTGACGCAACCGGGATCGTCTGTGATGATGAGCTGTCTCCGGCACAGATGAACAATCTGACGGATATTCTGGATGTGAAGGTGATGGACCGGACGATGGTCATTCTGGATATTTTTGCAGGACGGGCTTCTACAAGTGAAGGAAAGATCCAGGTAGAACTGGCACAGCTTAAGTACCGGCAGTCACAGCTTACCGGGGCAGGAAGGGCGATGTCACGTCTGGGAGGCGGAATCGGAACCAGAGGACCGGGAGAAAAGAAGCTGGAGATGGACCGGAGACTCATCAAGAACCGGATCGCACAGCTGAACCGTGAACTCAGGGAGGTGAAGAGACACCGGGAACTGACACGTGAGCAGCGGACGAAGAACCGGATCCCTGTTGTGGCAATTGTCGGTTATACCAATGCCGGAAAGTCCACGCTTCTCAACACACTGACCGGAGCCGGTGTGCTGCAGGAGGATCAGCTTTTTGCAACTCTTGATCCGACGACAAGAAGCCGGAAGCTGCCAAGCGGACAGGAGATTCTTCTGACAGATACGGTAGGCTTTATCCGGAAGCTGCCTCATCATCTGATCGATGCATTTAAAAGTACGCTGGAAGAAGCGAAGTATGCGGATCTGATCCTGCATGTAGTCGATGCATCCAATCCACAGATGGACGAGCAGATGTATGTGGTGTATGAGACACTGCAGCGTCTGGAGGCAATGGACAAACCGGTGGTCACGGCATTTAACAAGATGGACAGGATCGGGGAAAGCCTGACGGTACGGGACTTTAAGGCAGACCGGATCGTACAGGTGTCTGCAAAGACCGGAGAAGGTCTGGAGGCGCTTCTTCAGGCAATAGAAGAGATCCTGCGGGAGCAGAAAATTTATATCGAACGAGTTTATTCCTATCAGGAATCCGGGAAAATCCAGCTCATCCGGAAGTATGGAGAACTGCTGGAGGAAGAATACAAAGAAGATGGAATCCATGTATCTGCATACGTGCCGAAAGAGCTTGACGGGAGGGTATAACAGATGGCTTTACAGTTTATTTTTGGAAATCCGGGTTCGGGCAAGTCACATTATCTATATGAACATATCATTCGGGAATCAATGAAACATCCTGATACTAATTATATTATTCTGGTGCCGGAACAGTTCACGATGCAGACGCAGAAGGAACTGGTCCTGCGGCATCCGAGACATGGAATTATGAACATAGACGTGCTGAGTTTTGCACGTCTTGCTTTTCGTGTTCTGGAAGAAACAGGGAATGGAAGCAGGGAGATTCTGGATGATGAAGGAAAGAATCTGATTCTCAGGCGACTCGCGGGGAAAAAAGAAGATTCGCTAAAGGTTTTAAAAGGAAATATCAAAAAGCCAGGTTACATCAGTGAGGTGAAATCCGTTATTTCCGAGCTGACGCAGTACAACATTTCCCCGGATGGCATGGATGATATGATCACGGAGGCAGATGAGTCTTCGTATCTTGCCTGGAAATTGAAGGATATCCAGGTGATGTATCAGGCATTTGAAGAATATCTTGCAGATAAATATATTACAAAAGAAGAAATTCTGGACATTCTCTGCAATGTGATGGACAAATCGAGAATGCTGAAGGACAGTGTGATCGCGCTGGATGGGTTTACCGGATTTACGCCGCTTCAGAACAAGGTGCTGGGGGAAATGCTGCATCATTGTCAGAAGGTGATGATTACTGTCACGATGGATAAGAGGGAAGATCCTTACGTGATGAAAGACAAGTATCAGCTGTTTGCGCTGAGTAAGCAGATGGTGACATCTCTTGTGAAGATTGCAGGGGAGGAAAAGGTGCTGGTCGAAGAGCCGGTCTGTCTGTATCAGGAGCCGATCTGGCGTTTTAGAAATGCACCGGCACTTGCATTTCTGGAGAAGGAACTGTTCCGTTACAGTGGCAGGACTTACAGGGAAAAGCAGTCAAATGTGCGAATTTATGCAGCGACAAATCCCAGGATGGAAGTAGAATGCGCTGCCCAGAGAATACGTTTTTTAATTCGTAAGAAAGAATATCGTTACCGGGAGATCGCGGTGATCGCAAGTGACATGAATCTCTATGCGGATGAGATCGAGAAGACCTTCCGGGAGTATGAGATTCCGGTTTTCATGGATTATAAGCGGAATGTACTTTTAAATTCTTTTGTGGAGTATATCCGGAGTCTTCTTGCGATGGCAGAACAGAATTTTTCGGCAGAAAGTGTGTTCCGGTTTTTAAGAACGGATCTGACCGGATTTACCGGTGAGGAACTGGATCTTCTGGAAAATTATGTACTTGCTCTGGGCATCCGTGGCTACAAAAAATGGCAGGAAAAATGGATCCGCAGAGCGAAGGATACGACCGAGGAAGATTTGGAGGTACTGAATCATCTTCGGGTACGCTTTGTGGAAAAAACAGAAGATCTGGTGTTTGTCTTAAAACAGCGTCAGAAGACAGTGCGGGATGTGACGCTTGCAATCTGTGAATTTCTGGAAAAAGAAGAAATCCAGAAGCAGGTAAAAGTATTGGAGAATCAATTTACAGAAGCAGGAGAGCTTGCACTTGCAAAAGAATATGCACAGATCTATCGTGTGGTGATGGAGCTGTTTGACAAGTTTGTAAGTCTTCTTGGAGATGAGCGGATTGCGCTCAAAGAGTACAGGGAGCTTCTGGATGCCGGAATGGAAGAGGCAAGGATCGGTGTAATTCCGCCAAGTCTGGATGAAGTGATGGCAGGAGATATTGAGCGAACGAGACTGAAAGATATCCGGGCGCTGATCCTTCTGGGAGTCAATGATTCTTTGATTCCGGGAAATGCATCCGCAGGTGGACTGATTTCAGACAGAGACCGGGAGCGTTTTGAAGAAAGAGGAATTGCGCTTGCACCGGGAACAAGAGAAAAAAGTTACATCCAGAAATTTTATCTGTATCTGCACATGACAAAGCCGACGGAAGAATTGATGCTGACCTACAGTAAAGTATCGGCCGATGGAAAGAGCAGGAGGGCGGCATATCTGATCGGGGATCTGAAGCGGATGTATACAAAGCTTCCTGTATTTAATATGGATCAGTATGGGATGGAGACAAAAGAAATGCTTCCACAGACCGGGATCGGGTCATTGATCGAAGGATTACAGAACCCGAAAAAGATGGAGGAAGGCAGCTGGCAGGAGCTGTACCGCTGGTATTGTGCGCAGGAGGACTGGAGCGAAAAGGTGCATGATCTGGCAAGGATCAGCAGATACCGCAGGCCAGAGGACGATCTGACTTTGCAGACCGCGCGGAAGCTTTATGGAGACTGGGCACCAAGCATTTCAAGACTGGAGAAATTTGCGGCCTGTGCCTGTGCGCATTTTCTGACCTATGGACTTCGCCTTAAGGAGAGAGAGGTATATGAATTTGCTGCTCTTGATTTTGGAAATATTTTCCATAAAGCACTGGAAAAATATGCCCGCCGGGTAGAACGGGAAGGTATGGAATGGACTGAGGTTACAAAGGAGCAGCAGGAACAGTTTGCGTCGGAAAGTGTGGATGAGAGTATCGTAGATTACAGCAATACCGTAATCTACAGCAGTGCGCGGAACGCGTATATCGTGCCACGTATGAAACGTATGATGAACCGGACGGTCTGGGCGATGACAAAGCAGCTTCGGAAGGGAAGCTTTAAACCGGAGGGCTATGAGGTAAGCTTTGGAAGCGGAAAGATTGACAGGATCGATACATGTGAGACGGAAGATCAGGTCTATGTGAAGATCCTGGATTATAAAACCGGGGCAAAGAGTTTTGATATGGCAGCTTTTTATCATGGTCTGCAGATGCAGCTGGTGGTGTATATGGAAGAAGCAGTCCGGCTGGAGGAAAGAAAGCATCCGGGTAAAAAGATCGTGCCGGCAGGCATTTTCTACTATCGGATGAAGGATCCGATCGTCGGGAAAGAGTTGGATGAAGAAAAACTGGAAGAGGCAATTTTAAAGGAGCTTCGGCTGGATGGAATCATCCGTCAGGAGGATGCAGTGATTCAGAGACTGGATGCGGATTTTTCGGGGAATTCGCTTGTGATTCCGGCAGGAAAGACGAAAAGCGGCTATTCCAAAGCATCTAAAATGCTCCTGCCGGAAGAGTTTGATGCAGTGCTGACTTATGCAGAGAAAAGACGGACGGATCTGCAGGGAGCAATGTACCGCGGAAAGGCGGAGGCACTGCCGTATGAGATGGGTACGCAAAATGGCTGTGCGTATTGCCCATACCGGGATATCTGCGGATTTGATGAGCAGATCGAAGGATATGAATACCGGAAGCTGGAGAAGCTTCCGAAGGAAATTGTAATGGAGAAAATTATGGCGAAGCTGGAAGAGGAGAATCAGACATGGGAGTAAAATGGACCGAAGAACAGCAGCAGGTGATCGACCTGCGTGATCATAATATTCTGGTGTCAGCAGCCGCTGGTTCCGGGAAAACTGCTGTTCTGGTGGAGCGGATTATTGCGAGGCTGACAAGGGATGCAAATCCGGTGGATGTCGACCATATGCTGATCGTGACCTACACTGAGGCGGCGGCTGCTGAGATGAAAGAAAGAATCGGTGCTGCGATTGAGAAGGAGCTGGAGGAGGATCCGTCAAGTGAACATCTGAAGCGGCAGTCTGCCCTGATCCATACAGCAAAGATTACAACGATCCACAGCTTCTGCCTGTCTGTGATCCGGGAGTATTTTCACACGATCGATCTGGATCCGGGATTCCGTATTGCGGAAGAAGGAGAATTAAAGCTTTTGAAGCAGGACGTGATGAAAGAGCTTCTGGAAGCAAAATATGAAGAAGGAAACGAGGATTTCCTGCGTTTTGTGGAGACTTTTGCAACCGGAAGGGAAGATCTGCAGGTGGAAGAAATCATCAGCAGACTGTATGAATTTGCCGGAAGTTATCCGGACCTGGAGGAGTGGCTGGATGGCTGTGCAAGGATGTACGAAGAGAGCGGGGAAAATGCCATCTATATTGAAAAGGTGATGGAGTATATCCGGAGAATAGTTGCGGATATGCAGATGCTGATGGAAAAAGCGGATCAGATCTGCATGGAACCGGACGGACCGTATATGTATGGAGAAATGCTGGAAGCAGATCAGAAAGTACTGAGAAAGCTTTTTGCGGCAAAGAGCTATGAAGAAATGTATGAGGCACTGAAAGAAAAGCCGGCATGGAAAACTCTGTCCAGAAAGAAAGATGACGCAGTAGATCCGACAAAAAGAGAGCAGGTAAGAACCTATCGGGATACCTGGAAGAAACTTATCGATGACATTCGAAACAATTATTTTTTCCAGCCGCCATCTGAGATGGAAGCAGACCGGAAAATCTGCATTCCGGTGATGCATGAGCTGGTCAGTCTGGTAAAAGAATACCAGAGGGTACTTGCAGCTAAAAAGGCAGAAAAAAATCTGATCGATTTCCGGGATATGGAACAGTTTGCCTTGCAGATCCTGACAAGAAAAGAAAACGGAAAAAGAGTGCCTTCTGAGGTAGCCAAGGAGTATCAGAATACATTTGAGGAAGTAATGATCGATGAATATCAGGACAGTAACCTGATCCAGGAGGCGATCCTGACCAGTGTGTCCCGGATCAGCAGAGGGGAAAATAATCTCTTCATGGTAGGAGATGTGAAGCAGAGTATTTACCGTTTCCGCTTGTCAAGGCCGGAGCTTTTCATGGAAAAATTCAATACCTACAGTCTGACGGACGGAGGAAACAGGCGAATCGATCTGCACAAAAATTTCCGAAGCCGGGCAGAAGTGCTGGATGCGGTAAACTTCATTTTCCGACAGATCATGACCGAAGAGCTTGGAAGGATCACATACGATGAGAATGCTGCACTTTATGTGGGAGCTTCTTACCCGGAATCCGAAAAGAATGAGACAGAAATCCTTCTTCTGGATACAAAAAGTGAGGAAGAGGATACCGGGCTTTCTGTGCGAAGCGGAAGCCAGACGGCAAAAGAGCTGGAAGTCCGTCTGATCGCACAAAGAATCGGAGAGCTGATGGAAAGTCAGCAGATTGTAGATAAAGAAACGGGAATGTTGCGACCGGTACGCTATCAGGATATTGTAATCCTGACAAGAAGCCCTGCAGGATGGACCGATACTGTTACACGAATTTTGCAGGAGGAGGGATTACCGGTTCTGGCTGAATCAGCAGATGGGTATTTTGAAACTCTGGAAATTGGATGGATGATGGACTATCTGCGTGTACTTGACAATTTTCGTCAGGACATCCCACTCGTTGCGGTGCTGAAATCTCCGTTTGGAAGAATGACAAATGAGGAACTGGCACAGATCAGAGAATTGAATGCAGAAGTACCATTTTATCAGAATGTACTGGAAACAGCGGATCCGGGAAAAAAGACCGATCTTCCGGCGGGCATTCTGAAAAAAGTGCGCGATGTATTTGGATGGCTTTTTTATTTCCGGGAGCGGATACCGTACACGGCAATCCATGATCTTCTGTGGGAGATCGTGAAAAAGACAGGATACCGGGATTATATCGCGGCAATGCCAGGAGGAAAAGGAAGGCGCGCGAATCTTGATATGCTGATCACCAGGGCAAAGGCATTTGAGGCAACCAGCTATAAGGGACTGTATCATTTTGTCCGTTATATTGATCAGCTCAAGAAATATAATGTAGACTTTGGGGAAGCCGGGCTTTACGATGAGCAGACGGATGCAGTTCGTCTGATGAGTATCCATAAGAGTAAAGGACTGGAATTCCCGGTTGTGATCGTGGCCGGAATGGGAAAGAGGTTCAACATTCAGGATACCACGGCAAGCGTTGTGATCCATCCGGATCTGGGGCTTGGAATCGATGCGATCGATCTGGAGCGGCGAACCAAATCTCCGACACTATTAAAGAAAGTTATTCAAAATGAAATCGGTCTGGAAAATCTTGGTGAGGAGCTTCGTGTGCTTTATGTAGCACTTACACGTGCAAAGGAAAAGCTGATTCTTACCGGAACGGTTCCACATGCGGCAGACAAACTGGAAGCCTGTCAGCTGGAACAGGAAAACAGTCAGAAAGAAACACTGGACTTTACAAAACTTGCACGTGCAACGTCTTATTATGACTGGATCCTTCCGGCGGCAGTGCGTAAAACAGAAGAAGTTCCAATCGAATTAAAAGTGATTGGTGTTGATACGCTTGTAGAAGGTGAAGTGGATAAGGAAGCAGCAGATTATCTGGAAAAAGAGGTGTTCCTTGAAAAAATAGAAGCAGAAGAACATCCGATGGCTGTGACGGATGAACGTTTTCGGGCAAAAATCGAGGAAGCATTTTCCTACAGATATCCGTATCAGGGTGAAGATCAGATGAAAATGAAGTACACCGTGTCAGAGCTGAAAAAATATGCGGCAGCTTCGGAAGAAGAAGATGGAGAAATACTGATTCCGGAAGAGGAGATTGTTCCAATCCTTCCGAATTTTATGAAAGAGGAAGAAGAGGTAAAAGGAGCAACAAAAGGAACAGCTTATCATAAAGTAATGGAGCTTCTCGATTTTACGAAAATATATACGATGGATTTACTGCGGGAAAACATAGAGAATCTGAAAAACGAAGGATACCTGGATGCGGGAACAGCCGGGTGTATTCAAAAAAAAGAAATTATGGAGTTTCTTAATACGAATGTCGGAAAAAGAATGCAAAATGCAGCCAGGGCAAAAACACTTTACCGCGAGCAGCCGTTTGTTCTCGGTGTAGATGCAAAAGAATTTTATCCGGATCAGAAAAAGGGTGAAATGGTACTGATCCAGGGAATTATTGATGCTTACTTTGAAGAAGACGGAGAAATCATCGTACTCGATTATAAAACCGACCGTGTACAAACCGAAGCAGAACTAAAAGACCGCTACCGGGAACAGCTCCGCCTTTACACCAAAGCCCTCGAACAGATCACCCGGAAAAAAGTAAAAGAACAGATCATCTACTCCTTCACCCTTTGCAAAGAAATCCACCTGGAGGGCTACAAAAATGATTAAAATAATACTCCTGGCATACCTGCTATTGATCAACATCATCACCTACTTCACCTACGCCGCCGATAAAACCAAAGCCCGCCAAAACAAATGGCGAATCCCCGAACGAACCCTCATCCTCCTGGCCCTTCTGGGCGGCTCCCCCGCCGCCCTCCTTGCCATGAAACACTACCACCACAAAACCCGCCACCTGAAATTCAAATTAGGAATCCCTATTATTCTAATCATTCAAATAATAATCACATTTTTTCTTTACCCAAATATTTAAAATATTTGATTCCCCAGCACAGTCGCCTTACAGGCGCTGTGCGTCCCCTTTATCCAAAACATAATACCAAACGAAACTCTCCCACTCAGGGACGCTGCGCCTCCTTTATATAACTTTCCTTCCTGAAAAATTTTGCAGCCGTCCCGTCCCCTTTCACAATCCTTCAAATTTCGTCCCAGCATCAGCCCAGGCAGCCCGCCCAAGCGGATGGCTGGTCATTCGATAACCTTGAGCGGCTTGCAGATAGAAATAAAGTTCACCACTTCCCTTGAGGGGCAATGGAGATGAGACTCAAACATTGTGGAAGCCATTGCTGACACAATGTTCGCATTCAGAGGCTCATCGGAATGCTTTCGCCCCGTGGGAAGCGATGGACTTTATTTCTATCCGCAA
This sequence comes from Coprococcus sp. LG101-27, assembly GCF_027695515.1. Lineage (NCBI taxonomy): Bacteria > Bacillati > Bacillota > Clostridia > Lachnospirales > Lachnospiraceae > Coprococcus > Coprococcus sp. LG101-27. The sequence goes on from NZ_JAQEUJ010000014.1 coordinate 21,813, forward strand.
GCTGTCACAACCTCCCACCCATCCGTCCCCCACCCATTTCTTTAGGAAATCTTCAGAAAGTCTTATACAATACTATATTGACTCACTATATTATATAATGTATAATATGCTTAACAAAACAATATAACAAACAATAAAAGGATGTGAATCATATGGTATTTAACACCGGAGCTGCCCTCCTTGATGCGATCGTGCTTGCTGTTGTGTCGCGGGAGCAGGAAGGAACCTATGGATATAAGATTACCCAGGATGTTCGGAAAGTTCTGAATGTATCAGAGTCAACAATGTATCCGGTACTGAGAAGACTTCAGAAAGATGAATGTCTGGAGGTCTATGATATGCAGTTTGACGGAAGAAACCGCAGATACTATAAAGTTACAGAAAAAGGAATGGCACAGCTTAATTTGTATAAAGTCGAATGGAAGAACTACACAAGGAAGATTACAGAGATGTTCGAGGGAGGTGCAGCCGAATGAGCCGTACAGAGTATATGAGGGAATTAGATGCACTGCTTCATGGAATTTCGAAAGAAGAAAGAGAAGAAGCAATGCAGTATTACAATGATTATTTTGATGATGCCGGAAGCGAGAATGAAGAAAAAGTAATCGAAGAGCTGGGAAGTCCTGCAAAGCTTGCAGATACGATTCGCGCCGGGATAAATGGAAATGCCGATGAGGCGGAAAGTTATGGAGAGTACGGAGAGCGAGGATATCAGGACAGGCGTTTTGAAAGCAGTGAGTATCCGGCAGGAAGAGATGACTATTATAAAGATAGCTATTCGGAGACATATGGAGAAAGCCAGTCACAGAATGACAGGAATCCATTTTCGGAAAGACAGTATTCTTATACAGCTAATTCTAATCAGGGATATACATATGCGGGAAATCAGGGATATGGTGCGGGTCAGATGACAGAAATGCCACGGAAGAAATCCAGTGCCGGCAAGATCATTCTGATCATCTGTATCCTTGTGATTGGGCTTCCAATTGTAGTTCCGACAGCACTTGGTCTTCTTTTAGCGGCATTTGGAGTTCTGGTCGCACTTGCAATATCAGCAATAGCGATCTGGGTGGCAGCAGTTGCAACCGCAGCCGTAGGGATTCTGTTGGGGATTCACGGATTTGATCAGCTGTTTTATTCCCCGGCTCTTGGAATCGGAATGCTTGGTGTCGGCTGCCTGCTGCTGGCACTTGGGGCAGTATTTACAGTATTGATCGGATGGGGATGCATCAAACTGATTCCAATGATGTTCCGTGGATTTGTAAATCTTTGTCGCATACCATTTCAGAAAAAGAGAGGTGAATGCAGATGAAAAAAGGATGGAAGATTTTCTGGACAGTTATTATAAGCCTGACAGGGGCAGGAGTTGTATTTTGTATCATTGCGTTATGTCTTGGAGTCACATTTTCACAGTTTGAAAAAGCATATCCGAATGGAATTGGTATTATAAGAAAGGATTACGTTTCTTTCGAGGAAGATTGGGATGATGATGACGACGATGATGGGCCGGAAGAGACAGAAAATGTTGTATCAGGGGAGACATTTTCGAATGTAGAGAATCTGAAGCTTGATATCGGTGCAAGTGAGGTACAGATCAAGCCGGGGACGGATGATAAGATCCATGTGGATGATTCCAGGATGAAAACGGAAAATGTAGTGCAGAAAAGACTGTCCGATGACAGGAAAACTCTGGAAATAACAACGAAAATGCGCAGCAGTTTCGATTTCAAAAATATGAGAAACGTAAAGGGAACACTTGTGATCTATCTTCCAAGAGATTACAAGTTCGATCAGGTGGACATGGAATATGGTGCAGTAACAGCAGAGATCGATGGACTAAATGCGAAAAGCCTTAAGATTGAAAGCGGGGCATCAGGCTGTACAATAAAAAATGCAGATATAGAGGAGTTAGATGTAGAAACAGGTGCCGGAAGTCTGGATTTTTATGGAACAGTGGAAAAAGAAGTGGACATTGACTGTGGTGCTGGAAGCGTCACACTGAATCTGGAAGGAAAAGTGGAGGATTATAATTATGAACTGGATAGCAGTGCCGGTTCGGTAGAAATTGGAGAAGATATAGATCTTGGCGGCTTAAGCACAGAGAAGTCAATCGATAATGGCAGTAAACGCACGATTGAGATATCGAACGGAGCAGGCAGCGTGGAGATTCGTTTCCATTAGAATTAACATAGACAGAAAAATGTATCAGATGAAACACATATATAATAGAAGAAACACAAAAATAGGAGAAACTTTTAGGAGGAATTTTTATGGAACAGAAAAGATTATATAGATCCGTAACAAACCGTAAGATCTGCGGTGTATGTGGAGGCCTTGGAGAATATTTTAATATCGATCCTACATTGATCCGGCTTGGAGGTGTTTTGCTGGCTTGCGTAAGCTGTGGGACTGCCGTGGTTGCCTATTTTGTTGCAGCAGTTATCATTCCGGATCCGGAATAAAAAATAAGAGAGCTTTGCCGATAAAGAAAAGGCAGAAGGAGAAGAAGTCGGAAATAATGTTTTCGGCTTCTTTTATAATAATCAGGTATAAATGTATAAAATCCGTAATTGGGGAAACACTCTGAAAAAGGAGTTGAAAGGTATGAAAAGCACAAAGACAAAGAAAATCAGACGCGAAGATATCCCCAATTTGGAAACAAGTGAGCGGGTAAAATACGAGATTGCGGAGGAGCTTGGACTTCTCGATAAGGTTCTGGAAGATGGCTGGAAGAGTCTGTCATCAAAAGAAACCGGGCGGATCGGAGGAATCATTTCAAAAAAATCCAGAAAGAATGAGACTGGGAATTTACAATAATATTACAAATTTTAAAAAATGTGAATATTTTGCAACGTTTGTTGAAAAAGCACTGTATGTTTGATATAATCGCTTGACCGCAAAAACCGAGAAAATGGAACGGGTGAGGCAAATGAATGAAAAAATGAACGTACTGGACGTACAGCTTGATAATTGTACGGCAAAAGATGCGATGAAGATCATTGCAGAATATATGCAGACAGAAGAACTTAACACAGTAGATATTGTTACGGTGGATACCCTGATGAGAGCGACACAGCTTGACGGTATGAAAGAAGAGCTGGAGAAACTGGATCTTCTGCTTCCGGGAGATATGGCGATTCTTGAAGCTGCAAAGATCACAGATAGAAAGCGGATCCAGGAGATGGAGGATCAGACGCTGCTGAAGATGGTATTCCATTATTTTCATAAGAACCGCTGTAAGATATTTATACTGGCAGGATCTGAGGAAGAAGGAGACAGACTGCAGGGCTATCTGCATGAGGCATACAGTGGGATTCAGGTTGTCGGTATGAAAGCAGTACCGGCAGACGAAAGTGAGGATGACAGGATCACCAATCTGGTCAACGGCGGAGAAGTAGACTGTGTGATTGCCAGCATGGATTTCCCTTGGCAGGAACAGTTTGTTTACCGGTGCAAAGAGCAGCTGAATACCAGAATGTGGTTTGGAACAGGACATAGTATTGCTTCCTTTGCAAATGGTGAGAACTGGGCAGATCACCTGAAAAATTTTATCGGTAAAAGGATTTTAAAACGGGAGATCAAAAAAGAGCAAAAAAGAAAAGAAGTATAATTGAAGCGACAAAAGACTGAAAATAATAAAAAAAATCAAAAAATCTTTTTTGATAGAATAAATTTTATAATAAACTCAATTGAGGAAATGCATAAAAAAATGTGATTTCCTCTTTATTTTTTTGGTAATATGTATTAAAGTATTATATGTATATGGCTAAGTCCACAGTTGCGGGGGATGAAGATTGTACAAAGTGTATAGAACCACGGAGGATGGAGGAGAGAGAATATGATATCAAATCAGATACTGCAGAATACGATTGAAGGGTTGAAATCAATTACAAGGATTGATCTTGGAGTGATGGATACAGATGGAAAGACTTTGGCGACAACATTTCCGGAGCCTGGAGATTATGAGAATGCCGTTCTTTCGTTTGTAGAATCTCCGGCAGAAAGCCAGGTGATTCAGGGGTATCAGTTTTTCAAAATTTATGATGAACACCAGCTGGAGTACATTCTGATCGCCAATGGCGGCAGTGAAGATGTTTATATGGTTGGCAAAATTGCAGCCTTCCAGATCCAGAATCTTCTGGTAGCATATAAGGAGCGTTTTGACAAGGATAATTTCATCAAAAACCTTCTTCTTGACAACCTTCTTCTGGTGGATATTTATAATCGCGCCAAAAAATTACATATTGACACAGAGGTAAAACGTGATATCTTTATAGTTGAGACTTCTCGGGAGAGAGATGTCAGTGCGCTTGACAGTCTCCGTTCTGTTCTGGGTGGAAAGGGCAAGGACTTTATTACAGCTGTTGATGAGAAGAACATCATCGTAGTAAAAGAATTAGGTCCTGGCGATGGATATCCGGAGATGGACAAGACTGCGCATGAGATTCTTGATCTTCTGAAAGCAGAAGGAGAAGAGAATGTCCGTATCGCATATGGTACGATCGTCAATGACATCAAAGAAGTATCCAAGTCTTACAAAGAAGCGAAGCTTGCGCTCGATGTAGGAAAGATCTTCTTCGACGAGAAGGAAGTTATTGCATATAGTGCGCTTGGAATCGGACGACTGATCTATCAGCTCCCAATTCCGCTCTGCAAGATGTTTATCCGCGAAATTTTTGAGGGGAAATCTCCGGACGAATTTGATGAAGAGACGCTCACGACCATCAATAAGTTCTTTGAGAACAGCCTGAATGTTTCCGAGACATCAAGACAGCTGTATATTCACAGAAATACACTGGTGTACCGTCTTGACAAACTGCAGAAGAGCACAGGACTGGATCTGCGCGTATTTGAGGACGCAATCACATTTAAGATCGCGCTGATGGTAGTCAAATATATGAAATACATGGAAACACTGGAGTATTAAGTTATATCGGAGTATGGATAATTAGGAGGAGCATATGATAGAACTTAAAGAAGTTACCAAGGAATACTCGAAGGGTATTGCTGCACTCAATGGTATCAACCTTCGGATCGAACAGGGAGAGTTCGTATTCGTAGTTGGAGACAGCGGTTCCGGAAAGTCCACGTTGATACGTCTTCTGATGAAGGAGATCGAACCAACGTCAGGTACGATTATTGTCAACGGTCAGAATCTGAATCGTATGAAACATCGCCAGATTCCGCAGTACAGAAGAGGAATCGGCGTTGTATTCCAGGATTTCAGACTTCTGAAAGACCGCAATATTTATGAGAATATTGCATTTGCACAGCGGGTTACAGAAAAATCAACCCGTGTCATCAAAAAGAAAGTGCCGGCGGCTCTGTCACTTGTCGGACTGGCACAGAAGTACAAAGCGTTCCCGAAGGAATTGTCCGGTGGGGAACAGCAGAGAGTTGCAATTGCCAGAGCTGTTGTAAATGAGCCTGCCATTTTGCTGGCTGACGAACCGACAGGAAACCTGGATCCAACCAACTCATGGGAGATCATGAAACTTCTTGAAGAAGCGAACGAGAGAGGAACTACAGTTCTGGTAGTTACTCACAACCAGGAAATTGTAAACGAGATGAAAAAGCGCGTTATTACGATGAAGAAGGGTGTCATTGTCAGCGACGAACAAGAAGGTGGGTATAAGCATGAGGATTAGTACAGTTGGATACTCCGTGAAACAGGGAGTTAAGAATATTGGAAGAAATAAGATGTTTTCACTGGCATCTGTTGCAACTATGGCTGCATGTATCTTTGTGTTCGGACTGTTTTTCTCAATTATTATGAACTTCCAGTATATTGTACACAAAGCAGAAGAAGGCGTGGCAATCACTGTATTTTTTAATGATGATGCAACGCAGGAGCAGATTGATAATATTGGCGCACAGCTTAAAAAGCAGGATGGTGTAAAAGAGATCAAGTATGTGTCTGCGGACGAAGCATGGGAGACATTTAAAGATCAGTATTTTGGCGAATCAAGTGATCTTGCAGAAGGATTTAAAAATGATAACCCTCTGGCAGGATCTGACAACTATGAAGTATATATGACAGATGTGGCTTCACAGAAGAAGCTGGTTTCTTTTGCGGAAAGCCTTGATGGGGTTCGCAAGGTTAACAAATCAGATACCGTAGCCAATACACTGAACAGCGTGAACAAGCTGGTATGGTATGTATCGGTTGTTATCATCGCGATTCTTCTGGCAGTATCCATTTTTCTGATCAGCAATACGGTCACAATGGGTATTACTGTCCGAAGGGAAGAGATTGCAATTATGAAATATATCGGTGCGAAGGATGGTTTTGTACGGGCACCGTTCATCATTGAAGGTATCCTGATCGGTCTTGTCGGTGCGGCGATTCCGCTTGGTATCCTTTATGTACTTTATAATAAAGCAATTACTTATATTCTTACAAAATTCAGTCTGCTGAATAATATTCTGGATTTCCTTCCGGTGGGACAGGTATACAAGACACTGCTTCCGGTCGGACTTTTACTGGGAATCGGAATTGGTTTTGTGGGAAGTTTCTTTACGATTAGAAAGCACTTAAGAGTCTAGTCGCATAATATTTAAGGGAGACGAATATGATAAGAGGGAAAAAGATACTTGGGGCGTTACTGACGTTTACGCTTTGCTTCAGTATGGTAATTCCGGCACAGGCTGATGATATTTCGGATGCGAAAAAGAAGCAGCAGGAGCTGGAACAGCAGAAGAATACGGCTGAGGCGGAGAAGTCGGAACTTTCTTCTGAACTGGATTCCATTGTATCAAAGATGGAGAAGACACAGTCAGATCTGACTGCAAAAGAGAATGAAATCAATGATGCAGAGACAGAGCTGGTAACTGCGAAAGCCAACGAAGATGACCAGTACCAGACGATGAAGCTGCGTATCAAGTATATGTATGAGAACGGGAGCAATGAATTCCTGGAAATCCTGATGGAAGCTAACAGTATTGCAGATCTGCTGAACAAAGCAGAATACATCAACAAGATTTCCAAATGCGACCGTGAACTTCTTGTAGAATACGAAGATACAAGAAAAGATGTCGAGAACAGAGAAAATGCACTTAAAAAAGAGTATGCAAAGCTGGAAAGCCTGCAGGATGAACTTGCAGGAGAACAGGCAAATGTAGAAAAGCTTCTTGCTGATAAGAACATTCAGATCAATAACCTGACATCTGAGATCAGCAGTAATGCTGACAAGCTGAAGCAGCTGATTGCAGAAGCAGAGGCGGCAGAAGTCCGCAGAAAAGAAGCAGAAGCAACGGCAGCCGCTCAGGCAGCACAGGCAGCGGCGGCAGCTCAGGCATCAGCTTCGTCAGGCACAAGCAGCTCAGGCAATACGAGCAGCAATGCAAGTGCAACGGGAACCGGATCACTTACACATCCGGTACCGGGAGCAACGATTACCAGTGGCTTTGGCGGACGTGTGGCACCGACTGCAGGTGCAACAACCGGTCATGACGGAATCGATTATGGTGCAGGATACGGAGCTGCGGTTTATGCGGCTGATTCTGGAACTGTTATTACCGCACAGTACAATAGTGCACGTGGAAATTACATCGTAATCAATCACGGTAATGGAATGCAGACATGGTATCAGCATCTGAGTTCGATGAATGTTAGCGTGGGACAGACGGTGGCAAGAGGTCAGGTGATCGGAAATGTCGGTACGACCGGAATTTCCACAGGACCACATCTTCACTTTGAAGTTCATGTAGGTGGTGTACCGGTCAATCCACTGAACTATCTGTAAGATAATACATAACAGGTATGAAAGAGTAAATGATGGAAAATAATAAAAAGAATTTTTGGAAGGGGGCGCTTGCAGGCGCCCTCGCCATGTTTATGGTAGGTGCTGCGGCACTTGGAATTATGAATGTCGCAGGTGTAGACCTTGGGACCAGTCAGGAAAAGGTCGTAAATGCGCAGGAAGAGAAAAAACTGAATAAACTGAAAAAGCTGATTGATGAAAATTATCTTTATACAGATGATTTGAAAGAAGAAGATCTGGAGAACGGACTTTACAGTGGATACATTAATGCACTGGGAGATCCATATTCCGTATACTATGATGAAGAACAGACCAGATCCCTGCAGGAATCAACTTCGGGAGAGTATTCGGGAATCGGAGTTGTTTTTTCACAGAATCAGGAAACTAAGGTGATCACTGCAGTTCAGGTTTATGAGAACAGCCCGGCGAATGAAGCAGGTATCCAGGTAAATGATATTCTGTATAAGGTTGGAGATAAGGACGTAAGTGGAACGAATCTTTCCGATGTTGTACAGCTGATCCGCGGTGTAGAGAATACGACTGTTGATATCACAGTTCTGCGTGGGGATGATGCGAAGGAAGTGACAATGACGGTTACCCGGAGAAAAATCCAGGTGGAGACAGTCAAGTCTGAAATGAAGGATGACCAGATCGGTTATATCCGGGTTACGGAATTTGACAGTGTGACCTATGAGCAGTTCAAGAGTGCACTCGGCAGTCTGGAGGACCAGGGGATGAAAGGACTTGTGGTTGATCTTCGGGCGAATCCGGGAGGCAATCTTGCGACAGTCACACAGATGCTGGATCTGTTACTGCCAAAAGGTACGATCGTGTCAACAAAAGACAAGAGTGGTCACGAAGAGGTGATCTCATCGGATGATGAACACCAGTTTACGAAGCCGATGTCGGTTGTTGTTGACGGCAACAGTGCAAGTGCTTCCGAGATTTTTGCCGGAGCGATCCAGGACTACGGACTTGGATCGATCGTCGGAACAACAACTTACGGAAAAGGAATCGTTCAGCAGATTTTTGATCTTGGAGACGGAACCTGTGTGAAGCTGACAATGGCTGAGTACTATACTCCGAATGGAAGAAATATTCACAAAAAAGGAATTACGCCGGACGTAGAAGTTGAATATCAGCAGGATGAGAATAATCCGAATGCAGATAATCAGCTTGATGCAGCATTGGAACAGGTGAGAAATAAAATCAATCAATAACAGAAATCCGGAGGGAATGCCGAAAACGGCATTCCCTTTTAGTTTTTAATATGATATCATAAGTAAAGAATATTTTTTTTCAGGTAACAAAAGGACAATACTTTCTGTTACAGCAAAAATATAAATAGAAAACTGGAGGGAATAAGATGATTAACAAATTAGTCGCTAACATTAAAAAAACAGGAGCACCTATCGTTGTCGGACTGGATCCGATGCTTTCCTATGTACCAGAGCAGGTACAGAAAAAGGCATTTGCAGAGTATGGCGAGACTTTGGAAGGAGCAGCAGAAGCTATCTGGCAGTTCAACAAAGAGATCGTGGATAAGACTTATGATCTGATCCCGGCAGTTAAACCGCAGATCGCTATGTACGAACAGTTCGGAATTCCGGGACTTCAGGCATTCAAGAAGACGGTAGACTACTGTAAAGAAAAGGGACTTGTTGTTATCGGAGATATCAAGAGAGGTGATATCGGTTCTACTTCAGCAGCATATGCTGTTGGACATCTTGGAAGAGTTCAGGTAGGAAGCAAATCCTATGTACCGTTCGATGAAGATTTCGCTACTGTGAATCCGTATCTTGGATCTGACGGAGTAAAGCCATTTATCGAAGTATGTAAAGAAGAGAAGAAAGGTCTTTTTATCCTTGTTAAGACATCCAATCCATCCAGTGGAGAATTCCAGGATCGGCTGATCGATGGTCGTCCGCTTTACGAACTGGTCGGAGAAAAGGTTGCCGAGTGGGGAGCAGACTGCATGGGTGATGATTATAGCTACATCGGAGCAGTTGTGGGAGCTACTTATCCGGAGATGGGAAAAGTCCTTCGTAAAGTAATGCCGAAATCCTACATTCTGGTTCCAGGATACGGTGCACAAGGTGGAAAAGGAAAAGATCTGGTTCATTTCTTCAATGAAGATGGACTTGGAGCAATCGTAAACTCATCCAGAGGAATCATTGCAGCATATAAGCAGGAAGCTTATGCAAAATACGGTGCAGAGAACTTTGGAGATGCATCCCGTGCAGCAGTAGAAGCCATGGTAGCAGATATCAAAGGCGCGCTTGAGAACAGATAAGAGAAAAGAATGAGCCGGTGTGACAGAAGCTTCTGACATACCGGCAAATCCGGATTATAGGAGAATAGAAGATGACTACAAAGAAAAAAGAACAGGTAAAGGTTGTATCGCAGGAGCAGCTTGCTGATGGAATCTTCAGTATGTGGATCCAGACAGAAGCAGCAGGGAGTGCAAGACCGGGGCAGTTTATTTCCATGTATACCAATGATGGAAGCAAGCTTCTTCCGCGCCCGATCAGTATCTGTGAGATCGATAAAGAAGGTGGAAAACTTCGTGTGGTTTACCGTGTAACAGGGGGAAAAACCGGAACAGAAGAATTTTCACAGATGAAGGCAGGAGATACAATTCCGGTGATCGGACCACTTGGTAATGGATTTCCATTTGAGAAGGCCGAAGGAAAGAAGGTATTTCTGATGGGAGGAGGAATCGGTGTGCCGCCGATCCTGGAGCTTGCAAAACAGATGGAATGTGAGAAAAAGCAGATTGTGGTTGGATACCGTGATGCACATACTTTCCTGAAAGAAGAATTTGAACAGGCAGGAGAGCTTTATATTTCAACCGAAGATGGCAGTGTCGGAACAAAAGGAAATGTCATGGATGCAATCCGTGAGAATGCGCTGGAAGCAGATATGATCTATGCCTGTGGACCAACTCCGATGCTCCGTGCGATCAAACAGTATGCAGAAGCAAACGGAATCGAATGCTATATTTCTCTGGAAGAGAGAATGGCATGTGGAATCGGTGCCTGTCTTGCGTGCGTGTGCAAGTCAAAGGAAAAGGATGCGCACAGCAATGTGCACAACAAACGTATCTGTAAAGACGGACCGGTATTTCTTTCTACGGAGGTGGAAATCTAATGGATATGCGTGTAAATATTGCCGGAGTAGAATGGAAGAATCCGGTAACAGTGGCATCAGGAACCTTCGGATCAGGAGAAGAGTTTTCTGAATTTGTAGATCTGAACAGGCTTGGAGCTGTGACAACAAAAGGTGTGGCAAATGTACCGTGGCCGGGCAATCCGACTCCGCGTGTAGCCGAGGTTTACGGCGGAATGATGAACGCCATAGGACTTCAGAATCCGGGAATCGATCTGTTCTGTAAAAGAGATATTCCGTATCTGAAAAACTATGATACCAAGATCATTGTGAATGTCTGCGGACATGCACCGGAAGAGTATCTTGAAGTGGTAGAACGCCTTGCGGATGAACCGATCGATATGATGGAGATCAACATTTCCTGCCCGAATGTCAATGCAGGATTCCTTGCTTTCGGACAGGATGCAAAGCATGTAGAAGAGCTGACCGGACAGATCAAGAAGATCGCAAAGCAGCCGATCATCATGAAGCTGACACCGAATGTAACCGATATTACTGAGATAGCAAAAGCGGCAGAAGCAGGCGGTGCGGACGCAGTTTCCCTGATCAATACACTGACCGGTATGAAGATTGATATCAATCGTAAGACATTTGCAGTGGCAAATAAGACCGGAGGTGTATCAGGACCGATCGTCAAACCGATCGCTGTCCGCATGGTATATCAGGTAGCACAGGCAGTGAACATCCCAATCATCGGGATGGGCGGTATTTCCTGCGCAGAAGATGCGATCGAGTTCCTTCTTGCAGGAGCAAGTGCCGTATCCGTAGGAACAGCCAACTTTCACAATCCGGCAGTGACGATGGAAGTGATCGATGGAATTGAAGTCTACATGAAGAAGAATGGCTTTGAGTCTGTGAAAGATATGGTTGGAATTGTAAAATAAAGAACATATAAGAGATGGAGGATAAATAAAATGGAAAGCTACAAACAGGAATTTATTGATTTTATGGTAGAAAGCCACGTTCTTAAATTTGGAGAATTTACACTGAAAAGCGGAAGAAAGTCCCCTTTCTTCATGAATGCAGGAGCTTATGTGACAGGATCACAGCTCAAAAGACTCGGTGAATATTACGCAAAAGCAATCCATGACAAATACGGGGATGATTTTGATGTATTATTCGGACCTGCTTACAAAGGAATCCCGCTTGGAGTTGTAACCGCGATCGCTTACAGTGAATTATACGGAAAAGAGATCCGTTACTGCTCAGACCGTAAAGAAGAAAAAGATCACGGAGCAGATAAGGGAAGCTTCCTCGGAAGCAAGCTTCAGGACGGAGACCGCGTGGTTATGATCGAAGATGTTACCACATCCGGCAAATCCATGGAAGAGACTGTACCGAAGGTAAGAGGAGCCGCTGATGTAACAATTGTTGGACTGATGGTATCCCTTGACCGTATGGAAGTAGGAAAAGGCGGTGTGAAATGCGCACTCGATGAAGTAAAGGATCTTTACGGATTTGAAACTAATGCAATCGTAACCATGAAGGATGTAGTAGAGCATCTGTACAACAAACCATGCAATGGTGAAATTGTTATCGATGACAAGATCAAGGCTGCAATCGACGCATACTATGAGCAGTATGGTGCAAAATAAGGAGGAGTTACAGTGACAGAAAAGACATATAAGGTGATGGGACTTACCGGCGGTGCCAATATTGCGATCGGAATTATTTCTATTGTTGTTGGTGTGACAACCGGGATCATTTTGCTTGTCAGCGGTGGAAAGCTGCTTGGTGCGAAAAAGGGACTGACATTTTAGGAAGGGCGCTTTAAGTTGAAAGCAAAGAACAGAAAAAGACTTCGGGTTCTTGGGAAGATTTTATTTGTCCTGTATATTGGATTTTTATTTTACTTTCTGATTTTTTCTGACTGGTATGGACGGGAAGGAACCGGGGAATATCATTATAACCTGGTTCTTTTCTGTGAAATAAAAAGATTTTGGCTGTATCGAGATGTTTTGGGATGGGTATCTTATGCAAATCTGTTCGGAAATGTCCTGATTTTCATACCATTTGGATTTTTTATGCCGATGGCAAGCCGGTATCGCAGCTTTTTTCTTACCCTTTTCTACAGTTTTGGAGTGAGCTTCTTTGTGGAGTGCTTTCAGCTGGTAACAAGAGTGGGGAGTTTTGATGTGGATGATATGCTGCTCAACACCCTTGGCGGTGTGATCGGGTATATCGTCTTCGCGATTTGTAATATGATAAGGAGATGGCACGATGCGAAGCAGGAGAGATAAAAAAAGAGCACGTGAAAGAGATAGAAATAAAAGAAACCGGAAGTATGGTCAGATAAAAAGAAAGCATTCCCGCAAGGGAATCTGGTCCTGTGTGATGGCAGTACTTGTTACGGCAGTGATAGCGGGATTGATTGTAATGGCATTTTTGAATAAAGGGAAATCAGCAGCGATGGCAGGAAGCTTTGGGGTTTTCAATATGATTCTTGCCTGCATCGGTATTGTAACTGGTGTAAAAGGATTTAAAGAAAGAGATAAAAATTATCTGACCTGCAAGATCGGAATCGTTGTAAACGGACTTATTTTACTTGCCCTGATCTTAGTATTTATAAGAGGATGTGTATAAATGGAAGAAAGATATAATCTGGCAATTGACAGAATGAAAGCAATAATAGAAGAAAAAACAGTAGCAGAGCCATATCGGGAGTATTTCCAGCATGTGGCTCGGTTTATTTTAAAGCTTGATGAGCTGAAACAGAATGTGGAAAGCGGAAAGCAGAAAGAGATGTCAGAAGAAGAGCTGCAGGAAGAGATGAAGGATCTTTATGCAGACGAACTGGAAGCAAACTATGAGAAATCTTATGCAAATCCGGCTTATGCGGTTTTGGTACTGGGAGGAGAACTGGGAAGCTTTTTGTCTGCGGTTTACACCGAGATCCGCGGAAGCATTTCTTATGTTCAGGAACAGCGTATGGAGTATGTTGTGATCGGAGCAGAGCTTTTGATTGAAATCTACAATAAATTTGAAGAAGAAAAGCAGCCGCAGCCGGAAAGCCTGAAGGAAATCTTTTACTGGTATGCAAGTGATTACTGCGATGTATTTGCGGCAGACCGCATCAAAGACCAGATCGATCCGGAAAGAGGATGCTTCATTGTGAATATGATCATGAATGAAGATCTTTCCGATCTGCGTTATCTCTACCGTATGGGAGAATATGTGGGGGTAAATGAAAGAGAGACAGCCGCATACTTAAATTCACTTTCACAGGAGAAGATTGATAAGATGGCAGATACCTTCAGTGAAGGATACAGGATTGGTTTTGTAAATACCGGAAAAGACCTGTCAAAAAAATCTGTAGTCAACATTTACTATGCAATGGGATTTGAACGGATCGTAAAAAAAGCCATTGAGAATTTTGCCAAAATGGGATTAAAGCCGAGTATTTTCCGGACAAGTCACAGCGTGATCACAAGAGGACGCAACAGCCAGATCGGATTTTTCAATATTTCCGGCAACAAGCAGTATGTCTATGACCACAGAGATGATATCGGGCTTGTGATGGATAAACAGTATGTAGAGCGAAAGCTGGAAGTGATGCGTACCACTTACGAGCAGAATAAAGAGATTGCAGCAGGCTATGCAGGACCGGCAGTGATCGACATTTTCGGAGAAAAGACTTTTGTTCCGCAGGCTAAACCAGAGGCAGTTAAATTAAGCGAAAAGCAGGAAGAACTTCTGGTTGCGATGAATGGAAGGGCCGGACGTCTGACCAATGAATATCTTCCGGGAGATGAGAGAAGCTTTACGATCATTTCCTGGCCGGTTCCGGAAATCGGAGAGCAGTATCATGAGATCTTTGATGAAACGATCAAGATCAATACTCTGGATTACAAGCTTTACCAGAAGGTGCAGCAGACAATGATCGATGCACTGGATAAAGGAGAGTATGTAAAAGTAACAGGCTCAGGCGAAAACCAGACGGATCTGAAAGTGATGCTTCATCCGCTTGCCGATCCGGCAAAAGAGACGATCTTTGAAAACTGTGTTGCCGATGTCAATATTCCGGTAGGTGAGGTGTTCACTTCTCCGGTACTGGAAGGAACAGAAGGTACCCTTTTTGTGAGCAAGGTATTCCTTCACGGACTTCCGTATTACAATCTGAAGATCAGTTTTAAAGAAGGAAAGATCACAGAGTATACCTGCACCAATTTTGATTCAGAAGAAGAAAATAAAAAATATATTTTCGATAACATTCTGCACAATCATCAGACACTTCCGATCGGCGAGTTTGCGATCGGAACCAATACCACAGCTTATGCGGTTGCGAAGAAATATGATATTGCAGATAAATATACGATTCTGATCGCTGAAAAGACGGGACCGCATTTTGCAGTAGGGGATACCTGCTACAGCTGGGCAGAGGATGTAAAGGTTTACAATCCGGATGGAAAAGAGATTATTGCAAGAGACAACAGCATATCGATCTTGAGAAAAGAGGATCCGTCGAAAGCATATTTCCAGTGCCATACCGATATCACCATCCCTTATGATGAGCTGGGAAGCATTGTTGTAGTGGCGAAAGACGGAACAGAGACAGAAATTATCCGTGATGGACGGTTTGTTCTTCCGAGAACAGAGATTCTCAATGAACCTCTGAATTAGTATTAGTTATGGATTTTCAATAATACCAATAAGTAAAATTAAATAATGGTCAGATAAGTAACGGTTGACATACCGCAACAGACTTAGTAAAATAACTTATAAGTGGTTAGCTATTTATTAAAATACTTATAGATAAAAGAAAAGGAGATCATTATGCCAAAAGTTGGAATCGTAATGGGCAGCGACTCAGATATGAAAGCAATGGGAAAAGCTGCTGACATGCTGGAAAAGTTTGGAATCGATTATGAGATGACGATCATCTCGGCACACCGTGAGCCTGATGTATTCTATGAATATGCGAAGTCTGCAGAAGCAAAAGACTTCAAAGTAATTATTGCAGGTGCAGGTATGGCAGCACATCTTCCTGGAATGTGTGCAGCAATCTTCCCGATGCCGGTTATCGGAATCCCAATGTCAGGGAAGAATCTGGAGGGTGTCGACGCACTCTATTCAATCGTTCAGATGCCGCCTGGAATCCCGGTTGCCACAGTTGCGATCGACGGCGGAGCAAACGCAGCAATTCTGGCTGCAAAGATTCTTGCAACCTCAGATCCTGAGCTTCTTCAGAAACTGAAGGATTACACTGCAGAAATGAAAGAAACCGTCCAGAAAAAAGCAGAAAAGCTTGAAAAAATCGGACACAAAGAATATATCAAGCAGATGTAGGCATACAGATGTCAGTGAAAATACCAGGAGGATATAGAAAATGTTGGATTATAAGACAGCCGGCGTAGATATCGAGGCAGGATATAAATCAGTAGAACTTATGAAAAAGCATGTAAAAGAAACCATGAGACCGGAAGTATTAGGTGGACTTGGCGGTTTTGCAGGTGCATTTGATTTAAGTGGAATCAAGAATATGGAAGAACCAGTACTTCTTTCCGGAACAGATGGATGTGGAACAAAGGTGAAGCTTGCATTTGTAATGGACAAGCATGATACGATCGGTATTGATGCCGTTGCCATGTGTGTGAATGATATCGCATGCTCTGGTGGAGAACCGTTATTCTTCCTGGATTATATTGCCTGTGGCAAGAATTACCCGGAAAAGATCGCTACGATCGTAAGCGGTGTGGCAGAGGGCTGTAAGCAGTCAGGATGTGCACTTGTAGGTGGAGAGACAGCAGAACATCCGGGACTGATGCCGGAGAATGATTACGACCTTGCAGGTTTTGCAGTCGGAGTTGTAGATAAGAAAGACATTATCGACGGTTCTGATATTAAGCCAGGTGATGTACTTGTTGCAATGCCGTCTACAGGTGTTCACAGCAATGGATTTTCACTGGTTCGTAAGGTATTCGACATTACAGAAGAATCCTTAAATACATACTATGATGAATTAGGAAAGACACTTGGCGAAGCACTTCTTGCTCCGACCAGAATTTATGTAAAAGCACTGAAGAACGTAAAAGAAGCCGGTGTAAGAGTCAAAGGATGCAGCCATATCACAGGCGGTGGATTCTATGAAAATATTCCGAGAATGCTTCCGGAAGGAATCCGTGCAGTGGTAAAGAAGGACAGCTATGAAATCCCTGCAATCTTCAACCTGATTGCAAAGACTGGCAACATTGCAGAAGAGATGATGTACAATACCTTCAATATGGGTATCGGTATGGTTGTCGCTGTCGATGAAAAGGATGTAGATGCTACAATTAAGGCAATGAAAGAAGCTGGAGATGAAGCATTTGTGGTTGGTTATGTAGAAGCAGGAGAAAAAGGAGTTACTTTATGTTAAGAGTTGCTGTACTTGTATCCGGAGGCGGAACCAATCTGCAGGCAATCATTGATGCAGTGGAAAATGGCACGATCACCAATACAGAGCTGGTCGGTGTCATCAGCAATAATAAGAACGCATATGCACTCACAAGAGCCGGGAATCATCAGATCCCGGCACAGTGCGTTTCGCCGAAGGATTTTGAGACAAGAGAAGAGTTTAACAAAGTTTTTCTTGAAAAGGTAGACGAACTGAAACCGGATTTGATCGTTCTGGCGGGATTTTTGGTTGTGATCCCGGAAGAAATGATCAGCAGATACCGGAATAAGATCATCAATATCCATCCATCTCTGATCCCGTCATTCTGCGGAACGGGATACTATGGACTGAAGGTTCATGAGGCAGCACTCGCCAGAGGGGTAAAGGTGGTTGGAGCGACCGTACATTTTGTAGACGAAGGAACGGATACCGGTCCGATCATTCTCCAGAAGGCTGTCGAAGTAGAAGAAGGCGATACACCGGAGGTTCTGCAGAGACGTGTGATGGAGCAGGCGGAGTGGAAGATCCTTCCACATGCGATCGACCTGATCGCAAATGGAAAAGTAACAGTAAAAGATGGCAGAGTGTCAATTGCCCGTTAGAGAAGGAGGAGCACCAATGAAAGTATTGATCGTAGGCGGTGGCGGAAGAGAACACGCAATTGCATATTGTGTAGCAAAGAGCAGCAAGGTAGAGAAGATGTACTGTGCACCGGGAAATGCCGGGATTGCAGAGCTTGCAGAATGCGTACCGATTGGTGCGATGGAATTTGACAAGCTGGTTACATTTGCAAAGGAAAAAGAGATCGATCTGGCAATCGTAGGAATGGATGATCCGTTGGTTGGCGGCCTTATAGATGAATTTGAAAAAGCCGGGATCCGCGCATTCGGACCAAGAAAAAATGCAGCAATCCTGGAGGGAAGTAAGGCATTTTCAAAAGATCTGATGAAAAAATATGACATCCCGACCGCAGCATATGAGAATTTTGACAATGCAGACGAAGCGCTGGCTTATCTGGAGACAGCCAAATTTCCGATCGTTCTGAAGGCAGATGGTCTGGCACTTGGAAAAGGTGTACTGATCTGTAATACGTTGGAAGAAGCAAAAGCCGGCGTGAAAGAGATCATGCTGGACAAGAAATTTGGTGCATCCGGTAATACCATGGTTGTAGAAGAATTCATGACAGGACGTGAGGTTTCTGTTCTTTCCTTTGTAGATGGAAAGACCATCAAGACTATGACAAGCGCGCAGGATCACAAGAGAGCCAAAGACGGAGACCAGGGATTGAATACCGGTGGTATGGGAACTTTCTCACCGAGCCCTTTCTATACAAAAGAAGTTGACGAATTCTGCCGGAAATATGTGTACCAGAAGACGGTAGATGCAATGGCAGCAGAGGGAAGAGAGTTCAAGGGGATCATTTTCTTCGGACTGATGCTTGCCGAAGAAGGACCGAAGGTTCTGGAATACAATGCCAGATTCGGAGATCCTGAGGCACAGGTTGTTCTTCCGCGTATGAAGAATGATCTGATCGATGTGATCGAAGCCTGTATCGACGGAACACTGGATCAGGTAGATCTTCAGTTTGAAGACAATGCAGCAGTCTGTGTGGTACTTGCATCTGACGGTTATCCGGTCGCTTATGAAAAAGGACTTCCGATCACAGGTCTTGACGAGTTCAAGAAGCATGAAGGATACTATTGCTTCCATGCCGGAACCAAATTCGACGGAGACCAGATCGTGACAAACGGAGGACGTGTCCTCGGTGTGACAGCCAAAGGAGCAACGCTCAAAGAAGCCCGTGCCAATGCTTACAAAGCAACCGAATGGGTTCAATTTGATAACAAATATATGCGCCACGATATCGGAAAAGCGATTGACGAGGCTTAGGAATTTAGGGCGGGATCTTTCTTATTCAGAGGGATTTCGCCTTTTTTGAGTTAAGTGAAAAATTTAATCTTTAAGAAGTTCTAAAGATTTCATGAACTTCTTGACAAATCGGACTTTGAATACTATGATTATCAATAGTTATGGGAAAAGGCAATGAGAAAGAGGAGTATGCAGACTGGTCCGAAGAAGAGAGAACCGTTCACAGGCTGAGAGACGGTTTACGGGAAGTGGTTGCAGAAGGTAGCTTTGGAGCCGGGTATCTGAAAAAGGGCGAGTAGGATATCACGGGGTGGTTTCCGTTATAGAACTGTGAGAGATACGAGATGGATTTATTTCGTGGAACAAAGGTGGTACCGCGTTTATACACGCCCTTTACATATTGTAAAGGGCTTTTTTTATTCTTTATAGAGAGAGCAAAAGTGCGCGGTGGACTTATAAGAGGAGGAAACAATGAGTAAGAATCTTGAAAAGACCTACAATCCGAAAGAGATTGAAGCGAAACTTTATGAAAAATGGTGTGAAGAAAAGTATTTTCACGCTGAAGTTGACAGAAGTAAGAAACCATTTACAACGGTAATGCCGCCACCGAATATCACCGGTAAGCTGCATATGGGACATGCTCTCGATAATACGCTTCAGGATATCCTGATCCGTTACAAGAGAATGCAGGGATATAATGCACTGTGGATCCCGGGAACAGACCACGCTGCAATTTCAACAGAAGTAAAGGTTACAAACCAGTTAAAGGCAGAGGGAATTGATAAGAAAGAACTCGGAAGAGAAGGATTCCTTAAGAGAACCTGGCAGTGGAAAGAAGAGTACGCAGGAACCATCGAAGGTCAGCTGAAAAAGCTTGGTGTATCCTGTGACTGGGACAGAGAACGTTTCACCATGGATGAAGGATGCTCGAATGCGGTCAAAGAAGTATTCCTTCGTCTTCACGAAAAAGGATTTATCTACAAAGGTTCCAGAATCATCAACTGGTGTCCGGTATGTAAGACTTCCCTTTCTGACGCAGAAGTTGAGCATGAGGAACAGGCAGGACATTTCTGGCACATCAAGTACCCGATCGTAGGAACAGAACGTTTCCTTGAGATCGCAACTACACGTCCGGAAACTCTGCTTGGAGATACAGCAATCGCCGTACACCCGGACGATGACAGGTACAAAGATATCGTAGGAAAGAATGTCATCCTTCCGTTAGTTGGAAGAGAAATCCCAATCGTGGCAGACGCTTACGTTGATAAAGAATTCGGAACAGGTGCGGTTAAGATCACACCGGCACATGACCCGAATGACTTTGAAGTAGGAAAGAGACATAATCTTCCGGAAATCAACATCCTGAATGATGATGCTACCATCGTAGAAGGATACGGAAGATATTCCGGAATGGATCGCTACGAAGCAAGAAAAGCAATCGTAGAAGATCTGGAAAAAGAAGGATACCTTGTAAGCATCGAAGAACATGTACACAACGTTGGAACACATGACAGATGTAAGACAACCGTTGAACCGATGATTAAACCACAGTGGTTTGTTAAGATGGATGAGCTTGCCAAACCGGCGATCAATGCGATCAAGACCGGCGAATTAAAATTCGTACCGGAACGTTTTGGTAAGATCTACCTGAACTGGCTGGAAAATATCCGTGACTGGTGTATTTCACGTCAGATCTGGTGGGGACACAGAATTCCGGCCTACTATTGTGATGAATGTGGAGAAGTGGTTGTTGCACGTGAGATGCCGGAAAAATGCCCGCATTGCGGATGCACACATCTGACACAGGATGAAGATACACTGGATACCTGGTTCAGTTCAGCACTGTGGCCGTTCTCAACACTTGGATGGCCGGAAGAGACAGAGGACTTCAAGTATTTCTATCCGACAGATGTACTGGTAACCGGTTATGATATTATTTTCTTCTGGGTAATCCGTATGGTATTCTCCGGATATGCACATACTGGAAAAGCACCGTTCCATACTGTTCTGATCCATGGACTGGTAAGGGATTCCCAGGGACGTAAGATGAGTAAATCTCTTGGAAATGGTATCGATCCGCTGGAGGTCATTGATGAGTACGGTGCAGATGCACTCCGTCTGACTCTGATCACAGGAAATGCACCAGGAAATGATATGCGTTTCTACAACGAACGTGTAGAATCCAGCCGTAACTTTGCCAATAAGGTATGGAATGCATCCAGATTTATCATGATGAACATGGAAGATAAGGTAATTTCCAAACCGGATGAGGCAGACTTTGAAGTAACCGATAAATGGATTTTATCCAAGGTAAATACACTTGCAAAAGATGTAACTGAGAACATGGATAAATTTGAACTGGGTATTGCAGTACAGAAAGTATATGACTTTATCTGGGATGAATTCTGTGACTGGTACATTGAGCTTGTAAAATACAGGATCTACCATTCTGATGAAAATTATAAGAGCGCCAATGCAGCACTTTGGACACTGAAGACGGTTCTTGGTAATGCACTGAAGATGTTACATCCATTTATGCCATTTGTAACAGAAGAAATCTACAGCGCACTGGTACCGGAGGAAAAATCTCTGATGATGTCAGACTGGCCGCAGTTTAGCGAAGACTGGTGCTATGCAGACGCTGAAAATATAACAGATCATATGAAAGAAGTTATCCGTGGTGTCAGAAATGCGCGGGCAGAAATGAATGTACCGCCGAGCCGTAAAGCAAAGGTTTATGTAGTATGCGAAGATGAGAAGCTCTGTGAAGGATTCGAAGAGCTGACAACATGCGCATGCCCGCTTATGAGTGCTTCTGAACTTGTTGTCCAGGTTGATAAGGCAGGTATTGCGGATGATGCCGTATCGATCGTAGTACCGGATGCTTCTGTATATGTACCACTGGAAGAGCTGATTGACTTCGAACAGGAAATCGAGCGTCTGACAAAAGAAGAAGAAAAGCTTACAAAAGAAATCAACCGTGCAAAAGGAATGCTTTCAAATGAAAAATTCGTCAGCAAAGCACCACAGGCAAAGGTTGATGAAGAAAAAGCAAAGCTTGAAAAGTATACACAGATGATGGAACAGGTGAAAGAACGTCTGGAGGCTTTAAAGGCAGGAAGATAATCACTGCAGGAAAGTACTAAGGCATATTCTTTTTTAGCCGGATATACCGTCAGGCGCAGCATAAACTGCGCCTGACGGTACAGAAACACGTAAGGGGTTAAAAGACGATGAAGGAAATTCATTTTAAAAAGATTCAGTGGAAAAAACCGGATCTGAAAGGAAAATGGCAGAAGCTGAAGAATATGAAGCCAGGAGATATAAAGGCGCATTTAAAAAAGCAGCATGAGCGAAGACAGCAGATTCTTGAAAAGCGGCGAAACAGCAAATTCGCAAAAAAGATGGCACCGTACTATAAGATAATGAACCGGTTCTCTTTGCCGCTTCAGGCACTGTGGGCTTGTATCATTAACTTTATCATTGAAGCACTGTCCAGACATTCTGCAATTGCAGCTTGGCAGTATATGACAGGAACACCGCTGGTATTTTTGTACAATGCCGGAATGATTTTCGTTACACTTTTAATCGCTTATCTGGTGCGGCGCCGGGTGTTTACACGACTGATCATCAGTGCATTGTGGCTCTTTCTGGGTGTTGTCAACGGAGTGATGCTGGCAAAGCGTGTTACGCCGTTTAATGCACAGGATCTAAAGACATTTACAGAAGGACTGTCACTGTTTACAAACTATTTCTCGGTGGCAGAGCTTGTGATGATGGGAATTGGTGTTCCGGCACTGCTCATCTGGCTGGTTGCCATGTGGAGACGTGCCGGACAGTATGAAGGAAAGATGCACAGGATCCCGATGCTGATTATTGTTGTTGCAGCGTTTTTTGGATATTCTGTACTGACAAATGTTGCTGTAGATAAGAGGATTATTTCTACTTACTTTGGAAATATCGCATTTGCTTATCAGGATTACGGACTTCCGTATTGTTTCTCGGCCAGCCTTTTTAATACAGGTATTTCAGAACCGAATGATTATAACAAAGACACGATCGAGAAGATCACGGATAATAGAGAGATGACAGAGAGCACATCCGACAATGGTGTGAGACCGAATGTCTTGTTTGTACAGCTGGAATCTTTCT
The DNA here is from genome assembly GCF_027695515.1 of Coprococcus sp. LG101-27. Taxonomy (NCBI): domain Bacteria; kingdom Bacillati; phylum Bacillota; class Clostridia; order Lachnospirales; family Lachnospiraceae; genus Coprococcus; species Coprococcus sp. LG101-27. The sequence goes on from NZ_JAQEUJ010000014.1 coordinate 45,138, forward strand.
TTGATCCTATTGAATATGAGGATCTGCAGATGTCAGAGGATCCGATTCCGAATCTGCGCAAGATGTTTGAAAATTATTCTTCCGGATATTTTAAGGTTCCTTCGGTAGGGGCCGGAACAGCCAATACAGAATTTGAAGTGCTGACAGGTATGAACCTGCGTTATTTCGGACCGGGCGAGTATCCTTATAAGACAAAGCTTAAGAATCAGGTATGTGAAAGTGCAGCAACTGCATTTTCTGCATTCGGTTACGGAACCCATGCGATTCACAACAACGGTGGTAATTTCTACAGCCGTGCGAAGGTATTTAACAATATTGGTTTTGACAGCTTTACAAGTAAAGAGTTTATGAATATTCTCCAGACAACAGAGAATGGATGGTCGAAGGATGATATTCTTCTGACACACATCAAAGACGCTCTGGACTCTACCGAGCAGGAGGATTTTGTATTTACAGTCAGTGTACAGGGACATGGAAATTATCCGACAGAAAAGGTGATTGAGAACCCGAAGATCACCGTAACAGGAGCACCGACAGAAGAGAAGAACAATGCCTGGGAATACTATGTGAACCAGGTATATGAGATGGATCAGTTTGCCGGTAATCTGGTAAAAATGATGGAAGAACGCGGTGAGCCGACTGTGGTCGTATTCTATGGTGACCATCTGCCGACAATGGGACTGGAAGCAAAGGATATGAAGAACCGTTATCTGTACAATACAAATTATGTGATCTGGGACAATCTTGGACTTCAGAAAGAGGACCGGAACATTCCGTCCTACCAGATCATGGCGGATGTGATGGACCGCCTGGGATTACATTCCGGTACGGTATTCAACTATCACCAGCAGAGACGCCAGACAAAGGATTATCTGAAGGATCTGGAGCTGTTACAGTATGATATTCTGTATGGAGACCAGTATGTATACAATGGTAAGCCGCCGATCACAGAAGGCCATATGCAGATGGGGATCAAGGAGGTTACGCTCACGGATCTTGTAGAAAATCTGGATGAGACCTACAGCCTCTACGGAACAAACTTTACTAAATGGAGCAAGGTTTACATCAATGATGAAAAGCAGGAATCTACTTTCCTCAATAATACAAGGATCGAACTTCCGGACAGTAAGCTGAAGGATGGAGACATCATTACGGTCAGCCAGGTCGGATCAAGCAATACCATCTTCAGGACTTCAAGAGAATATATTTACATGGATGGAAAAATCCTGGAATATACAGATGAAGTAAAAGAACAGAAGAATTCTGCAAAGACGGACGGCGATCAGCAGAAGACAGAAAATGCCGGACAGTCCGGAGAACAGCAGGATCAGAATAATAAAGAAGAAAAGAGCGGGCAGCAGTAGAGTTCCGCTTAAGAAAGACGGGAAAGATTGTGAAGTATGAAGAAGTAGTCCGATATATAGAGGACATACCAAAATTTACAAAGAAGCATACGCTTTTGCATACCCGTGAATTTATGAGAAGATTGGGGAATCCCTGCCAGGGAAGAAAGGTTCTTCATGTGGCAGGGACGAACGGAAAGGGAAGCGTCTGCGCATATATGCAGGCGATTCTTCTTTTTGAGGGAAAGCGTGTCGGATTTTTTACATCACCACATCTGGTGAAGCTCAACGAGCGGATCCGGATCAATGGAAAAGATATTGACGATGATACCTTCTGCCGGATTTTTGCAAAGGTGCGGCAGGTGGCAGAAGAACTGGAAAAGGAAGGGATGGAACATCCTTCTTATTTTGAATTCCTGTATGGAATGGGGATGCTTGCATTTGAAGAGAGTGATGCAGAGTATATTGTACTGGAGACAGGACTTGGTGGAAGGCTGGATGCGACTAATTCCTTCGAGCATCCGTTCCTGAGCGTGATCACATCGATCGGACTGGATCACACAGAGATCCTTGGAGATACGATTGAAAAGATCGCGGGAGAAAAAGCCGGAATCATCAAAAAAGGCGTACCGGTATTTTTTGACGGCTCTGATGAAAGAAGTAGTCGGGTTATAGAAGAAACTGCCGAAAATGTAGAAGCACCGTGGTATAAAATGGAAAAAGATGCGTTGAAAATTCAAGAAATTACAGACAAACATATTGCTTTTTCTATTTTGGATGAGTATGATAATAATACCGTATGGCAGGTGGCGAGCACCGGAATCTATCAGGTGATGAACGCAGCACTTGCAATCCGGGCGATGAGATATACATTTGGCGACAAGGCAGAAATCTGCAAATGGCAGAAGGTGGTTGCATCTGTTAAATGGCAGGGAAGAATGGAAGAGGTTCTTCCCGGAGTTATCTTTGACGGGGCGCATAATCTTGCGGCAATCCGTGAATTTACAAAGAGTATCCGGCTGCAAAGAGAGGCGGAAGGGGAAATCCATCCACTGATAATCCTTTTTTCAGCCGTTGCAGATAAGGATTACAGTCATATGATCGAGCTTTTATGCAGAGAATTGAAAGCAGATGCTTATGTCATTGCCAAAGTAGACAATAAAAGGGGAGCGCAGGCAGATACACTTGCCGCGTTGTTCCGGAAGTATACAGACAGACCGGTCTATCGGGAGGACACGCTTGCTGATGCATTTACACGTGCACTGAATGAAAAGGGCAGCGAAGGGAAACTTTACTGTCTGGGGTCGCTCTATCTGGTAGGGGAGTTAAAAGAACTGATAGGAGGAGAAGATGCTTAATTTTGAAGAAGAACTTAAGAAGTTCAAACCAAGTCTGGAAGTAGAAGATATCGAGAATGCAGTATATCAGGAGGATCTGTCTGATATGACAGATATCTTAAGAGAGATGATGGATCAGAAAAAATAGGGGAGATTTTGATGGACTATAAGCAGAAACTCGAGTACCAGTCGAACTACTGGTACAATGATGGACTGAAGAAAGCGCAAATCCGGGATCTGTCCGGGGCAATTGTGTCGTTAAAAAGAAGTTTGCAGTTTAACAGAGAAAATATCACAGCGAGGAATCTTCTCGGACTTGTCTATTATGGACGTGGAGAAGTAGCGGAGGCTCTTGTAGAGTGGATCATCAGTAAAAACTTCAGGGCTTCAGAGAATATTGCCAGCTACTATATCAGTAAGGTTCAGGATAATCCAAGTGAGCTGGAGAAGGTGAATCAGGCAGTTCACAAATACAACCAGTGTCTTGGATACTGTAGACAGAATGGAGAAGATCTTGCGATCATCCAGCTGAAAAAGGTGGTTGTGGCACATCCGTCTTTCCTGAAGGCATATCAGCTTCTGGCACTTCTTTATATGCATTCCGGACAGTATTCCAAAGCAAGACAGAGCCTGAAGACGGCACTCAAGCTGGATGTGACGAATGATATTACGCTCCGGTATATGCATGAGCTGAACCGTCAGCGGAATCGGCAGGTTGCACATATTAAAGAGGAAAAGCATGGCAGACAGTCGGTTGTCACATACAATCTGGGAAATGAGACGATCATCCAGCCTGCAGCAACACTGCGAGACAATGCGGCAGTGATGACAGTTGTCAATATTCTGATCGGTATGGTGGTTGGAGCGGCAGTGGTGTGGTTCCTGATCGCTCCGGCGGTAAACCAGACAAAGTCGTCTACAAAAAACCGGAATGTCATTGCACTAAGCGAGCAGATAGCTTCACAGAAGACACAGATCCAGACGCTTAAGGATGAACTGGAGGGATACCGTAACAGCAGTGATGAGGTAGAATCGGCAAAGCAGACCGCCGCATCCACACAGGACAGCTATGATGCCCTGATCAAGGTATATCAGCAGTATTATGGCGGAACAACGAGCAATGCGGATATGGCAGATACGTTGCTTGGACTGAACAGGGATTCGTTGGGAGAAGAGGGACAGAAAATCTACGATTCGATCTCCGGTTCCGTGTTCCCGCGAGTATGTGTGAGCCTGTATTCGACCGCGCAGTATGAAGTGCAGAGTGGAAATTATGATGATGCCATTTCGGATCTTGAAAAGATCCAGAAGATGGATGACTCTTATAGTGATGGTGGTGTGTACAAGCTTCTTGGAGACGCGTATGCCGGTAAAGGTGATAAGGACAATGCAAAGAGCAATTACGAAAAAGCAGCGACCGATTATCCGGGAACACAGGCAGCATATTCGGCACAGAGCGCACTGGATGCAATGGGATCAGATGGAACTTTGGAGAATACTTCCGGTGGAACAGGCACCCAGGGACAATAAAATATAAAAAGCACAAAAGAGAAAGTAGCGAAAAAAGGCGTTACTTTCTCTTTTTTATAAATCCATCAAGGCTATTGGCGTATTTGTATAAATAAAAAAGACAGAAAGGGGTTTAAGCAAAAATGCAGTATCAGATCAAAGAAAATTGTCTTACGATTTTTCTTCCGGCGGAGGTGGATCATCACAATGCGGAGGAGATCAAACGGGAGGCGGATAAGGTGATCGAGGAGCAACATATCAAATATGTGATCTTTGATTTTGGAAGAACGAATTTTATGGACAGTTCCGGGATTGGAGTGATCATGGGACGGTACCGGCATATCTTTCTTCTTGGCGGGGAAGTATGGGCGATACATACAAGTGAACGGATGCGGCAGATTCTGAATATGTCCGGCGTGACGAAGATCATACAGATTTATGAGGAGGGAATGATGTAATGGAATATTTTAACGAGATGGAAGTAGTTTTTGACAGCAGATCGGAAAATGAGGGATTTGCAAGGGTGGCAGTGGCTGCGTTTATGACGCAGATGGATCCGGTTCTGGAGGAAGTGGCAGACGTGAAGACAGCGGTCTCCGAAGCAGTGACGAACAGCATTATTCATGGATATGAGGGCCGGACGTCCGGAAAGATCACGGTCTGGTGCGGGATTGAAAAAGATAAGAAGACCATTCTGGTCACAGTGAAGGATCAGGGCATCGGTATCGAAAACGTGGAGCAGGCGATGGAGCCACTCTATACGACCAGGCCGGATATGGATCGGTCCGGGATGGGATTTGCATTTATGGAGGCATTTATGGATGAAGTACAGGTGGAATCTGTGCCTGGAAAAGGGACTACGGTTTGGATGAAGAAAACGACAGGAGGGGAAAAGAAGGAAGCTGTATGGACCACACAATCGCATTGATCAGACGGGCTCACGAAGGGGATGAAAATGCGAGGGCACAGCTTGTGGAGGAAAACACCGGTCTGATCTGGTGTGTGGTGAAAAGATTTTACGGACGGGGCACAGAGGCAGAGGATTTATTTCAGATCGGAAGCATCGGGCTTTTAAAAGCGATCGATAAGTTTGATCTGGGCTATGATGTGAAATTTTCAACCTATGCAGTTCCGATGATCACGGGAGAAATAAAGCGTTTCCTGCGTGATGATGGGATGTTGAAGGTCAGCCGTTCCTTAAAAGAGATTGCATATAAAGCATATCAGGCAAAGGAGGCGCTCACGGAAAAGCTTGGAAGAGAACCGCTGCTGGAAGAAATTGCGGAAGAAACGGGTGTGGAAAAAGAGGAGCTGGTGATGGCGATGGAGGCAGCAGGAGAAGTGGAATCGCTTCACAGACCGGTCGGTATGAAAGATGGAAATGAAGTAATGCTGCTGGAAAAGATTGCAGATACAGGCGGTGCAGAAGAAAAGATCCTGGATCATCTTCTGCTTACAGAGCTGATAAAAGAATTAAAAAAAGACGAGAGAAAGCTTCTGTATCTGCGCTATTTTGCAGATAAGACGCAGACAGAAATCGGCGAAGAACTTGGAATTTCCCAGGTGCAGGTATCGCGGATGGAGAAAAAGATCCTGAAAACCATGCGGGAACACGCAAAAGAATAAAAGGATGTATGTTTTCTGGAAAAACAGGGATACTATTTCCTATCTGAAACAGATCACAAAGGAGGCGGATGCGATTGGAAAGAAGAAAAAAATATATCTGGGGCTGTGTTCTTTGTGCCCTGCTGACAGCTGTTCTGATCGGAATGATCTACTATTATAATGACGTCCGGGGGACAGACCAGGTAAGTGAAGGAACGCTGATCTGGCAGGCGCTACCGGTAAAAGAAAGGACGGATACAGATGTCTTCGGGAAATGAAATACTTTATATCAAAGGGGAAAAGAATACCGAGGTGAAAGAACCAAATGTGACATTAGGAGATATCCTGACAATGGAATGCAGCAATTCTTCCATCATGAACAGGATTAAACCACTGCGGATCCTGAAAATCCCGAAAAAAGAACAGCACAGATATGTGGTGTCTATTCTGAAAATCATAGAATGTATCCATCGGGAAATTCCCGGACTACAGATTCAGAACGAAGGAGAAAGTGACCTGATCATTACCTATGAAGGGGAGAAAAAACGAAATGCTATCTGGCAGGGAATTAAAGTGGTTGTAGTTGCGGGAATCACATTTATCGGAGCAGCATTTTCCATCATGGCATTTAACAATGATGTGTCGGTGACAAAGATGTTTTCCCGGATTTATCTGCTTCTTACCGGAGAAGAATCGAATGGATTTACCCTGATAGAGCTGACTTACTGCATCGGGCTGATCGTAGGGATCCTGATTTTCTTCAATCATTTAGGAAGAAAGAAATTTACAGCAGATCCGACGCCGATGGAAGTGGAAATGCGTTTGTATGAAAATGATATTCAGGAAACTTTGATCGAAGCTTATGCGAGAAAGGAAAAAGAAGTCGATGTGGATTAGGCAGATTCTGGTGGCGGTGGTTGGTCTTGCATCCGGATTTGCAGTCGCGGCAGGACTGTTTTCATTTATTATCGGACTTGGCGTAGTGTCAGATTTTGCAGACCGGACACATACCGGGAAGCATGTCATGCTGTATGAAAACTGCATTATGGCAGGTGGGATCCTTGGAAATATTTTCTGGGTATACGGGCTCGCGATGCCTGGCGGCAAATGGATCGTTCCGGTGTTTGGACTTTTTTCCGGAATTTTTGTTGGTTGCTGGTCAATGGCACTTGCGGAAATCCTGAATATTTTTCCGATTTTTATCCGGAGGATCAAAATTCTGAAATGTGTGCCATGGCTGATTTTGGGGATGGCGCTTGGGAAAAGCCTTGGAGCACTTCTGTTTTTCTATAAAAGATGGTAACTGGAGGAGAAAATGAAGCAACAAGAGAAAGAAAAAGAGTATGAAACATATGTAAAAGAGAAAACACCGGTCAGGAAGCCTGGACCTGCGATGGCAAAAGCATTCGTGACCGGCGGGATCATCTGTACGATTGGACAGACGATCTTAAATGCGTGCGAAAAGGCGGGAATGTCAAAGGATATTTCTGCAAGCTGGTGTTCACTGATCCTGATCCTGGCAAGTGTGGTGCTGACCGGATTTGGAATCTATCCAAAGATCGCGAACTGGGGAGGAGCGGGAGCACTGGTGCCAATCACCGGATTTGCCAATTCCGTTGCGGCGCCGGCAATTGAATACAAAAAAGAGGGGCAGGTTTTCGGAATTGGCTGCAAGATATTTACGATTGCAGGACCTGTGATCCTGTACGGAGTTTTCACCAGCTGGGTTCTGGGACTGCTCTACTGGATTGGGACGCTGATCGGAATTGTGTGAGCAAGGAGGGATGGACATGAATGCGATGAAAGGGACACAGAGTATTGCATTTTCGGAAAGTCCGTATCTGGTAAGCGCCGGATCGGTTGCCGGAAAAAAAGAAGGAGAAGGACCACTTGGAAAATATTTTGATATTGCATCGGAGGATGACCTTTTCGGAGAGAAAACCTGGGAGCTTGCAGAAGGAACAATGCAGAAGCTTGCGTGTAAGCTGGCATTGAAAAATGCGGGAGTACAGCCGGAGGAGGTACGCTATCTCTTTGGCGGCGATCTTTTAAGACAGGGAATTGCTACATCGATGGGGGCGGAAGAACTTCAGATCCCGGTGTTTGGTCTTTTCGGCGCATGTTCCACATCCGGAGAGGCACTTGCCCTTGCTGCAATGACTGTGGCGGCAGGCTATGGAGATCTGGTGCTTGCTGCAACATCGAGTCATTTTGGAAGTGCAGAAAAAGAATTCCGTTTTCCACTTGGCTATGCGAATCAGAGACCACTTTCTTCTACCTGGACAGTGACAGGAAGCGGAGCCTTTCTGGTAGGAAAAAAGAAAAGCCGGGTGCGGATCAGTGGAGTGACGATTGGGAAAATTGTGGATTATGGGCTGAAGGATTCACAGAACATGGGAGCGTGTATGGCACCGGCAGCGTGTGATACGATTCTGCAGAATCTTATGGATTTTGGAAGAGGTGAAAAGGATTACGACCGGATCATTACCGGAGACCTGGGCTATGTGGGGCAATCGATTTTATTTGACCTGCTTCGTAAGAAAGGGCTGGATATCAAAGAAAATCATATGGACTGCGGAATGACGATATTCGATCAGCAGACACAGCATACCAATTCCGGTGGAAGCGGCTGCGGCTGCGCGGCGATCACTCTTGCAGCATATATTATGCCACAGCTGATATCGGGGGAGTGGAAAAGGATTCTTTTTGTACCAACGGGGGCGCTGATGTCGACGGTCAGCTTCAATGAAGGAGAAAGCGTTCCGGGAATTGCACATGGAATTGTGCTGGAACATTGTTAAAGGAGGAAAGAAAATGGACTATATCAATGCATTCTGGGTAGGAGGACTCATCTGTGCACTGGCGCAGATCCTGCTTGACCGGACGAAAATGATGCCGGGAAGAGTCATGGTAAGCCTGGTGGTACTTGGCTGCATTCTTGGTTTTGTACAGATATTTAAACCATTGCAGGAGTATGCGGGGGCAGGCGTGAGCGTGCCACTGCTCGGTTTTGGAAATACTTTATGGAACGGGGTAAAAGAGGCAGTCGACAAGGAAGGATTTATCGGAATTTTTCTTGGAGGATTCAAGGCAAGTGCGGCAGGAATCAGCGGCGCATTGATTTTTGGGTACATTGCATCATGGATATTTGAACCAAAGATGAAGGGGTAATGGAAATAATTTTCGTCAGAACTACGAAAGAAAATTTATTGTACAGAGAGAAAAATGATGTTAAGATGAAATCGTGGCTGTGTAAATGGCTTGTAAAATAAGAATCAGAGTGAAAAAGAAAAAGTACATAAGAGGAGATAACACGACTATGAAGTACACAAGTATCATTATTCCGTTTGTCGGAGGCCTTGGTATGTTCATTTATGGAATGCAGATCATGGCACAGGGGCTGGAGAATGCTGCCGGCAACCGGATGAAGTCATTGCTTGAAGCACTTACAAAGAATAAGTTCTTCGGCGTATTGCTTGGAGCGTTCATTACCGCAGTGATCCAGAGCTCATCTGCGACGACCGTCATGGTAGTCGGTTTTGTAAATGCCGGTATCATGAACCTTCAGCAGGCGATGGGAGTTATCATGGGTGCGAACATCGGTACAACAGTTACCGGATGGCTGGTATCCAGTGTGGAATGGGCCAAATTTTTAAGTCCGTCCAATCTTGCACCGGTTGCGATCATGATCGGTGTGATCATTATGCTGACCGGAAAGAGGCGTTCGACAAAAGATATCGCAAGTATTGTGGTTGGTTTCGGACTTTTATTTGTCGGGATTTCATCCATGTCCTCAGCGGTGGAACCACTGAAAGATAATGCAGCATTCTGCAATATTTTCGTATCACTGGGACACAATCCGTTGCTTGGAATTGTGGCGGGTGCAGCAGTTACGGCGATCATCCAGAGCTCATCTGCATCGGTCGGAATCCTGCAGAGCCTTGCAGCAGCAGGTCTTGTACCGTTTGGCGCAGCAATCTATATTATCATGGGACAGAATATCGGTACCTGCGTAACTGCAATTCTGTCCAGTGTGGGTGCAAAGAAAAATGCGAAAACCGCAGCGCTGATGCATCTGATCTTTAATATCATCGGAACGATCATTTTCAGTATTATTGCGATTGCATATCTGAGTATTGTGAATCCGGCATGGGCGCATGGAAATATTACCCAGACACAGATCAGTATGGTGCATACGGTATTCAATATTGTGACAACCGTTCTGCTGTTCCCGGTTTCTGACTGGATCATCAAGCTTGCCAAGAAGATCGGACATGTGGAAGAAGAGGTACAGGATGAAAGTGTAGTCCTTCTGGATGACCGTATGCTGGAGACCCCTGGTATCGCGATTCAGTCAACCGTTTCCGAGCTTGTCCGAATGGGACATGTGGTTGCGGATTCTCTGGAGGTTGCAAGAAAAGTTATGTTCGAACGAAAAGAAGAACAGATTGCGTTCCTGAAGGAAGAAGAAAGCAAGGTAGACCGGTTAAGTGCCGGTATCACATCCTATGCGATCAAGCTGTCGACTCTGCAGATCAATGAACGTGAGCATGAAGAGGTGGCGCATATGCTCCAGATCGTGTCGGATATGGAACGTATCAGTGATTACTGTGAAAACATTTCTGAGTTCGCGGAAACGCTGCAGGAAAAGCAGGTGGATTTCTCCGAGGTTGGAGTGGAACATCTGAACAAGATGCTGGATGTCTGCATTGCAAGTTATCTGTATGCGTTGGAAGCCTTTGAGTCCAATGACCGCGAAAGTGCGTTAAAGACCATCGAGAAAGAAACAGAGGCAGACGGGCTGGAGATTTCCCTCCGCGCAAAGCATATCAAGCGTCTTACCAACCAGCAGTGTAACACAGAAGCCGGAGTGGTATTCCTTGATTCTCTGGTATGCCTGGAAAGAATTTCCGACCATGCCAGAAATATTGCGGAAGAAGTGCTGGCGGAATAGAAGATAGGAAAATGCAAAAGTGCATGTGGCCTGACGGCTGCATGCACTTTTCTGAAAGATATGAACAGCAAATATGTATATCCAAATGTATTCATGAGTATCGAAGATACCAATAAAGTGTCACAGTATGATACCGACATTAAAAAATATGCAGAGCAGAAGAAAGCCGACTGGATCTTAAATGGTGGAATCGAAAAAGAGTGGGATTCTTACCTTGATAAAATGGAAAAGTACGGACTTTCCGATTATCTGGCTATTAAACAGAAATATTTCGACCAGTACCAGAAATCGCTTTCAGAAGAGAATAAGTAGCAGGAGAAAATACATGAGTGAGATGTTAGAAAAAGCAAGAAATTATGAGACAGAAAAACAAGTGTATGTAAAGAAAACGACCAAACCACTGTTCCATGTTACGGCACCGACCGGATGGATCAATGATCCGAATGGTTTTTCCGTATATGATGGGAAAATACATTTGTTCTATCAGTACAATCCATATCAGAGAGAGTGGGGACCAATGCATTGGGGACATAGTGTGACTGATGATATGGTCCGCTGGGAGCAGCTTCCGGCAGCGATTGCACCGGATCAGGAATATGATAAGGCAGGATGTTTTTCCGGAAGTGCGATCGAAGCAGATGGAAAGCATGTACTTGTATATACCGGAGTTACCAGAGTAAAGCAGGCAGATGGAAGTGAGCAGGAACGGCAGAATCAGTGTATTGCATTTGGTGATGGAAAAGATTATGTAAAGTATGAAAAGAATCCGGTTGTGACAGGTGAGATGCTTCCGGAAGGATGCAGCCGGATTGATTTCCGTGATCCGAAGATCTGGAAAGAAAACGATACCTATTATCTGATTGTTGGAAATAAGAATGATAATCAGGTTGGGCAAGTTGTGCTTTATTCGAGCAAAAATCTGACAGACTGGAAATTTGAGACAATTCTGGCATCAAATGAAAATGGTGATATAGGAACGATGTGGGAATGCCCGGATTTCTTTGCTTTAAAAGACAGACATGTGCTGATCTGTTCGCCACAGGATATGAAGGCGCGGAAATATGAGTTTCACAATGGACATAATTCGGTGTATTTTTTGGGAGACTATGATGCAAACAGATGCAGATTCAGCAAAGAACAGCCGCATACACTTGACTATGGTATGGACTTCTATGCTCCACAGACAACAGAACTTCCGGATGGCAGACGGATCATGATCGCATGGATGAAATCATGGGATGCCTGTGTGATACCGAATTCGCAGGACTGGCAGGGAATGATGACATTTCCGAGAGAATTGGAGATAAAAGAAAACCGTATCTGGCAGAATCCGGTGAAAGAACTGGAAAATTATCATCAGAATCCATGTTGCTATGAACACGCAGAAATCGAAGGCGAGACAGTGATTGCAGGAGTAGAGGGACGCACAATTGATCTTACGGTGACACTGGAAGATGGAGAAAATACAATCTTTTCTATCAAACTGGCAGCAGATAGTGAGTATGAAACGAGTTATACCTATAATAAGGAAACCAGACTTCTGGAAATCGACCGTACATACTGCGGTGTTACAAAAGATGTGGTATGTGTACGAAAATTCAGAATTGAGGATCCGGCAGGGCTTAAAAAGATGCGTTTTATCCTGGATTATCATTCGATCGAACTTTTTATTAATGATGGACAGCAGACGGCGACCACTGCAATCTGTACGCCTCTGGATGCGAAAGATATTTATTTTTTCAGCGATAAGAAAATGACAATGAGTGTTGAAAAGCATGATATTATAATGTAAAAAGCAGGAGAATAAGAAATGGACGTAGTAGCTTTAGGGGAATTGCTGATTGATTTTACAGAAAATGGTATTAGTAGCCAGGGGAACCCATTGTTTGAGGCAAATCCGGGAGGGGATATGATGCTGACAGAAGAGGAAATTCCAGAGGAATTAATTCTTGAGACACGGATTTTTCATTTTGGAACCCTGTCTATGACACATGAGAACGTACGCAGAGCGACAAAAAAAGCAGTTGCAATTGCAAAACAGGCTGGTGCGATCATTTCATTTGATCCTAATATACGTGAGCCACTGTGGAATTCAATGGATGAGGCAAGAGAGCAGGTATTGTATGGTCTGGGACAGTGTCATATCCTGAAAATTTCAGATAATGAAATTCAGTGGCTGACAGGAAAAAATGACTATACAGAGGCTGTAAAATGGATCAGGGAGAAATATGATATCCCGCTTATCCTGGTATCTATGGGAAAAGAAGGCAGTAGAGCTTATTATCAGGACAGGATGGTTGAAAAAGCACCTTTTATAAACGAAAATACAATAGAAACAACTGGTGCCGGAGATACATTTTGTGCATGTGTTTTGCATTACATATGTAAATATGGACTAGAAAATCTGACTGAGAAAAATTTAAAGGAAATGCTGACTTATGCAAATGCTGCCGCATCAATTATCACAACACGTAAGGGAGCATTGCGGGTGATGCCACGACCGGAAGAAATTGAGGCATTGATTGTAGGACATCACTAAATGTGGAGAGAAAGGGGCTGTGAAAAAAGAATAGTCCCTCAAAAAAAGAAAGACCAAGAGTTTAGAATGAACTCAAGGTCTTTCTTTCTGTTATAATTAACTTGTGATGCATATGATATTTAAGCCAAAGGATATTCGAAAGTCATGCAGCGGATATCAATGGAGATGGAAACGTAACGATTACAGATTTAATGCGATTGTTGAATTATGTAAGTGGAAAAAGCGCAACTTTATAATTTTGAACAACTTTAAAGAACTGTATACAGAAATCCTATAGCAGAGAGTTCCCCTCTCTGCTATAATCATATCAGAAAATAAAAAGTACGAACCAAAATCTATCGGGGAGGTTATCACACATGCAGACACCTATTTTACAGGAAAGTAACTACAAAGAAGAAATGCAGACCATCGTAGAACCGTATCTTGTATCTATCGGAACGGAATTCTATCTGGAAAGACATGCAGGGCAGAAGATCCACTGTATGCATTATGTTCCGGAGAACCCACATGCGGTTGTGATGTTGTCACATGGATTTATTGAAAACGCGGAAAAATATAAGGAGATCGCCTATTATTTTGCAAAAGAAGGTTTTAGCGTATATCTTCCGGAGCACTGTGGACATGGCTTCAGCTATCGTCTGACAGAAGATGAATCCCTGGTGCATCTGGACAGCTTTGAACGTTATGTAGAGGACTTTATCTTTGTAACCAAGAAGGCAAAAGAGGACAATCCGGGGATGAAGATTTATCTGTACGGACATTCTATGGGAGGCGGAATTGCGGCAGCAGTTGCGGCAAGAGCACCGGAAATGTTTGAGAAGGTAATTCTGTCGTCACCGATGATCCGCCCACTGACCGGAGGGGTGCCGTGGCATGTGGCAAAGGCGATCGCAAAGACATCCTGCAAGGTGGGAAGGAATAAAAAATATGTAGTCGGTCAGAAGCCATACAAGGAGCCAGGAAAATTTGAAGAGAGCTGCTCCCTTTCCCGTCCGAGATTTGAGTATTATGAAGAAAAAAGGACGAAGGAAGCCCATTATCATCTGAACGCACCGTCTTATGGATGGCTCGGAAATGCAATGCGTCTGAACCGGTATCTGGAAAAGACCGGATGGAAGAAGATCGAAGCACCTGTCATGCTCTTTTCGGCAGGCAAGGATAATCTGGTGTCGAATGCAGCGCAGGAACGTTTTGTGCGAAAACTAAACAAGAACAGACCGGAAAGTGCCGAGCTTGTGAAGTTCCCGGAGTCCAAGCATGAGATATTCAATGCGGAAAATACGATTGCGGAAGAATATTGGAAGAAAGTGTTTGATTTTTTTGAATCATGATTTTTAAAGATTGTAAAGAAGCTGTAAATTATACAAATTGCTTATTGATAAATGCAAGAAAAGTGGTAAGATAAAATTTACAGAAAGGAATGAGACAAATGGGATTTTTTGATAATCTGAAAAGTAGCCTGGCAGAAACCGGTCAGGATTTATCACAGAAGGCAAAGGATACAACAGAGATTTTCCGCCTGACAAATTTAAATAAGACAAAAGAAAAAGAAATTGAAAAAGTCATTTATCAGATAGGCAGTACATATTATGCCAATTACCGGAACGAATGCGTGGAAAAGATGCCGGAGCTTGCCGCACAGATCAAATCCCTGCAGGATGAGATCGCGGCCAACAAAGAGATAATTGAAAAATTATCGACAGAAGAGATCTGCCCGCAGTGTGGAAAGAAAGTGAACCCTGGAAGTAAATTCTGTATTTACTGTGGAGCGGCACTGGAAGCACCGACAGAACAACCGGAGGAAAAGGCAGAAGTGAAAGTGTGCAAGGCCTGTGGAAAGCCGCTGGAAGAGGGGGCTGTATTCTGTACAAACTGTGGAACAAAAATAGAAGATGATAAGGCAACTGAGGAAAACTAGAAGGCAAAGCATCGAGTGATGAAACGCAGGTCAGAATATGAAAAAATGAAAGAGTATATGCAAAAAGCCGGATAGGAGTTATTCTATCCGGTCTTTTATGTATATGACAAGCCAGTCACAGAGTTGTGCTTATACAGGAACGACCGGTTGATGCATTGGAGGACAGAAAACATGTATTGCACCAGATGTGGGAAAGAAATCAGGAGTGATCAGAAGTTCTGCGGAAAATGTGGAGCGAAGAATGTCAATTATCAAGAAAAAAATGATCTGAAAGAGATGATAGAAAAAGCTGCCGCCGGAGAAGAGAACGCTCTGGAGAAAATTTACAATCTGACTTATGTGCAAGGGTTTGCAATCGCACTTCAGATGGTGAAAAATGAGCAGGATGCAATGGATATCATGCAGGATGCCTATATTTCTGCATTCCGTAATCTGAAGCAGATTGAGGATCCAAAGCGGTTGAAAAGCTGGTTCAACTGCATTGTGGCAAACAAATGTAAAGACTGGCTGAAAAAGAAGTCACAAAAAAGAAATATGAAAAGAAATTAAAGAAATTGTTTGGAAACAGAAAGCCGGAAGCACTGGGCAATGAAGCTGTTTCATACCATGAGATCATCAACCAGATCAGTCATTATTAAAAAAATAAAAATTTTTTCTTGTTTTTAAAACCAAACTAGATTTTGACTCATCTTAATAATATAAACGAGAAAAATATAGCATACAGAAAGGATGTAAAAGAGATATGAGGTGCAAAAATTGTGGAACTGAGAATCCAGATGGTTCAAGATTCTGTGCAACATGCGGAAAACCACTGGAACAGGAAGAACCTGCTAAAAATGTAGCAGAACAGAAAGAAGAGGCTGTCCAGAATGCAGAAGAGCAGAAAGAAGAGGTCGCCCGGAATACAGAAGAGACGCTAACAAGTACAGCAGAAACAAAATCACTCACACATAAAAAATCAAGAGGACTGAACAAGTTCCTGATCGGTCTGGCATGTGCGGTTGTCGTTGTAGTGATCGCAGCAGGGTTTTTGATATCGCGTGCAAGAGAACAATCGATCTGAACAAGTATGTTACCTTTGAAACAACAGGATATAACGGATATGGAAATGTATATCCGCAGATCGACTGGGAGAAGATTCAGAAAAAATATGATTCCAGACTGAAGTTTACAAAAGAATTTGAAGAACAGTATGGAAAAAATACAGATTCCATATCACCGGTAGCGGGACTGCAGTCCTATGTCAGTGTGGAAATGAAATCAGACAGCAATCTTTCCAACAAAGACAAAGTCAAATACAGCTGGAACGTCAATAAAGATTATGCAAAATATGTGAAATGCAATCTGAAATATAAAAATAAAACCTATAAAGTAAAAGGGCTGGAAGAGGTTAAGACATTTGATGCATTCAAAGACCTGCAGGTATCATTTAACGGAATAAGTCCGGGAGGAGCCGTTTCATTTGATTATACAGGATCTGATCTTACATCTGCCGATTTTCAGACAGATGCATCAAATGGAACATTGGCAAACGGAGACAAGATTAAAGTATATCTGGATAAATCTATGGCAGACAGCTATGCCGCCAACATAGGAAAGCTGCCGGAAAAATGGGAAAAAGAATATACCGTAAAAGGACTGTGGTATTATGTCACATCAGCCAGTGACATCGATGATGATACAATGCAGCAAATGAAGGACCGGGCGGAACAGGAATACAATGATCATGTGGAGAGCAGCTGGGTAGATTCCGAATCTTTGGAGAGCCTTACTTATATGGGAGATTATCTGCTGGAGCCTGTTGTGGGCAATGGAAATGAACTGTATCTTATTTATCATGTAAAAGTACGGGATCAGTACAGTAATGATGATGGATCTTATGACAAGGTGAATGATGTTTACTGGTATATGCATTATGGAACAATTCTTGCAGACGGGGAAGGAAATACAGATATTGATCTGTCTGACTATGGAACACCTGGCAATTTCTTTAAGATCAAGACTGATGCAAAGACAGACGGTATTTCCAGCATGGTATGGAAATATTATGGATACCCGACACTGGATGATCTGTACGCAGATGTTGTGGGCGATAATGCCGATTACTCTTTGGTGGAGGATGCGGTAGACAATACAAAATAGAAGCCTTTGGCGGAAAAGAAGGTGGACTATGAAATGGGACGAATGGTTGAAAAAGATCATTAAAGAGATAACGTCAGATTATACGATTTCAGAAGAAACCTCAAAAAGCTTTTTTGAAGAGCTGATGCAATTGTTGAAATAATACAGGAACCGGGTAGAAATGCAAATTTTTATCCGGTTTTTTAATTTGAGCTGTAAAAGTATGATATGATGAGAAAAAGTACGGGATTGATATCCAGAAGGAGAAAGGTGGAATAACAACAGATGGAATATTTAGTAGAATCAGCATTATTGACACATGGATTAAAATCGGTATCAAATGAAACAATAAAAAAAGAATGGCAAGATCCGGGAAAAAAGATCACCTGGATTGATCATGGGGAAATTAGGATCGGGGATATCGATGAGTTTCTTGAATTTAGAAGCCGGGCATCCGCTTATCCAAGAATTGACTGTGATCTGCTGGAAAAGGCATTAGTGGAAAAGCAATCAGGCGCACTTACCGCTTCCGGGACAATGGCGGTCTGTGTGAAAATGGGAATTCCGGTTGCAATTACCTGTGGAATGGGTGGAATCGGGGACATCAAAGGAGAAGAACTCTGCCCGGATCTTCCGGCTCTTCAGCAGATTCCGGTGATCCTGATCTCGGCAGGACCAAAAGATATGCTGGACCGGAAAGCAACGATCGATTGGCTGATATCGCACGGAGTGAAGGTGATCGGAACAGAAAGAAATTACTGTACCGGCTATGTATTTTGTGGAGAAAAAGTTGAACTGCAGGGAAAGGCAGAAAACGGTACAGAAACGGTAAAGCCACCAATGCTCATCATCAATGAAATCCCGGAAGAAAGGCGGATAGAAGACAGGGAGATTTTGAGAGAAGCAATTGCCGAGGGAAAGAGAGCGGAGAAAGAAGGACGCTATTTCCATCCTGCGGCAAATGGAAAGATTGATGACTGTACTGATGGATATTCTTCATTGATTCAGCTGCGGGGACTGATTGCAAATATGAAAGTGGCAGAAACACTTTAAAGAGCGAAAAAAGAAGCTGGGATCTGGCTGATAACAGAAAAGCCTGAATATAGGCAGTTGTGTTATCGGTCAGACTCCGGCTTCTTTGCGTACACAGAAAGTTTTGACTCCTGATTATAGATTACAGGAAAGGTAATCAGATATTCTGTTTGAAATGTTGTTGCGTGAATCCTAATTCGCCTGTGGCATCTGTGATTTATGTACAAAGAGACTGATTCCGGCACCGATGATTGCCAGAACAGCACCAATTCTTCCCCAAAGAGCAGTTTTGTGGCACATCATACCTGCCTTGGCACAAATACCAATGCCAATTGAAGTATTGCTAAGAAGCAGGATCAGAACAGCAGTGATAATGATGACAACCGGTAATTTAAAATCGTGTGTTCCGAAGAAAAGAAGAACGGATTCTGCAAGCAGGAGCAGACCGAAAAGAAACAGTGCAATTCCATAATAATGACACCGCATCATGCATTCTCCTCCGTTTGTAAGTTCCATGGTTCCTTTGCATACCGGGGCAAAGATCTTATCTGCTGCAAGAATAAGAATTGCTGCAAGACAGGAAACTGCTCCGGATAATTTTTGTGAATTCATAATTCATATCTCCTTTAAAAATTTATTGTATTTAGTATAACATACTTATGGTTAATAAGTTTACTTTTACCAGATAAAAACTATAGAAAATTGTAATAAATCAAATTGTATATAAGAAATAACAATTTTACATTTGTGCAAAATGCTGATATAGTTAAAAAGCATTTAAAGGAAATGGTAAAAATTTACAAAGGAGTCAAATGAAAAATGGAGAGTAAAAGACAGCTTACGAGAGAAGAGTTGCTAGAAATGGAAAGTGCTCCGAAGACGAAGATGCAACATATGTTGGATGTGGTAATTTGTTTTTGTCCGTATTTTGCAGCGATAATTATGTTTTTAATATATTATCTGATGCCGGATGCCGTTCAGAATTTTAATCCGCATGTGTTTACTATTGTCGTCTGCTTTTTTTTGGCATTATATCTGATCATGGTAGTGAGAGGATTACTGAATAAAAGTTATTTTGCAAAAGTACGTCATAAAGCACCGCTTTACTCTGTGATCATACTGGTAATTATGCTGTATGATTTTCTGACGGTTAAGACAGGTATTTTAAAACAGCCGTTCTTCCCATGTGTGAATACGATTTTGTGTGCGATCATTGATGACCGGGCACTGTTATTGAAAAGTACATTGTACTCACTGCGATTATTATTCACGGGATATTTTATTGGAGCGATCCTTGGACTGATCACAGGTGTTGCCTGTGGATACAGCAAAAGGATTAACTACTGGGTTTCACCGATCATTAAGATGCTTGGACCGATCCCTTCCACAACATGGATTCCGATCATCATGGTTCTGGTATCCTCACTGTTTAAAGGAAGTGTATTTATCATCGCTCTTGGTGTATGGTTTGCACTTACGATCGCATCGTCAACCGGTATCCAGAATGTAGACAAGGCATATCTGGAAGCGGCCAGAACATTAGGTGCCAAAGGTCACCAGCTGGTATTCCGGGTGGCAATCCCACATGCAATGCCAAACATTCTTCAGGGGATGACACAGGGAATGAGTTCTGCCTGTACAGCACTTCTGGTTGCTGAGATGATGGGAGCCGAGGCAGGTCTTGGATGGTATATCCAGTGGCAGAAATCATGGGCGATCTATTCTAAAATGTATGCAGCTATCGTTTTAATTTGTCTTATTTTCACAGCAGTTACCTTTATACTGAATGTGATCAAGAGAATAGTGCTTCGCTGGCAGGAAGGAGTTGTGAAATAAGATGGCATCAGTGGATGAGAAGCAGGGACACGGGCGTGTCCTGGAGTTTGACAAAGTAACAAAGAGTTTTGCAAAGACAGACAGTAACGAGATCACACATGCGCTGGCAGAGGTGAATCTGACGATCCAGCCGGGTGAGTTTGTCAGTATTGTTGGAACAAGTGGATGTGGAAAATCAACGATTTTGCGATTGATCGCAGGACTGATCAGACCGACTACCGGTGAGATCAGACTTGGCGGAAAACCGATTGTTGGAGCCGGACCGGATCGTGGAATGGTATTCCAGAAAGCAACATTGTTTCCGTGGCTTACGGTAGAGAAGAATGTATCCTTCAGCTTGCGTATGCAGAAAAAGCAGGATAAAGAACTGGTAGAGCATATGCTGAAAATGGTAGGACTTGAAGATTTCCGAAAAGACTATCCACATCAGCTCTCCGGAGGTATGGCGCAGAGAGTGGCGCTGGTAAGATCGCTGATCAATCATCCGGATATTCTGCTTCTGGACGAGCCTCTTGGCGCACTGGACGCATTTACCAGAATGAATATGCAGGATGAGATCCTGAATATTTGGAGAGAACAGAAACAAACGGTCGTCATGGTTACACATGATGTAGAAGAAGCAATTTATATGGGAACAAGAGTGCTGGTTATGGAGCCAAGACCGGGACGTGTAAAGGCAGATATACCGATTGAACTGGCTGAACCAAAGCAGAGAGACAGCGAAGAGTTCCAGGCATATCGGAACAGGATTCTGAAGATGCTTGATCTGAAGCATCATACAGATCATTAAATGGATATTTATTAAAAGATAAATATAAAAGCAACAAAGTAAAAACACGAAGAGGAGAAAAGAATTATGAAAAAAAGATTGTTTGCAACGTTACTTGCATGCGCAATGACCGTATCACTGGTTGCATGTGGCGGTTCATCAAGCTCAGCAGAAAAGAAGGAAGACACAAGTGATTCCAAAAAACAGGAAGCTTCTACAGAGAAAGAAGTGACTGATATCACAAAAATGTCAGATGATGAAATTAAAGAAGCAATGAAAAAAGAGCCGGCATGGGGAACAACCATCACAGCCGAATATGATGGTGGTGACTGTACATCAGGACCTAGCATGGCAAAAGCACTCGGATACTATGATAATTGGGGATTAGATGTTCAGATCGCAGCTGGTACTGAAATCACAGAAGCACTTGGAACTGGAAAAGCTCAGTTTGGAGTACACCATATTGCACATATGTTAGTTCCGATCACAAACGGAATGGACATCGTATTTACAGGAAGTGCGCAGACAGGATGCAAATCATTATATGTACTTGCTGATTCAGGAATCGAATCAACAAAAGACCTGGAAGGCACAACTGTTGGTATGGATAGCCCGATCGGTGGATCTTCACACAACATGATCATCCGTTTCTTCCTTGCAGATGGATTGAAACAGGATGCAGCAACATGTGTACAGGTTGAATCAAGTGCAGCAATCCAGTCTCTTCAGTCAGGTGACATCAAAGCTTGCCTTCTGAGTGACCGTTTTGCAAAGAAATTCGTAGATGACGGAACATTAAAAGTTCTTCGTTCTATCACATGGGATGATGATTTCAAAGATGAAACATGCTGCGTAATGGCTATGAGCGGAAAATTCGTAAAAGAAAATCCGGTAATCTCTCAGGTACTTACAAAATGTGTAATGGATGCATATATGTACATTGCAGAAAACAAAGACGAAGCTGCACAGATCATGCTTGATGAGGGTATGGTATCTGGTGACATCGAGCTTACAAAATACATGCTTGATCAGCAGAACTGGGCAGTATCCAATGCAGATACAAAGGAAACAATTAAAGCTGTTGCAAAGGACTACATTGAGGCAGGAATCATTACCTCTGACTGGACTGTAGATAAAGTCGTAGAGACAGCATGGCAGCCACTTGCTGAAAAAGTAAGCACAAAATAATCAGACACATAAATGAATGAGGTGGAGGAGCTTTGAACTCTGGGATGAGTGGAAGCTCCTCTTTTGTCTTATATATTAGGAAAGTGCCAAGGCACATTCCTTATTTTAATTGGAAAATTACGGGGGTTTTCCGAACAAAATGTTAAAAAAGGAAGGAAAGAAAAATGGAACAGAAAATGTTGACTGTACCTGGACTTGCAGTCAGAAATCTGCGGCATCGAAGAGTCAGGACGATGTTTCTGGCAGCACTGGTGCTGATTTTATCGGCAGCGCTGTTTACCAGTAGAGTATTGACAGAAAGTATGAAAACTTGTATTGATAAGACAGTAGATCGGATTGGGGCGGATGTGATCGTAGCACCGGGAGAATATGAATCAGATTTAAGCGATTCTCTGTTTTCGGGAGGGTTGTGCAGTTTCTATTTTGAAAAGTCTTTGATGGATCAGGTGAAAAAGACGGATGGAATTGACAAAATTTCTCCGCAGCTCTACATTGCATCACTGGATGCGGCATGCTGTTCAGTTCCGGTACAGATTGTTGCTTTTGAACCGGAAAGTGATTTTATTGTACAGCCGTGGATGTCTGGAAGCAATGTGAGTGAATTGAAAAAGGGTCAGACTGTTGTTGGAAGCAGGATTACGGCAAAAGCGGGAGATAAAATTTCTTTCTTTGGACAGGAATACGAGGTTGCAGGAAAACTCGAAGAAACAGGAACCAGTTATGATAACTGCGCATTCATGAATTTTGAGACGGCATATACATTATTTGACAGTTTTCAGATCAAGTATGTGACGGATCTTACAGAACCGCAGAAATATGTTTCCCTTCTGACGATCCGGACGAAAGACGGAGCAGATCCGAAAGAAGTGGCGAACACAATCAACACAAAGATGAGAGATTCCGGACTGAAAGCTTATACGGCAAAAGCAATGTCCGGAAAAGTTTCAGATACACTGGAACAGATGCGGTCTTACAGCGCGCTTCTGATCGGACTGTTGTTTTTAATGGCAGTCCTGGCACTGATCTGCATTTTTAACATTACTGTGAATGAACGTTTGAAGGAGTTTGGGGTACTACTTTCTATTGGTGCACGAAAAAGCCAGATTTTCCAGATGCTTCTTCTGGAAGCAGGAATGATCGGTGTGCTTGGAGGATTTCTTGGAGTGGTGTTCTCCGGAGGCGGAATCCTGTTATTTAAAGACGTGATCATGGAAAGTATGAATATGCCGTATCTGAATGTAAATGTTTCCCAATATGTGATTCTTGCATTGCAGAGTCTGGGGCTTGCTGTTGGTGTTAGCCTTCTTGCTACCTTATATGCGGCAGTCAGAGCGAATCGTATGGAACTATATAAACTGATCCAGGAGGTGGAATCATGATTGTAAAGACAGAAAATCTGAGTCGGGAATTTGTACGTGGAAAGAATCAGTTTTATGCAGTAGACCACGTGAATCTGGAAGTGGAAGAAAAAGAACTGGTTGCGATCATGGGACAGTCGGGAAGTGGAAAATCCACCCTCTTCCATATGCTGACCGGGATCCTGAAACCGACAGAAGGAAAGATCACAGTACTGGATCATGAGATTGAAAAAATGAATGACAGACAGTTATCGGTTCTGCGGGGAGGCGACCTTGGGTATATCATGCAGGGACAAAATCTTCTCCAGAATCTGACGGTCATGGAAAATATCCTGCTGCCACTTTCGCTGGGGAAAAACCGGAAACCGGATAAAGAAAGGATCACGTATCTGACGGAGCTTCTTGGAATCCAGAATATGCTTTCCGAATATCCGGCAAATCTGTCCGGCGGAGAGCAAAGACGTGTGGCGATCGCAAGGACATTTGCGCAGAACCCGAAACTGGTAGTCGCAGATGAACCGACAAGCAGTCTGGATATGGAAAATTCAGAGATCATTATGAAATATTTTCAAAAAATGGCAAAAGAAGGAACGACAATCCTGGTCAGTACCCACGACAGAGAATTTGCAAATTATGCGGATCGGTGTCTGTGGATGAAAAAAGGGAAATTAGAAAAAAGAGAATTGGAGTAAAGAGATGCAGACCGAATTTATAAAGCTTGCAGTGATTTTTATTGTCATTATGGTGATGGTCCTGGCAAAATTAAAACTGCGTGATGCGATGATCGTTGCCATTTTGCTGACTGTGATCCTGTTTGGAATTCCGCTTGGGGATGCAGCAAAATTGATGATACAGTCGGTTTATGAAAAGGATACGCTGCTGGTGGTCGGAAGCTTTATTCTTGTAACCTTTTTGCAGCGGATTATGGAGAACCGGAAACTTCTGGAAAGAGCGGAGATGGCACTGCAGAGGCTTAGCGGAGACAGGCGTATGGTGTGTGTAATTGCGCCGGTGATCATTGGATTCCTTCCGTCTGCAGGAGCTGTCAATATCTGTGGGGCGATCGTAGATAAGGCGACAGGAAAAGATCTGGATGTGGAAGAAAAGACGTTTGTGACCAGTTACTACCGCCATATTTCAGAAAGCTTTTCGCCGACTTATAATGCAATTCTGCTGGCACTTTCCATTACAGCGGTATCAACCGGGCAATTTGTACTTTTTATGGCGCCGATGGTTGTGGTGCTTCTGGTACTGGGATATGTATTTTATCTGCGGAAGCTTTCGAAAGGATATGAAGCAAGTGAGGATGAAATGATAGACAAAAAAGAAGAATTCAAACAGCTTCTATACTGTTTCTGGCCACTGGTGCTTTGTATTGTGCTTGTGATCGCACTGAATCTTTCTGTGATCAAGGTACTGCCGTTTATTATTGTGCTTTCGATTATTGTATATCGGTTAAGTCTGAAGGAAGTGCTGGATTTTGCAAAGACATCGGTAGAGTGGAGAATCATCTTCAATACGATCATTCTGATGATGTTCAAGAACATTCTTACCTATACAGGGGCAATCGGAAAACTTCCGGATTTGTTTGCAGGATCTGCAATTCCACAGTTTGCGGCATTTGGAATCATTATGTTTCTTGGAACGATTATCAGTGGAGCAAATTCTATGATTGTGCTATTGATTCCGTTGGCATTTGCAAGCATACCGCATGCAGGAGCCGGACTTCTGGTGTACCTGATGGCACTTTCTTATGCGGCAATGCAGATTTCGCCGACGCACATCTGCCTTGCGATCATTACGGAATATTTCCGGGTATCCTGGGGGCAGCTGATGAAGAAGACAATCCCGGTTATTGTGGTGTTTGTAGTGATCTTGACAGGATATTATGTATTGCTGAGTGGATTTGGAATATAAAAAATATGCTATATTTTTTTGGATTGTTTTGATCGTAGCAGGAACTACTGCCTGTGGTGGAAAGGATACGGTGTCTAAAAAAGATCGTATAAAGGATATAGAAGTATATGATGATAACAATGAACCGGTAACGCTACAGGAAACTGAAATTATAATGATAATATGTTATAAGACGTGTCTTTGTATAAAAAGAGCATATATTCCATTATTCCTTGCAAATACATAACTTTAGTTGTATTATGATAATATCAAAATAGATACATGTATAATACAAGCTAGGGGGATATAATGACTAAAATTCAATCACAATCAAATTCTATACCATTATATTTACAGGTGAAAAATAAAATCAAACAGGAAATAAGATCTGGAATATTAAAAGCGGGGGACAAACTTGATTCAGAGGCAGAAATGCAAAAAGAATATGGTATGAGCCGGGTAACTGTTCGTAACGCGATGGCAGAATTAGAGAGAGAAGGATATATTATCAAGGTGCAAGGAAAAGGAAGCTTTGTTGCACAGTCAGATATGTTAAGACTGCCTGTTGGAGTAACCAGTTTTACTGGAGATGCAAAGATGCAAGGGGCAGATTTAAAATCCAAGATTTTAAAAGTTGGCTTGGAACCGGTAAAAACGGAAATGGATAAAGAATTTTTTGGAATTAATGATGGAGAAAACATTTTAATTGTTAAAAGATTACGGTGTGTGAATAATGTTCCGCTTTTAATCGAGGAGAATCACTTATCTGCAGAATTAGATGGGTTAATGAATGAGGACTTAACCGGATCGCTTTATGCGATTCTGCAGGAAAAATATCATATGATTCCGTCAATTAAGGGAAGGAGAAGTGTAAAAATTATATTTGCAACGGAAGAAATAGCACAATTGTTGAAGCTTTCGGTTGGAACTCCGGTTATAGAATCGGAAGTATGTGTGTTTGATATTAATGGAGGACCAATTCATACGGTCAAAGATATTGTCAGAGGAGATAATGATAATATTTTGAAATGGTATGTATAAAAGAATAACAGTAAACTAGAAGATATCTAAAAAAGGTATCTTCTTTTTTTACAAAAATATTTAAAGTTATTTGTACAAAATACCTAAAAATAATAAAAATCAGAAAATATATTGACAATAATTAACAACAATAGTATTCTTGTAGCAAGACGAGTTAATACAAGTTAAAAAAACAGGAACAAGATAATACGAGGAGGCACATGATGGAGAGCGTAAGTATCATAGGAATTGGCATAGCTACTATGGATATTTATTGTTATAAAAATAAGATGTATCCAGGCGGAAATGAATATAACATTGCATACAATGCAAAAAAACAAGGAGCAAAGGCTGCATTTATGGGAGTTTTTGCAAATGATAAGGTTGGAGAAATATTAGAGGAAACTTTGCAAAAAGAGCAGATAGATACCAGCCATTCACATCATGAAGAAGGATCCAGTGGATATGCGTTAGTAGATTTGAAAGATGGAGACAGAGTATTTATTGATTGGAATAAGAAAGGTGTAACGGATTTATATCCATTTGAATTTACAAAGGAAGAAATTGAATATATTAAAGAATTTGATATCGCATGTATCAGTTGGGGAGCCAGAGTTAATCATGAAAAGATAAAGAAACTGGCTAAGTATGGAGTTAAGATTTGTTATGATTTTTATGATAATTTTACTTTAGATGATATCCGTGAAATTGGATCTAATATAAAATATGCGTTTTTATCATGTGGGCAGCTGTCTGAAGAAGAAACAAAAGAAACTTTAAAAGAAGTAATAAGCACCGGATGTGAGATAGCAGTAGGAACAAGAGGAGCAGATAAGACAATAGCTTATGATGGAAAAGAATTTTATATGCAACCGGTGAAAAAAGTAAAAGCAATAGATACGATGGGAGCAGGCGATTCCTATATTAGCGCATTTCTAATGAATTATTTACAGATGAAGGCTGACGAGTCGATGAAATCTGAAAATAATATAAAACAGGCACTTGAAAAAGCAGCAGAATATGCAGCAACGATAGTGGTAAAAGAGGGAGCTTTGGGAATCGGATACGACGTCAATCCGAAAAAGCTGTCAGAGATTATTAACATTTAAGGAGGTAATTGGTTATGAAAAGAAAAGCAATAGCAATGTTAATGATTGCATCAATGACGGTAGCGTTATTTGCCGGTTGTGGTAGCAAATCAGATGAATCGGATAGTGGAAAAGTTAAATTAACTTTTCTTGATAAACATCCGGAAGACGAATATAAAGGATATTTTGAAGAAGCAATCGCAGATTTTGAAAAAGAAAATCCAGATATTGAAATTGAATATGAAAATATCAGTGATCAGGCAATGAAAGAAAAGTTGAGTGTTCTGGCAGCGGGGGGAGATCTTCCGGATATCTTCTTTTGTTGGGGCGGTGAATGCTTAAATCGATTTTCAAGATCAGGTAAAATTTTAGATCTTACCTCTTACATGGATGAAGACGCGGAATGGAAAGACAGTTTTCTTCCGGCATTTCTTAGCAGTAGTGTATATGAAGGAAAAAACTATGCTGTACCTTACAGGAGCTCTGTATTATATATGCTTTATAATAAGCAGGTATTTGCAGATAATAATTTAGATGTTCCTACTACATGGGATGAATTTATTGATGTATGCGATACTTTGAAAAATAAAGAGATTACACCAATTGCATTTGGTAATTCAGACAAATGGTATACCATGTGGTATGTTGGTCAGTTTAATGCAAATTTTGTAAATAAGGATGTTCGAACCGCGGATTATAACCCAAGTAGTGGTGCGTTTACCGATGAAGGATATGTAAAAGCTGTCCAGACATTTTTGGATTTGAATGATGCCGGATATCTTGGCAAAAATGTAAATTCAAAAGATTATTATCAGGTAAGAGAAGAATTTGCTGCAGGTAAGCAGGCGATGATCCTGGATGCGACAAGCCAGTTTTCATTCTATACGGGTGCAATGGGGGAAGACGGATATGGTTATTTTAAGATTCCGATTCCGGATGGCGCAACAGGAGATGAGGCGTCAACAATTGTAACAGGTGGATCAGAAAATTATGCAATTTCTGCTGAAACAAAACATCCGGATGAAGCAGTTAAATTCCTTAAATTTTTAACAAAGAAAGCACAGGCTGAAAAACAGACCAAAGAGACAGGACTTCCGAATGCAATTATTGGAGGTATTACAGAAGATAATTCAGATGCTGTAATTGCAGCGGCTTATAAAACATCAGAAGACTATAATGCGATTGCCGAATGGCTTGATCAGTGTGTTGATGGAAATGTTTCTAATACCTATATGGCAAGCTTACAGGAAGCTTTAGATGGAAAGTTGGCAGAAGATGTCATGGCAGATGTGCAAAAAGCAGCAAAAGAAGTTGCTGATGCAAATAAATAGAGGGGCATAATATTGCTCCTCTGAAAGGAAGATTAAATATGCGGAAAGATAACAAAAGAACAATTGCATTATATATGTTTCCTGCGATTTTAATGATTGTTGTACTTTTATATTTACCAATTTTTATCAATTTGTATGAAAGCTTCTTTAGTTGGGGAGCAATGAGTTCCAGTCATAAATTTGTAGGAATTGGCAATTATATAAAAATGTTCAAAGACGAAGTGTTTTATACAGCACTGAAAAATAATATGATTTTCATGATTATGTCAGTTATTTTTCAGATAGGTCTTTCTTTAATTATTGCCAATACGCTTGAATCCAAGTTTATGCGAAAAACACAGAACATTTTTCAGTCAATTTATTTCATTCCTTCATTGCTTATGGTGACGGTAGTGGGTATTGCATTTAAGATGATTTGCAGTCCATCTATCGGAATTATGAATCCTCTGTTAGAGCTGATCGGAATAAATACAGAAAATATTGATTTGCTTGGAAATGCAGGAAGTGCGACTTTTTCTATTGCCGCAATGTCACAATGGCAATATATAGGTTATACAGTAGTTCTTTTTGTGGTTGCAATTCAGAATATACCGGCTGATTTATATGAAGCAGCAGATATAGATGGCGCGAGTGCGTTAAAGAAGTTTTTCTATATTACACTTCCGGAGATTAAAGATACAATATTGATCAATATGATTATTATGATTACAGGATCTATCCGGGAATATGATGAAGTTTTTGTAACAACAAATGGTGGACCGGGATATGCCTCAGAAACTTTAGCGACTTATTTGTATAAAGTTGGATTTAGAAACGACCAGATGGGATACGCCTCTGCAATAGCATTCTTTATCTTTATTGTGACATTCGCAATCGGGTTATTGCAGATGAAAGGATATAAATTAGACGAATAGGAGGTGGGAAGATGAAAAAGAAAATCGTTCATATTATTACATATATTTTATTTATTTTGTTTGCGTTGATTATCATCTTTCCACTTATATGGATGGTAATTACAGGATTTAAAACAAATCAGGAATTATTTTTATCACCATTTTCACTGCCGGAGACATGGCATTGGGAAAACTATGTAAATGCGTGGAATAAAGGGATTGGAGTATATTTATCCAATAGCGTGATTATTACAGTAGCAGCAACTGCTTTATCAACATTTTTAAGTTGTCTTGCAGCATATCCTTTATCAAGATTAAAATTTAAAACAAAAAAGTTATGGGTTTATTTAATATTAGGAGGATTAATGCTGGCACCACAATCTTCATTAATCTCTTTGTTTAAGATGGTCAAAATTGCGGGATTGTATGATACGAGAATTAGTTTGATTTTGATTGATGCAGCATTTAGAATTCCATTTGCTACATTTTTGATTATGACATTTTATAAAAGTATTAGTTATAGCCTGGATGAATCTGCATATATAGATGGAGCAACTACATGGCAGATATTTGTAAAAATTATGTTGCCACTTAGTAAACCGATTATTGCTTCGTGTTCCATTGTAAGCTTCAGAGCAGTATGGAATGAATTGATGTTTGCTAATGTATTGTTACAGAGTACAGATAAAAAAACAGTACCGGTTGGTCTGATGAATTTTCAGGGAATGACAACAACAAACTGGACACTTGTGATTTCAAGCATGGTTATAGCATCACTTCCTCTGATTATCGCATTTCTGTTGCTTCAAAAGCAATTTGTAAGAGGATTGACGGCAGGTAGTGTGAAAGGATAAGAGTCATGAAAAATTTAAAGAGATCTCAAATTTTAACGTCGAACTATCCGTATTACAAATATTCCCTGAACTATGCATTGGATTCTTTACATAGGATGGGAGCGGAACAAATTGAATTTTATGCATGTTTTCCGCATTTTCATATGGATGATATTACATACAGAGATATTAAAAGTTTGAAGAAAAAACTGAAAGACTTCGGATTAAAAGCAATGTGTGTAACACCGGAACAATGTTTGTATCCTGTAAATATTGCAGCGTTTGATATTGCGGCAAGAAATCGAAGCATTAACGTCTTCAAAAAAACAATTGAAACAGCAGCTGAACTGGAAGCAGATACAATCGTTACTTTATGCGGATATGGGACAATTGATGAGAAGGATGAAGATGTATGGAAACGTTCTGTTGATTCAATGAGAATACTTGGTGATATGGCAGAAGCATATAACATTGAAATGGTATTGGAAACTTCACCGCGCGAATATACAACAACTCATACTGCAAAAGAAGCAGTACGAATGATTGAGGAAATAGGGTCACCTGCGGTGAAAGGCATGATAGATACGGCAACTCTGGGGTTTTCAAAAGAAACAATGAAACAGGCAGTTCAAGATTTGGGAAAGTATCTAAGGCATGTGCATGTTGCGGATGGAATCCCTAATGGGCATTTGATTCTTGGAGAAGGAGAATTGGATATCAGGGGAATGTTGCATGAGTTGGATGAGGTAAATTACCAGGGAATGTTAAGTCTGGAAATCTTAAATGATAAGTATATGAGAACACCACATGAAGCAATGCAAATATCTTTTGAAATGTTAAAAAAATATATAGATCAATAGGAGGAAAAGAAAATGGAAATCAGAGAGCTTATTGAAAAAATTGTCAAAGAAATGGAAGAAAAAGGTGGTCTTAAAAATGTTGTATGGGTTGCGGCTGGCGGCTCAAATGATGGACATTATGCAGCGCAGTATTTTATGGACAGGGAATCTACAGCAGTACGTTCGCAGATGATCACAAGCAGTGAATTTGAATTTGCAGCACCGAAATGTATAGGAGAAAATACGATTGCAGTTATCACATCTATGAGGGGAACGAAGGAAACAATAGAGGCTGCAAAAGTCGCAAAAGAACTTGGAGCTGTTACAATCAGCCAATATGTTGATGAATCAGGGCTTACAGAAGTTTGCGATTATAATGTTCAGTATGGAAGTATCTGGGAAGACGATGAGGATCAGGGAAGAACGAATGCGGGAAATGCACTGCGAATTGCAATGGCAATTGTAGATGTTACAGAAGGATATAAAAATTATACAGATGCAATGGATGCTTTTGAAAAAATTCAGCCGGCTTATGTGAGAGCAAGAGAATATTGCAGACCGTTAGCAAAGAAATGGGCAGATCAGGTTAAAGATGAAAAAACAATTACAGTAATCGCAAGTGGACCAGCTTATGGTTCTGGTCATATTTTTTCAACTTGTAATATTCTCGAAATGTTACAGATTCAATCTCCAACATTTAACAGTTGTGATTTTTTCCATGGACCATTTGAAATTACAGATAAAAATGGAGCATTTTTCCTCCTTGTTGCAGATGGAAGAACCAGAAAAGCTGATGAGCGTGCAATTACATTTTTAAAGAAATATGCAGGTGAAAAAGTATATATTCTGGATGCAAAAGAGCTTGGTCTTGATAATCTAAAAGATTCAGTTTCAGAATATTTTAATCATCTTTTGTTTACACCTATTTTGAATAATGTTTATATGAAAGCATTGTCAGAAGCAACAGGAATAGATTACACAACTCGTCGATATATGTGGAAGGTAGAATATTAAACAAATAATATGACAGATAATAGAATCATTCGTATACTCACGACATTATGTGATTTCCTTATTTTGAATATTTTGTGGTTGGTATGTTCAGTACCTGTTATTACAGCAGGGGCATCCACAACCGCATTATATTCTGTAATGTTTAAAATTATAAAGAAGGAAGAAGGGTATATTATAAAAAGCTTTTTAAAAGCATTTCGTCAAAATTTTAAGCAAAGTACAATTATCTGGCTTCTGTTAATTGGGACAGGATATATTGTTGGATATGACTGGTATATAGCAGTAACATATATCAAGTTGAATCGACAGATAATAAATATTCTGGTAGCAGGAATCATCATATTTTTATTATGGGGATGGATATTTGTATTTCCGTTGATAGCTTGTTTTGAAAATACAATAAAGAATATGATAAAAAATGCTTTTTTAATACCAATATCACAACTGCCGTATGCAGTAATTATTATATTATTTGATATTGTGTGTATTGGAGGAACACTTTATAATTACAGAACTCTTTTTTATGGAAGTATATTCTGGAGTAGTATAGGCGGAAGCCTTCTGGTATATGTGAATTCTATTTTTATGAGTAAAATATTTGAACCATATAGGTAATAAAACTCTCTTATGAAAGATCGTTAAATCATTCATAAGAGAGTTTTTTAATGTAAATGTAAAAGACAAGTACTTCTATTTTTACATAATCTTCGTCTCTTCCAGCTTCTCTGAGAACGCCTCATTCACCTTAATGATCGGCTTCCTAAGCACCAGTCCCATGATCAGGAATACAACAAGGAAGATACAAAGCTTTCCAAGATCGATCCAGTAATCCATACCATACAGTCCACCAACTGCTTCGCGCAGTGCTGCCATACTGTGAGTAAATGGAAACAGTGAATACACCGCTTTGAAGAATCTCGGTGCGACTTCGATCGGGAAAGTTCCGCCGGTTCCGGCTACCTGCATAACCAGAAGCACAACACTGATCGCTTTTCCGATATCGCCGAAGGAGACAGTCAGCGTGTAAATGATGTTGACATATACGATGCTGGATATCCATCCGGCAAGGAGGAAGAGGAACGGGTGCCTGCACTGGATGCCAAGGTAGAACAGATCACCGAGGCAGATAAGGGTGCTTTGCAAAAGCCCGAGAATCAGGAAGATAAGGTATCTTCCAAGATAAATCTGATGGAGCTTCAGATGTTTAAGCCCGGTGGTGCCGTTTTCGGATACAGTGACCTTGAGCATGGCAACCAGGACAATTCCGCCGATCCAGATGGAAAGTGTAGAGTAGAATGGGGCCATGGAAGAACCGTAATTTTCAATCGGGTACACTTT
This sequence comes from Coprococcus sp. LG101-27, assembly GCF_027695515.1. Taxonomy (NCBI): domain Bacteria; kingdom Bacillati; phylum Bacillota; class Clostridia; order Lachnospirales; family Lachnospiraceae; genus Coprococcus; species Coprococcus sp. LG101-27. The sequence continues at coordinate 78,899 of NZ_JAQEUJ010000014.1, forward strand.
GTTGGTTTTCAGCTCTACCGGTGCAGCGAGGAAGGAGCTGATGCTGTTCTTATCGCCGGAAATCAGGTCTTCCAGTTCGGAAAAGTCTCCGGTTGCCTCCATCTGGCTTAACCTGGAAGTTGTATCGGTAATCTTTTTGGATGCTGTCTCCAACAGATCAGAAGAGGTCTCCAGAGCCTTCTGGATTTGTGACAGATCAGAACCTGCGGAGGAGGCAAGGGTATAAATTCCATCTGCACTTGCACCAAGCTGGGAGAGCAGATCGGACAGATCATTTTTGGTAGAACCAAGGGAGCCAGACAGCTGTTTTAGAGAACCGGATACATTGGTTTCATAGTCAGATTTGACAGCAGTAATTCCTGAAATGCTGGAACTGATCAGATCATCTAGCTCTTTTTTGGAGGTCGTTACGCTGCCGGCTGTATCGCGAAGAGAAGATGCTGCGTTTGTGAGTTTATCACGAAGTTCTCCCTGAACAGCTATGGAGTCATCCCACTTTGCAAGGATTGGTGCGGTAAGATCAGACAGCTCCGGGTGTGCATCTGCAATCTGTGCAATGCTGTCACGGATTCCCTGGTAAGACTGTACGATCGCATTGACACGGTCGCTAAGAAGGTCAAGGGTGCTGGCAACAGAAGAAGCATCCTGTGACTGCGACTGGAATGCCTGATCGATCGTCTGTGACATCTGCTCGTAAAAGCTTTTGGTAGAGGTCAGCGCAGTATTGATTCCGTCTGTAGCTCCGTCCAGAGTCTCCTGAATCCCGGAGAAGGACTGCTGTGTACCGGAAAGAGTATCTGCATTTGCAGAAGCCTGTTCTTTCGTTACTTTTAAGAACCCGGCAGTTGTGTCCAGGAGCTGCTGCGCAGAATCGGTCATCTGTGAGAAGGAATGCAGAGTCGTCGAAGAAGCAGACAGATCAGAACCGATTTTATTCAGGTTTGTGATCAGTGTACCTGCAAGCTCATCCGAATCCCTGGAGTCTGCGGTATTTGCAACAGTCTGAAGTGCAGTCAGCACCGTATCGGAAATGGTTTCGATAAATACTTCGTTGACCTGTGTCTGGACTGCGGTTGCTCCTTTGTCTGTTACCTTCGGTGCAATGGCATTTTCTTTTGCATTGGAGTAATAGGTAATTTCTGGTTTCTTAATATCACTGGAAAATACACTCATCAGGTTCGTACTGAAATCTTCCGGGATTACGATCGCTGCGTAATATTCTCCGGATTTTACACCCTTCATTGCTTTACTTTTGGTTGTAAATACCCAGTTGAGCTGTGTATTCTCCCGAAGAGCAGACAATACCTGATCGCCAAGATTCAGCTGGAGCGGGATCAGGTTTCCGATATAGCCTTCGTCTACGCTTGCCACGGCGACCTTCAGATTCCCGGTATTCCCATAGGGATCCCAGCTTGCCGCAATGTTGTACCATGCATAAAGGCAGGGAACCACTGTGACGCCAAGAACGACGATCAGAGCAATGACATTTGTTCTTATTTTCCGGATATCTCTTGTGAAGATGGTCCATATATTTCTCATTTGTCTTTTCCCTCCTTTACTTTTTTAAAAAATTCTTCCTCAGACAGATGGATATAGGAAAGCTGTCTGGAGGTCTTGTCGTGAATATATTCCACACAGATCAGATAGACGGCGAGCACGATCAGGGAAATGATCCACAGTGTCAGGTATATGATCTTGGATTCCAGACTGAACATCAGAAGAAGAAAGATCAGTGGAATTACAAGGATCAGGATAAAACCGGTACGGATCAGCTTTGGATACCGTTTTTCGAAGCGGTTGGCATGTCGGATAAAATCAGCCCGTCCGTATTCATCCTGCATCATGGTTTTCATCATCAGTGTAAGCTGTGGGCGGGAGAGCTCACCGGTTGCAGTCTCTCCCAGCATCAGATCTGTCTCGGCAAGACGTTTGTCGAACAGATGGTTCAGATTCATCAGAAGTGGTCTCAGTAGCAGTCCGATGAAGAATGCAAGGAGAAGGAAAAGCAGCAGGGTCAGCAGATCCTTTGCGTAGTTATTTTTGTAAAATCCGGCAATACACTCACGCATAGCGTCAATTCCGTAAGAGAACGGCAGAAGCGGATGCAGTCTCTGGAAAAAGACCGGTGTCATCTCGATCGGATAGGTTCCGGAAGAACCAGGGATCTGCAGGATGACCAGGACAACGGCAAGTGCTTTTCCGATGTGCTTGAAGGTCAGCGCCATTGCATAGATCAGATTGACATACACAAAGGAGCAGAGCATACCAGCGCACACAAATGCAACCGGGTGGACACACTGTACTTTCAGAAGCAGCAGATCGCCCATGCACACAATGAATCCCTGGATCAATCCGACCACGACAAAGAGCATCCAACGTCCGAAATAAGCAGTTGTCGGAGTAAAACGGGAAATGGTTTCGTCTTTGTCTACTTCCTGTTTCAGGATGGATACCAGGATCAGTCCGCCAACCCAGAGTGCCAGATTAGTGTAAAACGGAGTCATTCCGGAACCGTAATTTTCCACATCATAAAATATCTTTGAATTGATCGAAACCGGTGAGGACATAAAATCAGAAATGGAATCTGAGTCGATGCCTTCCAGTGAGATCAGATGCTGGTAGGTTTCGGAGCTCTGCAGAGCTTTTAGATCAGCGGTAATATTTTCCAGAGCAGTATCTACGCTTTCAAGAGTTCCTCCGGTCTGACCAAGTGCGTCTGCACTTTCGTTTAAACTGCTCTTTAACTGGGTAAGGATCACCTTTAACTGTGTGATCGTCGGATTTACCCCGGTTAAAGTAGAAGAAAGGCTTCCGCTCAATGTGGCAAGCCTGTCAAGTGACTGGTTCAGCTGTGGCAGAAGCGACTGGTTCAGACTGTTTCGGTAATTCTGCAGAGACTGTCGGTTCTGGGCAGTGAGTGTCTCAAGAGAACTTCTGGTATTACTTGCTGTAGTCAGTGCATTTCCTATGCTGGAATTGCTGTTCCCAAGAGAATCAATGAGTTCCTGAAGAGAATCATTCTGTGCCTGGAGTTCTGCAATTTTTTCGCTGACGATACTGGACAGGGAAGAATCACTTCCGATCTGCTGCTGAAGGGCGGCAAGCTTTTCCAGAATTTCTGCTTTTTTCTTATTTAAAGAGCTGGCAGAAGAAATACTGTCTCCGATCGCAGTGTTGACCTGTGTGGCTTTTGTCTCAAAAGTTCCGAGCTTTAAGGCTGCGGAGGTGTAGACATTGGTTAAAAGCGTCTCGCCATCTGACAGGCTGGTAGAAAATTCTGTGGAAAAGGTTCCGATTGCTGTCCGACTGGTGGCAAGCAGATCTGATGAATCTGCAAGGGCAGCAGAACCGGAAGAGGCAACAGCATTTACAGAGTCCAGTGTTTTCAGAGTGTCATCGATCAAAGAACCGGAATCTTTTACCGCAGCCTGGAAATCCTTCAGGGCGTTCTGATAGTCAGCAAGATTCTTACGGGTATCGGTAAGCGCCTGCATCAGCGTAGAATTTGTTCCGTCAAGCTTGCCGGTCAGTGTACCGGCCGATTTCTGCACGATCTTCGCAATGGAGTCAGCGGCAACGGACGAAAAGGTGTCATTGATCTGCTGCTGGATCGTGCTTGCGCCGGTAGCGGTGATCTTTGGAGCGATCGCGTTTTTCTTTTCATTAATATAATAGTCGAGCTGCGGCTGTTTTAAATCCCCGGAAAGGATGCTGAGGAGAGACTCGCTGAAATCCTCCGGGATTACAATGGCAGCGTAGTATTTGCCGGAACGGACACCGCTTTTGGCTTTCTTTTCATCAACAAAGGTCCAGCCAAGCTGGTGATTTTTTTTCAGATTCTGTACGATGGTGGCTCCGGCATTCAGATCCATCGAACCGGTGTGTCCACCGGTGTCACAATTTGCAATCGCCACTTTTACATTTTTTGTATTGCCGTAGGGATCCATGTTGGCGGCAATGTTGAACCATGCATAGAGAGAAGGGAGAATGCAGACTCCCACCATGACGAGAGCAGCAGCAGGGCTACGTAAGAGTCTCTTTAAATCTCTCTGAAATATTTGAAGCACTTTCTTCATGTGAACCTCCTGTGTAATGTCGTTAATAGTGCCAGTATTGAGAATAGTATAGCAAAAAGTGTGGAAAAAATCCATGAGAAAAAATGACGTTCGGTCAGAAACGCAATCTGGATAAAGTTAAGCGTAAGATGATATTTGAAAAAACAGTGTTTTATGATATTCTATATTTATCTATAATACAAATAAAAAGGGATGGAATAGAAAGTGTCAATAAAAGTAAAAGAGGTATTAGAGCTGGCACAGTCGAAAGGATGTACATTAGCAGCCGGAGAAGGTGGAATTGATAGGATTGTTCGCTTTGTGGATTGTATGGAAATACCAGATATGAAAGCATGGATGCGCCCAAATGTTTTGTATATTACAACTGGATATGCATATAGTGACACAAAAGAAGAAATAATGAATCTGATAAGAAATTTGTATGAAGCAAAGGCAGCTGCGCTCGCGACAAAATATAGATATATTGGTTGTTTTTTGGATGATGCGATCAAATTGGCTAATGAATTACAGTTCCCAATCATTTTGTGGCCGGAAGATTTGCCTTTCATAGAAATGAATTATCTTGTGATGGAGGCATTGATAAAATCACAGAATAATTTGATGGATAGCATTTATTCTCGAATTGAAAAATATAACCGTCGGGAAATGGATAAAAGATTGTTTATTGATCTTTTGACAGGAAATATCACATGTAATGAAGAAGGAAACTATCGGATCGAAGAACAAAAATGGCCATCACCTCCGTACCAGATCGTTTATATTGAAATTGATGGAATTAAACAAAAATTACATGAATTACAGGAAGAGATTGTTCATGAAAAAATTGAGAAAATCGAAAATATGATAAAAGAATCTTTTGGCGAGGAAAAAGTAATTGTTTTGTCGAATAATGATAATTTTCAATGCATATTAAAACGGACAAAAGAGAAAACTATAACGAAAGAGTATTTCGAGAAGATTCAGAAAAATATTTCGGAAAAGACAGGATATACTGCAGCGATAGGTGTTTCGAAAGTCGAAAATTCCTACCAACGTTTCGGAAAGGCTTATCAGGATGCAAGGGATGCAGTAGAAATTGCAGTGTGCCAGGAATTCAATTCAAAAGTACTTTGTATAGAAGATGCAGGCTTTTGGAGAATCATGAAAGAAATCAGTAAGCATGAGATGTGTCAGGAGTTTATGGAGGACAAGTTGAATGCGTTTATTGAATATGATCAAAAAAATGAAAGTGAACTTTTAGAAACGCTGGAAGTTCTCGTGAATAATTTAGGGGCAAGAAATGTAACAGCAAATGCACTTCATTTGCATCGAAATACTTTGATATACAGAATTAAAAAAATTGAAAACCAGACAGGATATGATTTGTCAGATCCGAATAGTATTCTTGAGATAGCGCTTGCGCTTCGAATAAAGAAATTTTTGAAATAAAAGATGCCTTTTCGGGCAATGTCATTAAGTTAAGGAAAAATAATTAGATTCTTATAT